>DATMHK010000022.1:0-5160 GCA_035554995.1 Gemmatimonadaceae bacterium
CGCGCGCGCGACGGCAAGCTGACGATGGACGATCTCACCGGCGGCACCTTCACGATCACGAACGGCGGCGTGTTCGGCTCACTCATCTCGACGCCGATCATCAACTTTCCGCAGGTCGGCATCCTCGGGCTGCACAAGATCCAGGAGCGACCGATGGCGGTGGACGGCAAGGTCGAGGTCCGCCCGATGATGTACGTCGCGCTCTCGTACGACCACCGGATCATCGACGGTCAACAGGCAGTGCTCTTTCTCGTGCGCGTGAAAGAGCTGATGGAAGATCCGGCGTCGATGCTGATCGACTGATTCGACGGCCCGCCGATCAGCTTACGGCGGGCATTTTTCTCTCGAACATGGAATCCGCAAACAACAGCTCTCCAGTCTCGGTGGACGTCGTCGTAATCGGCGGAGGACCGGGCGGATATATCGCCGCCATTCGCGCCGCGCAGCTTGGCTTGTCGACCGTCTGCGTCGAGATGGACAAAACACTTGGCGGCACGTGCGTGAACGTCGGATGTATTCCGTCCAAGGCGCTGCTCACGTCGTCCGAGCACTACGACTTCGCGCAGCACGCCGCGGCCGCGCACGGGATCGGGATCGGGTCGTTGACGCTCGATCTCCCAACAATGCTCCAGCGGAAAGACGAGGTCGTGGCGCAGAACACGCGCGGGATCGAGTTCCTCTTTCGAAAGAACAAGATCACGTGGGCCAAGGGGCGCGGGACGCTGCGGCCGGGGAACATCGTGGAGGTGGATGCGGCTGGCGGTGCGGGGGCCCCCCCCGCAGAAAAAATCGCCACCTACCAGGCAAAAGACGTCATCATTGCCACCGGCTCCGTATCAATCGAGCTCCCCTTTCTCAAGTTCGACGAGAAACGCGTTCTCTCGAACATCGGCGCCCTCACTATCCCGCAGGTCCCGAAGCACCTCATCGTCATCGGCGGCGGTGTCATCGGCCTCGAGCTCGGATCCGTCTGGAAGCGACTCGGCGCCAAGGTCACCGTGATCGAGCTGCTGCCCACGATCCTGCCGGGCATGGACGCCGACATCATCAAGGAAGCCGACCGCACCCTGCGCAAGCAGGGCCTCGACATCCGCACCAACACGCGCGTGACCAACGGCGGCGTCACCGAGAACGGTGTCTTCGTCGAAGTCGAACACGACGGCAAGACCGAACGCCTCGAGGGTGACCATGTGCTCGTCTCCGTCGGCCGACGTCCGTCGACGACGGGCATCGACGCCAAGGCACTCGGCCTCAACATCGGCAAGCGCGGTGAGATTCTCGTCGACGATCAAATGCGCACGAACCTGCCGCACGTCTATGCCATCGGCGACTGCGTCCCCGGACCGATGTTGGCGCACAAAGCCGAAGAAGAGGGCGTGATCGCCGCCGAGGTGATAGCCGGCAAGCCGTCGCACATGCACTACAAGTCGATTCCGAACGTCGTTTACACCTGGCCGGAGATCGCTTCCGTCGGATTGACCGAGACGCAAGTGAAGGACAGCGGCCGCGCCTATCGCACGGGACGCTTCCCGTTCTCCGCCAACGGACGCGCCCGGTCGCTCGGCGACGCCACCGGGTTCGTGAAGTTCGTGGCCGACGCGAAGACCGACGAGATCCTCGGCGCGCATATGATCGGACCGAACGTCTCCGAGCTGATCGCCGAGGTCGTGCTCGGCCTCGAGTATCGCGCGTCGGCCGACGACATTGGCGAGACCGTGCATGCTCACCCGACGCTCTCCGAGGTGACCAAGGAGGCGGCACTGGCGACGCTCGGACGGGCGCTGCAAATCTGAGTCGTGCCCGGCTACTTCGCCCTTGATCCCCGGCCGCTCCAACCCGAAGACTCCCAAGCGACACGCGTCCTGCTCTTGGGCACGCTCGGGATCACGCCGTACATCGATCGCGCGCTCGAGGTGTTGGAGCTCGCCGAGCGCGGGAACGATCCGGAGCACCGAGCGCTGGTGATCGCGCGCGATGGAACGGTGGCGGCGCTAGCGCTGTTCGGGATCATCGCCGGCACGGCGCGCGGGGCCCGCGTACACACCGCGGTACTCGCGCCGGGCATCGAGATCGAGGACGTAGGAATGCGTCTGATGGACGCGGTGGCCACTGCTGCCCGGGGCTCGGGCGCCGACTTCATCCTGGCCGAGATGCCAGATGATCCCGCGCTCGGAACCACGCTGACGTTGCTGCGCCAGCATGGCTTCCGAGACGAGGCGCGCGTTCCTGATTTCTTTCGCGACGGCGTGGCGCTGACGTTCCTGCGCCGCGCTCTGTAGCAAGCTAGAGTCCGCCGCTCCGTCCGCGCAACGCGGACATGTCCACGTAACCTTCCGGAATCTCGAACAGGCTCGCCGCGACCGGCGCGCGGTCGACTGACGTCACTTCCATGTTCGTGGTGCCGTCGTCCGACCACACCTTGAGCGGAAACGCCGGACGATCGCCGAACGTCTTCGCCCACGCGGGCTGACCACCTCCGCCGCCGCGGCGACCCATTCCGCCAGTGATATCGGGGAGTATGAAACGACCGAGGCTCGACGTGATGCACGCCTTGACCGACTTCCCGTTCTCGTCAGTGATCTGATAGTCGTCGCACGACATGCCGGCGATCCTCTGGCTCGTGCCGAGCTTCTTGATCTCCGCTTTCGAGGCCGAGGCCCGCTCGGCCGACTTCGACATGTCGATGATCATCTTCATGCCTTTCGCGTCGGGGCTGCCGACCATCGCGCCCATGCCCGGCGGCATCGGAATCAGCGTCGTCATCGTGTTCGACTTGGGGTCCATGATCGCGCGCACTTCCTGCCCCGCCATCGGACCTGAGTTCGCCGGCAACGTGACGATCGTGACTTGCTGATCGCCTTTGATGGCCATCCGCATCGCCATTCCCTCGGCGTTCTGACCGTTGCCGGTCATTTTCATGTTGACCGTGCCCTCGAAATGCTGCGCCGCCAGCGGAGCGGCCGCGGCGAACGGGAGGAGAACGGAGGCCAGCATTCGTCGCATGAGCGATAACCTCGAATTTCGAAAGAGAATTTGTGAATCCGTCATTACCGCCGGATCGTGCCGGCTTGGATCGGAGAATTTTTCAGGAACCGGTCGTACCAGGCTACGTAGCGTTGCAGCCGGTCGTAGTTGAAGCTGGGAATCGAGAGACCGTGGTGCTGGTTAGGATAGACGATCAACTGGGTCGGAACGTTCAAGCTCCGGAGCGCTTGGTACATCTGCTCGCCGCCGATCACGGGGACGTTGAAGTCCTTGTCGCCGCCCAGGAACATCGTCGGCGTCGAGATTCGGTCGGCGTGGAAGAACGGGTATGAAAGCTTGATCCAGAGGTCCTGTGACTTCCACGGCACGCCAAGCTCATGCTCGTACTGGTAGATGTACTGGTCCGACCCGTACATCGAGAGCTGGAGCGCGCTTCCCGCCCCCGAGATCGCGGCCTTGAAGCGATTGGTCGTAGCGATTGTGTAATCGGTGAGAATGCCTCCGTAACTCCACCCGCCAATGCCCAGCCGGTCCGGATCGGCGACGCCGATTGAAACGACGTAATCGACGCCGGCGAGCAGGTCCACTACCTCTTTATTACCCCAGTCGGCGAAAATGGCTTGCTGATACTTCTCGCCGCGACCGTTGCTCCCACGGTAGTTCACGTTGAGCACGGCATAGCCGTTTGCGGCGAACAGCTCGCGCTCGAGGCTGAATGAGTGCTGATCCTGGCCGTTCGGCCCGCCATGGATCCGGAGCAGCAACGGATACTTCTGCCCCGCGACGTACCCGATCGGCTTGACGAGAAGACCGTGCGCCTCGTTGCCGTCCTTCGCCTTGAAGCTGATGTCCTCGGTCGTGGCGAGCTGCACTTCCTTGAGCCACGCATCGTTCTGGTGCGACAGCTGACGGAGCGCGCCGTTTTCCAGCGCGAAGACTTCGGACGGGATGTTCGCCGTGCCGTTGAGGACCGCGACCTTCCCGTCGGTTGTCATCGAGTAGCCGCCGAGGACGCGGCGGCCGTCGACCAACTTCTCTACCGCGCCGCCGGCGACGGGAATGCGTCCGAGATACCGGGCACGGTCGTCAGTGTAAGCGAAGACGATCGACTTTCCGTCCGCGGTGAACTGTGGGTTGCTCACCGGGCGATCGAGCGACTCCGTCAGAACGCGCGGCGTACCGCCCATCGCCGGAATGACGGCGAGGCGGTCCTCGTTGTACGCGCTGTATTTGGCGTCGCTGCCGCGCAGGTAGGCGATCGTGGATCCGTCCGGGCTCCAGGCGAGCGGGCCGCCGTCGGGACCGTCGAACGTCGTGAGCTGCTTCGGCGTCGCGCCGCCGCGCGCTTCGACTACGAACACGTCCGAGTTGTTCGACCGATCGAGATCGCCCGGCACGCGCTTGCTCTCGAACGCGATCCACTTTCCGTCGGGCGACCAGGTCGGCTCGTTTTCGTCGAACAGTCCCGGCACAAGGTTCGTCGTCTGACGAGTCTCGAGATCGAACAGGTAGATGTGCGTGTGCGTCGAATCGAGATAGCCGCCGGCGTCGCTCTTGAAGTGCAGGCGGTCGACGACGATCGGCTTGGGCTTCTTGTTCGTCGTGTCCGCGTCGGGCGCGACATCGCTCATCACGAGCGCGAGCCGCTTGCCGTCCGGCGACCACTCGTAGTCGCGAATTCCCGTTTTGAGCTCGGTGACGCGCTTCGCCTCGCCGCCGCGGCGATCGAGCAACCAGAGCTGGCCACCCTTCCCTGCCTGTCGCGACGAGATGAACGACAGATAACGTCCGTCCGGACTCCATCGCGGATTGCTTTCGCCGTCGGGCGAGGACGTCACCTGAATGGTCTGGGTGCCGTCCCACGACGTCATCCACACATCGGTGTCGCTCCTGTCCTTTGCGGAGTCGGTCGTCGTCACAGTGTACGCGACCCACTTTCCGTCGGGCGAGAGCTGCGGATCGTTCACGTTCTTGACGCGATACATGTCGCCGACGCGAATGGGTCGTTTGGCGACCGCACTCTGTGCGCCGGCAATCGAAGCCAATCCGATAATCAATACTGCGGCGGTGGGTCGAAAACGCATGGCCGTTCTCCTGCTGCAATCGGGGGAAGACTCGAAGTTTGGACAGCGCGACGCCCTCTGTCTACGGTTCCGCGCCAGTCGCCGAGTCGCC
>DATMHK010000023.1:0-14370 GCA_035554995.1 Gemmatimonadaceae bacterium
CACCACCACCTCGTCCGCCACGACCGCGTCCACCGCCGGCCGCAACGGGGGTCCATTCGACTCTGTGCATACCGGCGGAAGTCGCGAACGGCTCCGGTGTCGGGCGCCAGAGCGACGTTGTGTTTGGAATGCCGCCTCCGCCTCCACGACCTCCGCGACCCCCCGCGGCGTTTGTCGTCGCCGGCGCATTGGAGAAGGTGGCAACGACAGCACCGGAGGAGTCGAGAATCTCGACCGACACCGGACCGGTCGTGTCGGACTTCAGATAGTAGTCGATCGCGGCGCCGTTGCCCGGATTGGACGCCTGCGGCTCATCCTTCTGCAACGGCGTGCCGTTATCGCCACCCTGCGGCAAATACACGAAATCGGACGGCTTGAACAGGTAAGCGTCGCTCGCGACGACCGCCGGCGTCAGCTGCCGCAACGGGCTGATGTCGTCGATCACCCAGATGCCGCGGCCGTGCGTGGCGATGATGAGATCGTTTTCATAGAACTCGAAATCGCGCACCGACGTCA
The DNA here is from genome assembly GCA_035554995.1 of Gemmatimonadaceae bacterium. GTDB lineage: Bacteria > Gemmatimonadota > Gemmatimonadetes > Gemmatimonadales > Gemmatimonadaceae > JAQBQB01. The sequence continues at coordinate 517 of DATMHK010000023.1, forward strand.
CCGGCAGGTTGAGCTGGAGCCGCTGCCAGCTGTCGCCGTCGTCGAGCGATACGAAGGCACCGCGCTCCGTTCCCGCGACGAGCAGTCCGCGCCGCCTGGGATCTTCCTTCACGACGTGCACGTAGACGCCGCCCGGTAAGCCGGCGGTAATCTTCGTCCACGTCTTGCCCATGTCGCGCGTGCGATAGATGTACGGTTCGAAGTCCTGGAGCTGGTGACGGTCCACGCTCGCGTAGGCGATGTTCGTTTCGAAGTGCGACGCCTCGATGCCCGTGACCCGGCTCCATGGCGTGATCGCGGTCGGCGTCACGTTTTGCCAGCTCTTTCCGTCGTCCGGCGTCACGTGAATCAGCCCGTCGTCAGTGCCGACCCAGATGAGCGGCGCCTGCATCGGCGACGGAGACACCGCGTACACGACGCCACGGTTGCCGTTGCGGTCTGTGTGTTCCTTCGCCGCCGCATCGAGATTCGGCGGGGCGCCGGGATCGGGCCGAGTGAGATCGCCGCTGATCTTCGACCACGTCTGCCCACTGTCGGGAGACTTATATACGAACTGACTGGCGTAATAGAGCGCCTTCGTGTCGGCCTTCGAGAGCACGAGCGGCTGCGTCCAATCGGCGCGATCGACGCCCTGCTGCAGCGGAACCGGCGTGCTCGGCGCGGTCTGGTTCGTCGCCAGATTTTGTCGTTGTCCCGAGCCACCGAAGATGATGCCGGGATTGTTCGGATCGCCCGCCGTCATGCCGCTCTCGCCACCAGCGGCGACCGGCTCCCAATCGCGCATCGAGATCTCGGCGAATTTGCCGCGCGACCGCACCGCGACCGCGCCCGAGTCTTGTTGCGCGCCGGTGACCCAATACGGAAAACGATAATCCACCGAGCAGTGATAGAGCTGCGCCGTCGGCTGATTCAGCCACGAGCTCCACGTCACCTCGCGCGGATCGTCGGCCTTTGCGTTGCGCGTGATGATCGCGCCTTGGTCGCTTGCCACGATCATCGTGTTCGTGTCGTCGGGCGATATCCACGCCTGATGGTAGTCGTCGCCGCCGGGTGATCCGCGCACCGGGACCCACGTCTTGCCTCCGTCCATCGTGCGACTCACCGAAACGTTCGGCACGTAGACGATGTCCGCGTTCTTCGGATCGACGGCGAGCTTCTCGAAGTACCAACCACGTCCCGAGAGGGCCCCGTCATTCGACATCCGCGTCCACGTCGCTCCGGCGTCGTCCGAGCGGAAAAACCCGCCCTGTACCGGAGGCGCCGCCGCCCCGCCTCGACCTCCGCCGCGACCGCCCGCTGCCGGATCGGCCGCCGGCGGTTGCGGTGCATTCGGATCGGGAACGAGACAATCCACGACCGCGTACACTCGTCGCGGATTGCTCGGCGCGACGGCGATTCCGGTGCGGCCAATCCCTTCCTTCGGCAGACCGGTCGTGAGCTGCTTCCAGGTCGTGCCACCGTCGATCGATTTGAAAATCCCGCCGCCCGGGCCGTTGGTCGGCGAGTAGGTGTACCACGGAGGCCGCCGCGTATTCCATAAGCCGGCATAGACGACCTGCGGATTCGTCGGATCGATCACGACCTCCACAGCTCCCACATTCTCATCTTTATACAGGACCTTCTGCCACGTCTTGCCGCCGTCGCGCGAACGAAAGACGCCACGGTCCGGACCCGCCGCGTACAACTTCCCGATCGCCGCGACGAAGACCACGTCCGGATTGCGCGGATGGACGGCGATCTTTCCGATGTGATGCGTCTCGTCGAGCCCGAGGTGCGTCCAGGTTTTTCCGGCGTCGATGGACTTATAGACGCCATTGCCATATCCGACAGAATCGCGCAGCGTCGATTCGCCGCTGCCCACGTATACGGTGTTCGGCGCCGACGGCGCCACGGTCAGCGCACCGATCGACGCGACCGGCTGCGAATCGAAGACGGGCGTCCAGACGCGTCCGGCATCGATCGTCTTCCACACGCCGCCGTTCACGGCGCCGAAGTAGAACTCGTTCGGGCGGCCCGGCACTCCGCACACCGCATCGACACGACCCCCGCGGAAGGGACCGAGCATTCGCCACCGGAGACCGGGCGAGAGGCTCGCTACCTGCTGCGCGTGCGTCGGCGTCGCCCAGATCTCGGACTGCCGGCTCGCCGAGAGAAGCGCGTCGCCAATGCTCGGGGCGACCGCGGTGAGCGCGCCAAGCCGCGCCGTGTGAAGCATGAAGTCGCGTCGAGACAGTTCCTCGTTCGCCACGTTTCGAGTCTCCGATTTCAGGTCGCCCTCAGCTTACCGGCGCCAGAGGCGTCGTCAAGCAGGCGCGAGAAAAAACTACGCGGGGCGAGGGCGCGCATGCGCGCCCTCGCCCCGCGTAGTTGGAACCGGTGGGGACTAGTGAAGCTTGAACATGATGCCGAGGCTGAGCGTCGCGGCGCCAGCGCCGGCGTCAGCGTACGCCGCCATCGTCGGGCTGAAGAAGTAACGGGCGCCCGCGCGGCCGATGAAGTAGATCGCGCTGCTCGAGCAACCGTTGAGCCCTGAGCCGCTGTAGTCGCAGGTGATGTACTGGTAGCCGAGGCCGAGGCCGACGAACGGATCGAATTTCGGCTCGTCGAGCTTGAAGTGATAGTTCGCGGTGACGCCGATCGGGATGTACTTGTAGCTGAAGAACGGATTCGACCACGAGTAATACTCGGCGCCGACCTGAATGCCGAGCATTCCGTTGCCCATGTCCGGCAGAGGCTTGATCGCGTGCTCGAAACGGCCGCCGAACGACGCACTCGCGCTACCGAGATTCCCGAGACCGACCGTGGGGCCGATGTCAGTGTAGCCGGTAGTGAAGTAGGCAGGCTTGGCCTGAGCGGCGGCGGTCTGGGCTGCCATCGCGAGGCAGGCGATCGCCACCACCATCTTCGAGAGATGCCGATCTAGCTGACTACGCATTGATACTCTCCTGGAGGTGAGAAGGGGGAGTCCCGATCTGCGGCGAATCAAAACCCGGGCTGGGGAAATGAGGGTCACCCGGGAACAGGCCCGCCTCTGGCCGCGAAGATAAACAAACCGTGAGCCGGGCACCAGACGCAATGACGTTACATGAGGCGATTTGCAAACCCGCAAACTGATCGGTAGCCTATAGCGGCCCATGGCGACTGGTAACCAGCATTGCGCAGACGCCGGCCAAAAACCGTCATGGTGATTGGGGGGGAATCAGTGCCGGACGAGCAGTACGGAGAGGACCTCGCGGGGATCGTCGCCGATCCCCGGACGCTCGACGAGTTGTTCAGCGCGACATACGAGGAACTGCGCCGCCTGGCCGCGGCCGTGCGACGCGACGATCCGAGCGCGACGCTCAGCCCCACGGCCCTCGTCAATGAAGCGTGGCTCAAGCTTCGCTCGTCGCCCGGGATCGTTGTTACGTCGCCCCTGCATTTCAAACGCATCGCGGCTCGGGCGATGCGACAGGTTCTGATCGAGGCCGCTCGCCGTCGTCGCGCGGAAAAGCGGGGAGGCGACGCCGCGCTGGTCACGTTCGACGAGTCCCTCCAGGCCGCCGCGACGACCTCGGACGACCTCCTCGCTCTCGACGAGGCGCTCAAGGAGCTGGCCCGCATCGAGCCGCGCCAAGCCACTCTGGTCGAAAGCCGGTTCTTCGGCGGTCTCGATGTCGCCGAGACTGCCGCGTTGCTGGAAATCTCGGAATCCACCGTCCTCCGCGATTGGCGCGCCGCGAAAGCATGGCTGGCGCGCGAGCTTCGCGGCGGGGCCCTTCCCCCCGACGCGATTCGCTCCTGACCTTCGCTACTCCACGATGCCGTGATGGACGCGACACGCTGGGCCCGAGTGCAGACGCTCTTCCACGCCGCGGCGGACATTCCACCGACGGAGCAGCGCGCTTACCTCGAGTCCCAATGCGGCGACGACCCGTCGCTCGTCGGGGAAACGCTGTCGCTCCTCGTCGAGGACGCGCGTGGCGCGCCATTGCTCGATCAGGGCGTGGCGGCGGTCGCGAAGGAAATGTTCGGTTCTCTCACGCCCAGCGGCGCCCCGAACCAATCGTTCGGACCGTACCGCCTGACTCGCATGCTCGGCGAAGGCGGTATGGGAGTGGTCTATCTTGGCCAGCGCGACGACATCGGCGCTGTCGCCGCGATCAAGATTCTCCGGGACGCATGGTTGTCTCCGGCCCGACGCGAGCGGTTCGCCGCGGAACAACGCACGCTCGCGCAGCTCAATCATCCGCTGATCGCCCGCCTCTACGACGCCGGCACCCTTCCCGACGGGACACCCTGGTTCGTGATGGAGTACGTCGAGGGCGCGACGCTCACGTCCTATTGTCGGACGCACGCTCTCGACGTCCGTCAGCGTCTTACCCTGTTTCGCTCCGTCTGCGAGGCGGTGCAGCACGCCCACCGGCATCTCGTCGTGCACCGCGACCTCAAGCCGTCGAACATCCTCGTCACGGCCGACGGTGGAGTGAAGCTGCTCGACTTCGGCATCGCCAAACAGCTCGAGGGCGCGGGTCGTCCGGCCGACCAAACCCGCACGGCGCTGCGTCTGCTCACACCGGCCTACGCTGCCCCGGAGCAACTCACCGGCGGCCAGATCGGCATTCACACCGACGTCTACGCGCTCGGCGTCATCCTCTACGAATTGTTGACCGGCGCGCTGCCCTTCGATCACGATAGGCTCGACTCGGTCGAGGCGGCGAACGGCCGCGTGCCGGTGCGACCGTCGTTCGCCGCGAAGGAACGGACAGCTCCTTCCGCGACGGAGGACAACGCGCGCCGACTGTCATCCGGCGAGTGGGCCGACCTCGACGTGCTGTGTCTTCGCGCCATGCACGCCGACCCGACGCGCCGCTACGCGACAGTCGACGCGCTCATTCGCGATGTCGATCACTACCTGACCGGTGAGCCGCTCGAAGCCCGACCTGACAGTCTGCGCTATCGCATTGGAAAATTCGTTCGCCGCAATCGCCAGGCTGTCGCGGCGGCGGCGACCCTGGCCGCGCTCATCGTCAGCCTGGTCGTCTATTACACGGTTAGCCTCGCGCGCGCGCGCAACGAAGCGCTCGCTGTATCAGAGCGGGCGCAGCGAATTCAGCGCTTCACGCTCAATCTGTTCGATGGTGGCGACAAGGTCGCCGGCCCGGCGGAAAGTCTCCGCGTCCTCACACTGGTCGATCGCGGGCTCCAGGAAGCACGCGCCCTCGCATCGGAGCCGGCGGTCGAAGCGGAGCTTGATGTAACGCTCGGAGGCATCTACCAGCAGCTCGGGAATCTTGCGCGGGCCGACTCGCTGCTGACCGCGTCGCTCGAAACGAGACGCCGTCTGTTCGGCGCCGACCATCCGGATGTAGCCGCAAGCCTCGTCGCGCTCAGCGTGCTTCGCGATGAACAGGCCAAGTTCCCGGAAGCGGAGCGCCTGGCCCGCGATGGCCTCGCGATGACCAAACGCACGCTGCCGGCAAATAGCCCGGCGATCGGTAAAGCGGCGATCGCGTTGGGCAACGCGTTGCAGGCGAGCGGCCAGTACGACAAGGCGATTCCGGTGCTCGACGAGGCCGTGGCGGTTTACGCGAAAGCAGGCGTGTCCGCCGATCTTGCAGGTGGCTTGAGCGCATTGGCCGACGCCCATTTCTACATGGGCCATTACGACGTTTCCGATTCTCTGAATCGGCGCGTATTGCCTGTGTATCGTGAGATCTACGGCGAGCGGCACCCGCGCGTGGCCGATGCGCTGCTCAACCTCGCCGCGACCGCCTTCGACCGCGGTAACAATGCGGACGCGGAGCGTCTCGACCGCCAGGCACTGGACATAACGACGTCGTTCAACGGGCCCGACTCGTATCAAGCCGCGGATGTCATGACCATTCTCGGGCGCGTGCTCGTGCGGGAGAAGCGCCTCGATGAATCGGCGTCGCTGCTCCAACAGGCGCTCGCCATTCGTGAGCGCGTTTACGGCAAGATGCATCCGTCGGTCGCGTCCACGCTCAATGAGCTCGGAAACGTCGCCGTTCGACGCAACCAGCTCGATGAGGCCGAGCGCAATTTCCGCCGCATGCTCGACATCTACCACGCGGCCTACGGCGAAAAGCATTTCCTAATCGGCACGGCGACCTCCAACCTTGGCGGCGTCTACCACGCACGCCACCAATACGCGACCGCCGAGACGTTGTTCAGAGAAGCCGTGCGGATGTTCGTCGCTACGCAGGGAGAGAACCACGTCAACACCGCCATCGCGCGCGCCAAGCTCGGACGCACGCTCCTCGCCGAGCACCGCTTTCGCGACGCGGTAGCGGAATCGGCCGCCGCCCACGACTTGCTGGCCAAGCAGGCGAAGTCGAGCACTTTTCTCGAGATGGCGCGGCAAGACTTGATTGCCGAATACGACTCGCTGAGCGACGCCGCGAACTCCGCGCGAATTCGCGCCGAGGTCGCGAGCGCGGCTCCCGCGGGCCGTCGTTAACGCGAGTCGTTCATTTCGCCAATGCGCGGTTCGTGTAACTCGGGTCGTCGGTTACTTCTCGCTCGAGGAACGGCGCCAGCCATTCGGGAATCGTGACTTTCTGGTCGGCGTGAGTCAGTTCCAGCTCGGCGAGCCAGAGCGACGGCCGGTCCAGGAACTCGTCGATCTCCCAAACAAGGCCGCTGTCGTCCACGAGATAGCGGCGTTTGTGCACGCGACGGCCGACGGTAAGTGGCCAGACGGCCTGGAAGAACTCCTCCGGCGCCTCCTCCTCGATCTCGATGCGCTGAATGCCCGCGCCCATCTTGATCGTTCGGTAGTAACGTACGTCGTTCGCGCCACGGGCTCGGCGAACGCGCTCCCGGATGCGCTCGCCGGGGATGTAGCCTTGATCGATCTCGACCGAAGGCGCGCCGACCGTCCGCGGCGGTCGCCCGCGAAGCAAATACTTACGCTCGATCTCGAAAGAAAGCTCGGACATCACTGGAGTGTAGCAACGTGCGGAAGCGGGCTCGGCGGATGCGCCGATCCCATCATCGACTCGGCACTCTGCTTGCGCAGATCATTCGTTTGATCTCATGACCACTCGCGTTCCTCTTCTTCCTGCCGCGGCCCCGCCTGGTGACGCCGCGCTCGACAGCCTGCACGCTCACATCGACGCCCTCGAGCGGACGTCGGGCGTCCACACTATCGCCGTCGCCGTTCACGACACCGAGACCGGTGTGAGCTTCCGGCGACACGCCGACCGTTGGCTGCATGCGGCGAGCACGATCAAGGTCGCGATACTCCTCGGCGTCTACGCGTCGATCCATCGCGGATGGCTGCTGCCGCACTCGCGGCTTCATGTCCGCAATCGGTTCGCCAGCGCGGTCGACGGATATCCATTCCGCGTCGCGGCCGATCGCGATGCCGACTCCGAGGTGCATCGCTCGATCGGCAAGATGATGCGAGTCGCTGATCTCGCCGTGCACATGATCACGACGAGTAGCAATCTCGCGACAAATCTCCTGCTCGACCTCGTCGGCCTGGAGACGGTGCAGCGCGCGCTCGACGACTTGTACGTCGACGGAATCGACGTTCGCCGCGGAGTCGAAGACGAGCGCGCGTTCGAGGCGGGAATCAACAATCGCGTCACCGCCGACGGGCTCGTGCAACTGCTGCGGCTCATCGCGGAGGAGCGCGCCTTCTCGCCGGAGCTGTCGCGCGAGATGCTCGGGATCCTCCACGCGCAGGAGTTCCGCAGCGGCATTCCCGCGCGGCTGCCAGCAGCCGTGCGGGTTGCGAACAAAACAGGAGACATCTCGACCGTCGCGCACGATGCCGGCGTCGTCTATCCGCCGCATCGCAAGCCGTACGTCGTCGCGATTCTCACGGAATGGGCGCCCGAGGCGTCCGGTCGCTCGGCGACGATCGCCGACATCTCGCGCGCGATTTACGAGCTCCTGACCGCGCGCCCAAGTGGCGGGGGGGGGGGGAATCATGGGTGAGGCCTATCGATTCCCGCTGCGTGTCGTCGACGGGCTGCGGCTCGAGCGTTCACTGCGGGAGGTGCTGCTGCCGGGCCGCGTGCTGTACGACGACGCCGGCCACGCACACACGCTGCCTCGGTACTTCTACGAGGTTCCGTCGTGGGAGCACGCGATGAACATCCAGCTGTCGCAGAGTTTCGCGCTCTGGGAGCTGATCCAGACCGACGTGCGCGAAGCGGGACCTCTGCGCGGTTTTCCACGTTATGTCCCATGCAGTATCACCATGCTCGCGCTCTGTCTCGAGCGCTTTCGCGACGCCGTGGGCACCTTCGTCCACATCGCGGCGAATGGGGGATATCGGTCGCCGCGACACGCGGTGAACACGGGAACGACGGCGCACAGCTGGGGGACCGCGGTCAACATCTATCGGATCGGCGACGTGCAGCTCGACGATCGCGAGGCAATCGAGCGCTACGCCGCGTTGGCGCGACAGACGTTGCCCGGTGTGTGGACGCGTCCGTTCGGCTCGGCCCGCGGGCAGACCGACGACCAGCTCCATCTCGATTTCGGCTACGTCGTCTCGGTGCCGCACGACGCGCCGGCGGACAGTCTCGGCTTCGAGGCGGAGCGACGCGCCTCATGACGACCCGCGACGAGCGCAAGGTGAAGGGAGGCGTCGAGCGGCGCGCGGCATCGACCGCGGCCCTCGCCGCCATCGGCCTCGAGGCCGAGTTCACCATGTTGCTCGACGGCGAACAGGTAAAGCCGGAGGACGTTTTCGGAAGCCCGCGGAAACTGGTGCGCGGCCCGATGATGCACCGGACGGGTCGCTCCTATCATCTGCCGACCGGCGGCGCGATGTACTTCGACACGGGAGTGATCGAGCTCGCGACTCCCGTCATCGAGATCGACCGCGGCTGCGCGGCGCGCGCCGGACGATCGCTCTGGGAGAGCATTCGTTTCGTCCGCCGCGAGCTCGACGCGTGGGAAGACCGGGAAGGACACACGGTGCATCTGGCCGGATTCAGCACGCACTACAACGTGTCTTTGGAACCGAAGATCGAGCGCCGCGAGAGCCGATCGGCCAACAAGCTGGCGATGCTCCTCCTGCACATCATTCCCTTCCCCGTGATGCTGCTCGCCGCCAACCGGCGCTCGACGGGAATCGGCGTTCGTCCGCGCCCGAATCGTATCGAGGTGACGGCGGACTTTACTCCCGACGCATCACTGATGATCGCGGCGGCAACGTTCATCGTCGCCGTGGTGCGGGAGGTCATGACCTGGCCGTCGTACGAGCTCGACGCGCTCGAGTCGACCGACATCCCGGTCGTGCGCGACTTCGTACCGGAGCCCCACAGCTCCCGTCGGGGCTGGGTGGCGCGCTTTACTTCGTTCGTCGAAAACCCGTTTGTCTGCGACGTGAACGAGGCGACCTGGCAGACTCGATCCACCGACCGCCGTCTCTCGTTGCGTGAGATCGCGAAGCGTGTCACGGACCATTTCTGGCCGTCGATCGCCCGCGTCGGCGATCCGCGATCGCTCCGGCTCATCGAATCGGTCGTGCGCGGAACGACGCCGTCGCTCCTCGAGCTCGACGACCGTCCGCCCGCGTACGAGCGTGTCGGCTCGCTCTGCACGTGGGCGAACCTCTTTCCCGTGCGAGCGCTTCCGCGGTCGCGCTACGAGCGCGTGTTCATTCGCGCCATCTCCGGCCACAAACTGCGCCTCGGCCGAGAGAGCTACACGCCGACCGGGATGCGCGGCTGGGCGCACGTCGTGTTCGAGCGGGATCGCGACCACTCGAGACACGTCTTCTCGCTCGACTACCTGCTCCGCCATCTCGACCGCTGGGAGCTCGGCCCGCGCGCCGAGCGCCGCCTTCGACGGTCGCTGCGCAACCGACTTTCGCGCCGGAACGGGTCGACAGACGCCGGGCACGTCGCCCCCCACTAGCGCCGCGTGACCGCGACCGCCGGCCGCGGGGTCATTTCATCGCACGTCGTGCCCAAATCGCTTAATTGGGGTCAGACCCCATTTCGCTGGGTGGGGTCAGACCCTTAGGCTGGGATCGGGGTCAGACCCGTTCCGTTTCTCCAACTCCGACTCCATGTGGCACTCACTCTTCGTTCCCGGCATCGGCTTCGGCGAGAAGATCGTTCGCACGCTGGTCGTGTACGTGTTCCTGCTGGTCGGCCTGCGGCTGTCGGGAAAGCGCGAGCTATCGCAGCTCAACCCGTTCGACCTCGTCGTGCTCCTGCTGCTGTCCAACACGGTACAGAACGCGATCATCGGCAATGACGATTCGCTCGTCGGCGGCATCGCGGGGGCCGCGGCGTTGCTGGTCATGAACGCGGTGCTGGTCCGGGTGCTCTACCATTACGGGAAGCTCGAGACGATCGAGGGCAAACCCGACACGCTCGTCCGAAATGGTCGGCTGCTCCGCCACCACCTCGAGCGCGAGCTGATCACGGTGTCCGAGCTGGAGTCCGCGGCACGGCGACAGGGAATCGCGTCGCTGGCGCACGTGAAGGAATGCCGGCTCGAGACCGGCGGTGCGCTCACCTTCATTCAGAAAGAGCCGACGGATGAAGAGATCCGCCATCACGAGATGGTCGGGCTCATCGCACAGCTCGACGCGCGTCAGCGTTCGATAACCGAGCAGCTCGCGTCGCTGGAGCGGAAGATCGCCGGAACAAGCGGCACCACGCCCTGAGCGCTCAACGCCATCGACAGGTCGTTCACCACCGACATCCGGAACGACGCCTCGAGCGCGTCCCCCAGCTCGTGGTTCCACGGCGCCAAGCCGATGACGCTGTTCACCCAATCGTAGCGCATGCTCGCCGGGTAGAACCTCGCCCGCCGCATCAACGCGCCGCGCGCGCGGGCATCCACCGCCAGCGCGAGGAGATGGCGTCGCGCTTTCGCCTCGCTCGAGCTGCCGAGTGAACACACAGCCGGCTGCGGCGACGCCGGAAGCGTAGCGCGATTCGGACGCGTCCCCCCTCCCCCGAAGCGCCAGGCAACGGGCGTCTCGAGAACGCGGCGGACGAGAATCGTCGGGTCGAGCGTTTCGGGATCGGCCCACGCTGCGGCGAACGTAGCGCGCGCGGTGTCCGACACGTACGTCATCTGGTCGAGCGCGTCGAGCAGCGACGTAACGCCGACCGTCCCTACCGCGGCCGGGGCGCCAGCCGCGTAGCCGGCGAGCAGCGGATCCTCGACAGCGGTGAGGAACCCGTTCGACCGACCCTGCAACGCCAACATCGACGCGACGAACCAATCCGCGCTGCGCGCGAAGAGCTCGACGGGACGCTCGCTGGGCGGCGACGACGGGAGGCCGGTCAACGAGCGGACGACGCGCGCTTCACCCAGGCCGCGTACCGACGCCGCCAACGGACCGCGGCGATCGCGCACCGCGCGGTCCGTGCTATAGCCGCCACCATCCGCGTAGAGCCTGCGCGCGGTCTGCCAATCGAGATCGTGCGACAGCTCGTGGGCCAGCGTGCCGGAAGACGTGAACACCGACAGCTGAAGGGTCCGCGTGCTCGGATCGTGCATCGCCAGCGCCGAGTCGGGGAGCGGATCGGTGCTGAACCTGATGCGAAGGCCCTGGAACGACACCGCGGGAAGCGCCAACTGCATGTCCCGCAGCGCATTTCCCATCTCGCGGACATAGTAGCCGCGCCACGAACCCGGCACGGACCGGGCGAACGTGATGCCGGCGAGCCCGAACTCCGCGGTGACGTCCGTCGGACTCGGCCCGAGATCACCCTCGAACCACGGTGCTTCCTGCGCGAGCGAGCGCATCGACACGGCCGCCGAGAGGACGCTCAACGCCGCGACGCGGTGAGCCGAAGAATCCGACTGAGTGTCGAGCATCGCGTACGCGGCGGCCATCGTTTCGTCGTTCATCGCCCACGCGGGAATCGTTTTCTGCCCGCGGAGCGCAATCGCCACTTGGCCAATCGCCGGACGACGCATGCCGAGCGTCGCCGCGCGCGCGCCGAAGTCTTCGCCCAAGAGGGCGTATCCTGCCGTCGAGACGGGGCGCGGATCAGGAATTCGATTCAACGTGTCGATGGCCCGCACGAGCGACGGGACGGCGTTCATGGCTTCGATGCGCACCGCTTCAGCGACCGGTGCGAGTGCCGGCTGCTCGACCCGCAGTGTCCGCGTTTCGCGGCGGCGGGCGAGAAGCTCCATGACGTCCGACCGGTTCCGCTCCGCGTCGCTCAACAGGTCGCGAACGTCGGCGATGGCGAGCTCACGATCGCGGACGAGCGCCGCGACCTCTGCCGCCACTGAGACACTCGACGATGCGATCGAGCCGCTGCTTGCCGCGATCATGTACGCGAGCCGCACGGCCAGCTCCCCTGCCCGCGGATCCGACGCCGATCGAATCGCTCGTTCGATGAGCTCGACGTGAGCGACTCCGGCGGTCCCGCGGCCGTCGCTGGACCAAGGGCCGATTCCGTCGAGGACGACGGGATCGACTACGTACGCGTCGCCCCGGCGCAGCCGGCCAAGAAGTGCCCAACCGACGCGTTGCCGCGTCGATGCATCGAGGCGTGGATCATGGATCGCCAAGTCGACCAAACGGAACGGACTGCCAAGGCCAATTCGCGCGCGCTCGAGGTAGGTGATGCCGAGCGCGAGCGCGTCACCGCGCGGACCGCGTGGTGCCGCGTGCCGCGCGAGCACAATCATCGAGTCGAAATACGCGGTCGCACGCGACAAGCGCGCTGCCGCGGCGTCGCTCATCACCGGCTTCGACCGGACCGAGCCGAGCAGCGCCACGAGGGCCAAGAGACTGGCCGTCGCCAAGAGAGAAAACCGTCGAACTACGTCCATCGATACTTTGTACCCGCTAAGGGATACGCGGTTGCCGAGGTTACCGACCTCTGATGTATCTTCGTGCCATGCAACATCGAATGCGAGGGGCATTCGCGTCCCTGCTTTTCATCTCGATTACACGCGCCGCCGTGGCGCAGCGACCCCGACTCCAAGTCGAGCCGCGACAGCCGGCGACGGGGTCCCTTACGCGATTGACGATCGATCGGCTGGCGGGCCACGCCGGCAACGGAAGCGACTCGATCGTACGCGTCACGGGCACGATGGCCGGCGAACCCCTCCACTTCCGTCTGCTGGATGGCGATCGAATGCAGGCGCTCGGCGCCATACCGATCGACGCCTCCGATTCCGTAGTCGCCCAGGTCGTCGTCGAGCGACAATCGGGCGCCCTCGACAGCATGAGACTGGCGCTCAAGTATCCGCATCAAGCGCCCCCGGCCGGGCAGTCGCGCGGGCGACCGGCTCGCGCAAGTCGCCTGAGAGTGGACCCGAAGTTCACGCGCCGTCTCGATTCGGCGACCGAGGCGCGCATCGAGCGGGAGAACGAGCTCGCTCGGACTGTCGGTCACCGAGCGCAGGACACGCCGCAACTCTGGACCGAGCCTTTCGCTCGCCCCCGTCAATCGCGCGTGACCAGCCGCTTCGGCACGGGGCGCGTCTTCAACGGCCGCGTGTCGAGTAGCCACCTCGGGATCGACTATCGCGGCTCCACCGGCGAACCGATCTACGCGGCTAACCGCGGCGTGGTGGCGCTGGTCGACAGCTTCTTCCTCGCCGGGAACGTGGTCTACATCGACCATGGCGACGGCATAGTGACCGGATACTTCCACATGAGCCTCCCCAAAGTGGCGGTGGGCGACACCGTTCAACGCGGCCAGGAGATCGGCCTCGTCGGCGCCACCGGCCGCGTCACCGCATCCCACCTGCATTGGAGCGCGCGCTTTGGAGCTTTGACAATCGATCCGGGGAATCTGTTGAGTTTGGGACCGCCGTTCGTGCCTGGAAAATCGGCCTCGAGAGCTGGTGGGGGCCACACCCCCTAAAGGAAAGGGGCGCCTTTCGGCGCCCCTTTCG
>DATMHK010000024.1:0-20790 GCA_035554995.1 Gemmatimonadaceae bacterium
GATCTTGTGCAGCCCGAGGATGCCGACCTGCGGAAAGTTGATGATCGGCGTCGAGATGAGTGAGCCGAACACGCCGCCGTTCGTGATCGTGAAGGTGCCGCCGGTGAGATCGTCCATCGTCAGCTTGCCGTCGCGCGCGCGTTTCGCGACAGCGCCGATCTCGCGTGAGATGTCGATCATCCCTCTGCGATCGGCGTCCTTGATGTTCGGCACGACGAGTCCCGCGTCCGACGCGACCGCGATGCCCATGTTCACGTAGTGCTTGTAGACGATCGCGTCGCCGTCGATCTGCGCGTTGACGACGGGATACGTCTTGAGCGCCATGCATGCCGCCTTCACGAAGAACGGCATGAACGACAGCTTGACGCCGTGCTCCTTCTCGACGCGCTCCTTGAGCCGTTCGCGCACCGCGCTCACGGCCGTCATGTCGATCTCGTTGAACGTCGTGAGATGCGCCGTGGCGTGCTGCGACTCGAGCAGATGCTCGGCGATGCGCTTGCGTCGCGTCGACATCTTCTCGCGCGTTTCCCGCTTGCCGTCGGCCGCCGGCGGCGGGGGGGCAGGCCGCGGCGCAGGAGCCGTCGCCTGCGCCGGGGGCACTCCCGGCTGGGCTGACGGCGGCGCGGCTGCGGAGCGTTGCGCACCGGCCGCCGCCTCGAGCACGTCGGGCTTGCTGATCACGCCACCACGGCCAGTCCCCTGCACGCGCGACAAATCCACGCCCGTCTCTGCCGCGGTCTTCTGTGCGGCCGGCCCCGCGCGGACTTCGGCCGGCGGGCCCGGGGGGGATGGCGCGGGCGGCGCTGCCGGAGCAGGCGCCGGCGGCGGGACAACGGGTGTGGACTGCGGTTGGTTGCGCGGCACAGGCGGCGCGCTCTCCGCCGGCTTCGCCGCCGCCGGTTGCGCAGGCGCGGGCTGCGCCGCGGCTGTCGCGCTCTCGTCGATCTCGGCCAACAAGTCGTCCACGTGGACGACATCGCCTTCGGCGTGCGCGCGCTTCGTCAGCACACCGCCGTTCATCGCCGGCACTTCGACCGTAATCTTGTCCGTTTCCAGCTCCACCAGCGTATCGCCGGGAGCGACGGCATCGCCTTCCTTCTTCAACCAGCGCGATACGGTCGCCTCGACGATCGACTCACCGAGCGGCGGGACTTTGATGGACGTCATTCACGCGAACCCGAGACGGTAGACTAATTTTTCCCAGACGGCGGAATATAACCCGATCCATGTGCGCGCACTGACGATCTCCGGTCACGGCGGGCTCGATGTCCTCGAGCTGCGTGACGACCTTCCCGTGCCCGAGCTGCGTAGCTCGGCGGACGTGCGCGTGCGCGTTCGCGCGGCCGCGCTCAACCATCTCGATCTCTTCATGCTTGGCGGCCTCCCGGGCATCACGATCAAGCCGCCGTGGCCGCTCGCGTCCGACGCGTGCGGAGTCATCGACGCCGTCGGGTCCGAGGTGAAGAACCTCGCCGTCGGCGACTTCGTCGTCGTCAATCCCGGCTTGAGCGATCGAACGTGCGAGTACTGTCGCGACGGCGAGCAGCCGCTCTGTCCGCGCTTCGGCATCCTCGGCGAGCATTTTCCCGGGACGGCGGCGGAGTATGTCGTCGTGCCCGCGGTGAACGTCCGCACCGTTCCGGCGTCCGTCGGCGACGACGTCGCCGCGGCGTTCACGTTGGCCACGTTGACCGCGTGGCGAATGGTCGTGTCGCGCGCGCGTGTCCGCGCCGGCGAGGACGTGTTGATCTGGGGAATTAGCGGCGGCGTCGCGCTGGCCGCGCTTCAGATCTGCAAGCAAATCGGTGCCCGCGTGTGGGTAGTCTCCGGGAGCGACGCGAAGCTCCAGCGCGCGAAGGCGCTGGGAGCCGATGTCTTGCTCAATCGCGTCTCTGTCGACGTCGGTCGCACCGTGCGCGAGCACACGGCTAAACGCGGGGTCGACGTCGTCATCGACAACGTCGGGCAAGCGGTGTGGGCGCAGTCGCTGTTTGCTCTCGGACGCCGTGGACGACTCGTGACGTGCGGCGCGACGTCCGGCCCGTTGGTCGAGACGGACGTTCGCCGCCTGTTCTGGAACCAGTGGACGATCATGGGCTCGACGATGGGGAACGACGCCGAGTTCGACGCGGTCGTCGCGGAGTTTCGCGCTGGTCGTCTCATTCCGCCCGTCGATTCCGTCTATTCGCTCGACGACGGCCGCGCGGCGTTCGAGCGACTCGCGAGCGGCGAGCACTTTGGCAAAGTCGTGATCAAAGTTTCATGACGGATGACACGGCACGCTACGAGCCGCGCGAGGAGCAGGAGATCCGACAGCAATATTCCGCCGGGCAACCGCCGACATGCCCGCGCGACGGGACGGTGATGACGGCGCGTTCGATCGGCGGCGGCTCGTTTGGTCTCGGATATGCCCGTAAGCGAGAGTGGCTGATTTGTCCCAGTTGCAAGCGCAGCGTGATCTTCGATCTCAAACGCGGCACGCGGAACTGACGACGATTACCCCTCCCGACACGGGCGGGTAGATTCCACCTCGATGCAACAGCCAGATACCGCGAACTTCAGCGACCGTCTTCAGACGAGCATCGCGCAAGTCTTTGGACAGACGCTGCCCGCCCTGATCGGCGCGCTCGTCATCGTCTTCGCCGGCTATTTGCTGGCGAAGGTGCTCGAGAAGCTCACCGAGCGCGGGCTGCGTCGCATTCGCCTCAATCACCTGCTCGCGCGCGGCGGTGTCATTCAAGCCGTGGAGCGATCGGGCACGCATGTGAACCCGACACGCGTGCTGGCGAATCTCGTGTTCTGGCTGGTGATGTTCACGGTGATCTTGCTCGCGGCGAACGCGCTCGGGCTCGACTCGCTGGCCAACGTGGTGTCGACGCTCGTGAGCTACATCCCGAGCGTCATCGCGGCGATCGTCATCATCCTCGTCGGCATCGTGCTTGGCGGGTTCGTGGGCGGTCTCATTGCCGCGTCGGCGGGCGCCGTCCACGGCGGCCGCGCGCTCGCCCGCCTCGGCCGCGGCGGCGTCATCCTGCTCGCGGTGTTCATGGCGCTCCAGGAGCTCGGGATCGCGACGGATATCGTCACGACGGCGTTCGCGATCCTGTTCGGCGCGATCGCGCTCGCTTTGGCGCTTTCGTTTGGGCTCGGGAACCGCGAGCTCGCCGGTGAGATCACCCGCGACTGGTACGAGCGCTATCGCCGCGAGCGGGCCGAAGCCATGGCGCGCGAACGGCTCGAGGAAGAAGCCGCGGAAGCCGAGATGGACGCTGAGGAAGAAGCCGACCGCCTCCGCCACACTCCGCCGCGGTCAGCTCCGCCCGCTCCGCCCGAGTAGCCGGCTCGTCCGCCCGACCACCGTCGGATGCGCACGAACGAACCGGGCTCATCCGATGTCGACCAGGCCTCAATATACGGGATTTATTCGCCCGCCAAATCTGCCCCGGTCTGTCGCGCATAAAATCATGGAAATAAAAGACTTGCGGCGACATAAAACGGTTGCCTTGAGCGGCGTTTTTTGGTAAATTTCGAGGTCTCCCTCTGCCCTCGACGGTTACCCGCCTCATGACTGCTCCGAACAACCGCGAACGCATCCTTCCGCGCCTGATCGACGACGAAATCAAAGAGTCGTTCATCAACTATTCGATGAGCGTCATCGTGTCGCGCGCGCTGCCCGATGTGCGGGACGGTCTCAAGCCGGTGCATCGGCGGGTGTTGTATTCGATGTTCGACTCAGGCCTCGTGCCGGGCCGCGCGTTCAAGAAGTGCGCAACGGTCGTCGGCGATGTGCTCGGCAAATATCACCCACACGGCGACTCGTCGGTCTACGACGCGCTCGTGCGCATGGTGCAGGACTTCTCGCTTCGCTATCCACTGATCGACGGGCAGGGGAACTTCGGATCGGTCGAGGGCGATCCCGCGGCGGCGTACCGCTATACCGAATCGCGGCTGATGGCGATCGCGATGGAGATGTTGGCTGACATCGACAAGAACACCGTCGACAACGTCCCCAATTTCGACGATTCGCGTGAGGAGCCGTCGGTCCTACCGGCAGGCATCCCGAACCTGATCGTCAACGGGTCGTCGGGCATTGCGGTGGGCATGGCGACGAACATTCCGCCGCACAGCCTGCGCGAAGTCGTCAGCGCGATCATTCACCTCGTCGACAACCCCGAAGCCACGCCCGGCGACCTGCGGAAGTTCGTCAAAGGGCCTGACTTCCCGACCGGCGGCTACATCTACGGCCGCGCCGGCATCAAGGATTATCAGGAGACGGGCCGCGGGCGCATCATCATGCGCGCGCGCGCCGTGATCGAGGAGAAGGAGTCATCGAACAAGTCGCAGATCGTCGTCACCGAGATTCCGTACCAGGTCAACAGCGCGAAGCTCATCGAGCATATCGCCGAACTGGTGCGCGACAAGAAGCTCGACGGCATCTCCGACCTGCGCAACGAGTCCGACAAGGACGGCATGCGCATCGTCATCGAGCTGAAGCGCGACGCGATCCCGCGCGTGGTGCTCAACCAGCTGTACAAGCAGACGGCGATGCAGTCGACGTTCGGCGTCATCATGCTCGCTCTCGTGCCGGACGCGAAGACGGGCAGCCTCGTGCCGAAGGTGATGCCGCTCAAGGAAATCCTCGAGCACTACATCACCCACCGACACACCGTCATCGTCCGCCGCACGCAATTCGACCTCGACAAGGCGCTCGAGCGAGAGCACATCCTCGAGGGCCTCAAGATCGCCGTCGATAACATCGATGCGGTCATCAAGGTCATCCGAGCCGCGGCCGACGTCCCTGTCGCCAATGCGCAGCTCCAGAAGCGCTTCAAGCTGACCGAACGGCAGGCCGACGCCATCCTCTCGATGCGCCTGGCCAAGCTCACCGGGCTCGAGATCGAAAAGCTCGAGGAAGAGCTGAAGGAAGTCCGGGCTATGATCAAGGACCTCAAGTCGCTCCTCGACTCGAAGGACAAGCGGATGAAGGTCCTCAAGGACGAACTCCAGGAGATCGCCAAGAAGTTCGGCGACGAGCGCCGCACCGAGATCACCAGCGACGAAGGCGAGTTCACGATCGAAGATCTGATCGCCGAGGAAGAGATGGTCGTTACCATCTCGCACTCGGGCTACATCAAGCGCACGTCGGTCTCGACGTACAAGAAGCAGCGGCGCGGCGGACGCGGGAACAACGGCGCCACGCTCAAAGACGAGGATTTCGTCGAGCACCTCTTTATCGCGTCCACGCACGACTACGTGCTCGTGTTCACCCACGATGGACGCTGCTTCTGGCTCAAGGTGCACGAGATCCCGCAGGCGGGCCGCGCTGCGAAGGGCAAGCCGATCGTCAACATGATCAACGTGTCGCCCGACACGCAGGTCTCGGCCATCGTCACCACGCGCGACTTCCCGGAAGATCAGTTCTTGCTCTTCGCGACGAAGAACGGCACGGTGAAGAAGACAGCGCTCGCGCAATACTCGAACGTGCGGGCCACGGGCATCAAGGCGATCAAGATCGAGGAAGGCGACGAACTGATCGACGTACAGGTGACGAGTGGAACCAACGACATTGTGTTGGCCACACGCCACGGTCTGTCGATTCGATTCCACGAACAGGACGTCCGCGAGATGGGCCGCGACACGACGGGCGTGAAGGGGATCGAGCTCGGACCGCGCGACGAGTTGATCGGCATGGTCGTGATCAAACGCGAGGCGAACCTGCTCGTCGTTACCGAAAAGGGCCTGGGCAAGTGCTCGCCGATTGATGAGTACCGCGTCCAAAAACGCGGTGGCAAAGGCATCATCACCGTGCATCGCACCGAGAAGACGGGCGACGCCGTATCGATCAAGGAAGTGCTCCCCGACGACGAACTGATGCTCATCACCAAGCAGGGGGTCGCGATCCGCATGCCCGTCAAGGGGATTCGCGTTGCCGGCCGCAATACCCAAGGCGTGCGGCTTGTGAACCTCGACAACGAGGATCTGGTGATGGACGTCGCGCGCGTCGTCCCGGACGACGAGACCGAATCGGGCGAGGACTCGGCCGAGCCGGCGGGTGTCGGCCCGGAGAGCGACGAGGAATAAATTGCCGCGTCGAGTATCCTAAGCGCTCAATTGGGGTCAGACCCCATGGCGCGAATGGCGCAAACCCCATTTAACTGGCGCGATTGGGGTCAGACTCCATTTCAAAAGTGGGGTCTGACCCCAATTGGCGCTTTCCAATTGCCGCTTTCGGGTTCGAGCCGAAACCAGGTGTGACTTTCCGCTATGTCGGATTTCTCATAACTTAGGTCGTGATCGCGACTCAGCTCGTTACACTCGGCGATCTTCAGGACGCCGCCCGCACCATCGGGCCCGTCGCCGTGCGAACGCCGCTTCTGCCGGCGGACATCGTCTCGGAGCAACTCGGCGTTCCGGTGTGGGTCAAACCCGAGATGCTCCAACGCGGCGGCGCGTTCAAGTTCCGCGGCGCTTACAACTTTCTGTCGCATCTGAGTCCGGACGAGCGGGCGCGCGGTGTCGTCGCGCCATCGTCGGGGAATCACGCACAGGCGGTCGCGCTCGCGGCGAAGCTGTACGGCGTACCCGCGGTTGTCGTCATGCCGACGACCGTTACGGCAGCCAAACGCTCGGGGGCCGAGCGTTTGGGCGCGCGCATCGAGCTCGCGGGAACCACGACAGCGCACCGGATGGCGCGCGCCGAAGAGTTGGTCCGCGACGAAGGCCTCACCCTCGTGCCGCCGTACGACCATCCCATGATCATCGCCGGGCAGGGGACAGTCGGCCTCGAGATCGCCGCCGATCTCCCTGACGTCGACACCGTGCTCGTCCCCGTCGGCGGCGGCGGATTCAGCGCGGGGGTCGCGGCGGCGATAAAGCTCAGCCTCCCCAACGCGCGCGTGATCGGCGTTGAACCTTCAGGAGCGCCAAAGTTGAGCCGCGCGCGCGAAGCGGGCCGGCCAGTCCGGCTCGAGCATTCCGGCGGACTCGCCGACGGGCTCCTCGCCGTCGAGATCGGACACATCACCTTCGCGCATCACCAGCGCTACATCGACGACGTTGTTCTCGTGGACGACGCCGCACTGCGCGGCGCGATGCGTCTGCTGCTGGACCGGCTCAAGCTCGTCGTCGAGCCGAGCGGCGCCATCACCATCGCGGCGCTGCTCGGCGGGAAAGTGAAGCCACGTGGCCCGACCGTCGCCGTGTTGAGCGGCGGCAACATCGAGTGGGACGGACTCCGTGAGCTCCTTGGGTGACACGGGACTCGTCGTCGTCGCCGAGCGAAATGAGGTGCTCGCGGGGGCGCTCTCGTGGCTCCTGCGCGAGCACGGCTACGACGTCATCACCGTGTCGGACCGCAACGAGTTATTTGCGGCGATCGAGCACAACGTCCCCGATTTGATCCTGCTCGACTCGAGCGTCAGTACGCGCGTCGGCGACGGCATCCTCGGCGAGTTGCGCGGCGACGACCGCTGGAACGACGTACGAATCGTCGTGACCACCCCCTGGCAGACGAACAACGGCGTCGAGATCGGCCTGCCTTGGGGCGCCGACGATTGTGTCGCCAAACCGTTCCGTGTCGCCGAGCTGCTCGGCCGCGTTCGCACGCAGATCCGCGCCAGCGAGCAGCTTCGATCCGCGCGCGCCGCGCTCGAGGAGACGACCGCGGCGATGGAGCGCGAGCGCGATGCCGCGGAGAACAACCGTCGCCTCGTCGAGATCCTCCATGAGGTGACGGGCGAGCTCTCGGCCAACGAGATCTACCGCCTGCTCGCTCGGCGGATGGCGGAATCGCTGGATGTCTCCAACTGCTCGATCATCCTTGCCCGGCCCAGCGACTCGACGGGAACGATCGTCGCCACCAATCACGACATCGGGCCCTACGCGGCGGAGCTCAAGCTCGATGACATGCCGGAGATTCGCGCCGCGCTGCAGTCGGACAAGCCGTTCTTCGCCGTGAACGTTCGCGACAACCCGTTGTTCGAGGACGGTCGCACCATCCCGTCGCGTGACGGGCGGCGTGTGGAGCTGCGGTCTGTTGCCGTGATCCCATTCGGCATCGACCGGTCCCGTTCCGGTGCACTGCTCCTGCGCACCGGCCGCGACGAGCGCGCGCTCACCGCCGAGGACGTGGCGTTCGCGGATATCGTGATTCGTGCGGCGGTGGCGATCATTCGGCGCGCGCAAACGCTCGAGACGACGCGCGCCGACAACCGCCGGCTCGAAGCGCTGGCGACGACCGATCCGCTCACGAGGGTGCTGAACCGGCGCGCGTTCCTCGACCGACTGACCGCCGAAGTCGATCGATCGCGACGATACGACTCGACTCTCGCGCTGTTGCTCTTCGACGTCGATCACTTCAAGCGGATCAACGACACCGTCGGGCACCTCGCCGGCGACAGCGTCCTCCGGCAGATGGGCGCCCTCCTCGAGGACGCGGTTCGCAAAGTCGACATCGTGGCGCGATATGGCGGCGAGGAGTTTGTGTCGATCCTTCCCGAAACGTCGGTCGAGGGCGCGGTCATTTTCGCCGAGCGTCTTCGCGAACGCATCGCGGCGCAATCATTCGACATCGGCAATCAGCGGCTGCTTCGCCTGACGGTGAGCATCGGGATCGCCACGTTCCCGTCCGCGGGCGTCGCGTCCACGGACGATCTGATCAACCGCGCCGACGAGGCGCTCTATCGCGCCAAGGCCGCCGGTCGGAATCAGGTGCGTTCGTGACCAACCGCTGTCCCATTTGCCGCACGCAGTATGGCGAGGACGCGCGCTTTTGTTCGCGCGACGGCAGCCGTCTCGTCGCCGACGCGCGCGCCACCGATCTTGCCGGCCAAACGCTCGACGAGAGATACGAGATTCAGCGAAAGCTCGGCGCGGGCGGCATGTCGGTCGTCTATCTCGGAACCGATCTGCGCACCGGCGCCGAGTGCGCCATCAAGGTGTTGTCGCCGTCGCTCACGCGCGATCGAAAGGCGATGACGCGCCTGCGTCGCGAAGCGGGGTTCGGGATGCGACTCGAGCATCCGAACATCTGCAACATCATCGAGCTCGTCGAGTCCGGGAACGGCACGGTGTACATCGTGATGCCGTTTCTCGTCGGCGAGCTGCTCGTCGAGCGAATCCATCGCCAGGGGTTCATGGCGCTCGACCGCGCGGTTCAGGTGGTACAGGATGTCGCGCGCGGCCTCGAAGCGGCGCACGCGCTGGGCATCGTACATCGCGATCTCAAACCCGAGAACATCATGCTCAGCACGGGCGACGATCGACGTGAGCGCGCGGTGATCCTGGATTTCGGTCTCGCCAAGGATCCGTATTCCGGCGGCGCCGACAAGCTCACGGCGACCGGCATCATTCTCGGAACGCCGGAGTTCATGAGTCCGGAGCAGCTGCGGGGGAAGCCGCTCGACGGCCGATCGGACATCTACGCTCTCGCGCTCGTGACGTTCGAGATGTTGACCGGACAGCTGCCTTTCGAGGGAGAGACGCAGCAGGAAATGATGATGGCGCGACTGAACGGCGCTCCGCGGACGTTGCGCCAGGTTCGGCCCAGCCTGCGCCTTCCGGCGGCCGTCGATATGGTGCTGGAGAAAGCGCTGCGTCGCGACCCGAACGAGCGATACGCGACAGCGATGGACTTCGCCGACGCTTTTATCGCTGTCGTACCAGACGCGCGTTTGACCAACACTCCTTCTCCCCCTCCTCCCCGCGGAAGCGCGATTCGATCCTGATGCCATCGCTCCGATGTCGGAACGCGATCGTCGCCTGGCTCGCGGCCGCCTCGCCGATCGCCGCGCAGCAGATCCGGCCCTACCGCTCCGCGTTCGACGTCCTCGACTACCAGTTGACCATCGAGCTGCCTGATACGGGGGCATCGATCCGCGGAACGGCGACGCTCCAAGTGCAGCGCACAGCGCGAAGCGACTCGCTCGTGCTCGATTTGCTCGATCTATCCGTGACGCGCGCCACCGTCGATGGAAAGAGCGCCCGGTTCTCGCCGACTGACGCCGGCGTAGCGATCGCGCTACCCAAGGGCGCCGGCGGCCAGTTCACGGCCACCGTCGACTATAGCGGAACGGTCGTCGACGGTTTGATCGCGCGCCGTGACTCGGCCGGCCGCTGGACGTACTTCGGCGACAATTGGCCGAACCGCGCGCGGCACTGGATCCCGAGCATCGATCACCCGAGCGACAAGGCGACGGTGACGTGGCGGGTGATCGCGCCGCCGTCCCAGACGGTCGTCGCCAATGGCAAGCTTATCTCGACGCGTGACGTGCGCGGGTACGACGGCTCGGCAAAGAAGGAGTGGATCTGGCGCGAGTCGCGGCGGATTCCGGTGTATCTGATGGTAATCGCCGCGGCGCCCCTCGCTGTATATGATCTCGGCGACACGGCGTGCGGCCTCGCGGACAAACAGCGCTGTGTGCCTCAAGCGGTGTACACTGCGCCGGAACAGCGGAATTTCAGCCCGGGGCCGTTCGCCCGCGCGGGTGAAATGGTTCAGCTCTTCGCGAGTCTGGTCGGGCCGTTCCCGTACGAGAAACTGGCCCATCTTCAGTCGTCAACGCGCTTCGGCGGCATGGAAAACGCGAGCGCGATCTTCTATGCGGACGCGGGTTTTCGGCGAGGCACGATGGGTGATGGCGTCGTCGCGCATGAGACGGCGCATCAATGGTTCGGCGACGCGGTCACCGAGCGCGATTGGCCGCATCTCTGGCTCTCCGAGGGGTTCGCGACATACTTCGCCGCGTTGTGGACTCGCGCCGCGCGGGGCGACAGCGCATTTCGCGTCCAGATGGCCGACATTCGGCAAACCATCCTCGCCGACAGCGAGTCCGTCGCGAAGCGCCCGGTCATCGATACGATCGAAACGAATCTGCTCGCGCTGCTCAATCGCAACAGCTACGAGAAGGGCGGCTTCGTTCTGCACATGCTGCGGAACGAGGTCGGCGAGCGCGCGTTCTTTAACGCGTTGCGCGCTTATTACGCAACCTTCAAGCACGCGACGGCAACCACCGACGATCTTCGCGCGGCGATGGAGCGCGAGGTCAAACGGCCGATGAGCTGGTTCTTCGATCAGTGGCTGCGACGTCCGGGCTTCCCCAGTGTCACCGCGGAATGGTCGTATGACGCGGGTGCCAAGGAAGTGGCGATCACGGTGAGCCAGTCGTCGCCGTTCGGGAACTATCAGTTCCCGCTCACCATCGCGGTGATCGACTCCGCCGGCGGACAGCATCGCACGACGCTGACCATGCCGTCCAGCGGCGCAGCGGGCGCGGTTCGGGTACCGCTGGCGTCCGCGCCTGCGAATGTCGTGCTCGACCCCGACGTCGCGCTGCTCGCGCAGTTACAGGTCGTTCGGCGATGAACCGGTGGCGCGTGCTCGCCGCGGCCGGGCTGCTGTTCGCCACGCCAGTCATCGCGCAGCAGAGTCAGATGGCCGATTCGCTCTTGCAACGAGGACTGGTCGAGCAGGCGGAAGCGATGTACTACGCGGCGGTCCGCGCGGCACCACACGATCCCAACGCGAGACTCCAGCTCGGCAGGTATCTCATTGCGCGCGGCGCGGCGCGCGTCGGCACCACGCTGGTCGAGGAAGCCGTGCAATTCGGGCTCGATCACGCGTCCGGAGCGATGGTGCTCGCGCCGGCGTACTTATACCTCGGCGAGTTTCAGCAGCTGTCGCGGCTTCCACCGTCGGCAATCGGCATCGGTGAGGTTGCACGTGCCCGGTGGCTGGTCGATCACCCGATGCGTGTCACCGCACCCGACTCGCTCGTGGCCGTCGATTTCGCGGAGACGATGATCGGCGACACGCTCGGCACGATTCCGCTGCGGATCAACGGCCGACCGTTCACCGCGGTGATCAGTGCAAGGGCGCGAGGCATTTCGATCGGCGATGCGATCGGCACCGCGCTCAAAGCACGTCGTTTCGACGCACCCGACGACACCATTCGGGCCGGTCACCTCGGCGTCGTCGATTCGATTACCATCGGCCGGGTGACGATGCGGAATTATCCCGTGCGCGTCGCGCTCGTGGGCGGGGATCAGGGCCTGACGGTTGGCCTCGATGCACTCATGCCGTTCTCGCCGACGTTCGACGCACGCCGCCGGCGTCTCGAGCTGCACTCCAGCGGCGCGCTCGGTCCGCAGCCGTCCACGGCGACTGAAGTGGCCACACTTCTCTCGAACGGGATGCTGCTGGTCGCGAGCACCGATGGCTGGGGGACCGCGGGGGTGCCCAACGTCGGCAACCAGTTGCGCGGCCGCCGCTGGACGATCGACTCGAGACGAGGACGAATCCTGATCGAGCGTTGAGCCGTCGACGGCTTACCAGCCGTGGTGCTGGAGCTCGACCATCAGACAGTGGTCCTGAACGACGTCTATGCCGGCGCGGGCGAGACGCTCGGCCGCCTCGTCGTTCCAGATCCCTGATTGCATCCAAACGGCTTTCGGAGCCTTGGTCAGGATGTCGTCCACATGCTCGGGCACGCGGTGGCTGCGTCGAAACACTTCGACGATGTCCACGTCGCCCGGGATGTCAGCGATTCTCCTATAGACGCGCTCTCCGAGAATCTCGGTGACGTCGGGATAGTACACGGGGACGGGAACGATCTCGAAGCCGGCACGCTGCGCGTAGGCCGGGACGAAGTGTGCCGGCTGATGCGGCTCGACCTTGATCCCGAGCACGGCGATGCGCTTGGTAGCGCGCAACAACGCGCCGATTCGTGCGTCGTCGTCGATCAGGTGTTGCCGCCAGTCGGTTCCCGTGTCGTGCATCGGCGCGCCCATGCTCAGGTTCGAGTGCGAACATCGTGCACGCGGAACGCTGCCGCGTCAACTCGGACCCTGTAGCTTTATGACACCAATCACGCTCATGTGGAGACGCACGGAATGCGAATGCTTGTGTTAGGCGCGGGACTGCAGGGTTCGGCGTGTGCGTACGATCTGCTCCAGGATCCCGAAGTGACGGAGGTCAGGCTCGCCGATCATCATCTTGCTCACCTGCCGGAGTTTCTCGCCCCGTACTCGGGGCCGCGCCTTCTACCCACGACGCTCGACGTTCGCGACCACGAGGCAGTGCTCGGCGCGATGCGCGAATGCGACGCCGTGATGAGCGCGATCCCATACTACTTCAACTACGACATGGCGCGTCTCGCCGTGCAGGCGGGCGTGCACTTCTGCGATCTCGGCGGCAACACCGAGATCGTGTTCAAGCAGAAAGAGCTCGACGGCGACGCGCGCAAAAAGAACGTGACAGTCGTTCCCGACTGCGGGCTCGCTCCCGGCATGGTCAACATCCTCGCCGAGTACGGCATCGAGCAGCTCGACGAGGTGGAGTCGGTGAAGATCTTCGTTGGTGGATTGCCGCAGCAGCCGGAGCCGCCGCTCAACTACATGCTCGTCTACTCACTCGAGGGCGCGCTCGACTACTACACGACGCTCTCCTGGGTGATTCGCGGCGGACAGCGCACACAGGTCGAGGCGCTCTCCGAGATCGAGGCCGTGCGCTTCGACGCGCCCGTCGGAGAACTCGAGGCGTTTCACACGGCGGGCGGGCTGTCGACGATGGCGTTCCGCTACGAAGGAAAAATCCCGCGCATGGAGTACAAGACGCTGCGGTATCCGGGTCACGCCGACATCATGCGCAACATACGTTCGCTCGGGCTCCTCGACCTCAAGCCGGTGGACGTGAAGGGCACGAAGGTCATCCCGCGCGACGTATTCATCTCCATCGTCCAACCAAAGCTCACGAAGCCGAAGGGTCACGACCTCGTGGCGTTGCGTGTCGTGGTGACGGGGAAAAGGAAGGGCCAGGCGGCCACGAGATCGTTCGAGCTCGTCGATCGGTACGACGAGAAGCATCACGTCAGCGCGATGATGCGGACGACGGGTTACTCACTGTCGATCACCGGAATGATGCAGGCGCGCGGACAAGTGAAGCCGGCGGGCGTCCACACACCGGACGAGTGCATTCCGCCAGAGCTGTACATCGCCGAGTTGGGAAAGCGCGGAATTCAAATCCGGCAGAGCTAACGCCCAGCTAAACAGCTTTCAGCCGACAGCTAAAGCTATCAGAAAGAAGGAACGCGGCAGCCTTTGGCTGCCGCGTTTCGTACAGTTTCGCTGATCGGTTTAGCTGTTAGCTGTTAGCTGTTAGCTGTTAGCTGTTAGCTGACAGCTCATTCCCTGACAAACTCCGCCATCGTCGCCCCGATCTGATCCATCGCGGTTTTGGCGTTCCACCGATCGGAGCCGTTGTAGATCAGCGAGAACGCGAGCACCTCGCCGTTTTTGGCGGTAACGAACCCGCCGAGAGCGGCGACCGTGTTGGTAGTCCCGGTCTTGGCGTGCAGGTTGCCGCGGGCCGGCGTTCCCTTCGAGCGCCGCTTGAGCGTTCCTGACTCGCCGTCCACCGGAAGCGCGGCGTGGAAGACCGGCCCCCACTCGGCGCGGTGCGCGTAGCCGAGGAGCTCCACCATCGAGCGCGGCGTGACTTTGTCGAGCGTGGAGAGGCCGCTGCCGTCGGCGACATCGGCGACATTCGGCGGTGCCCCGACCTTCTTGGTGAGAAACTCACGCAAGTTGGCGAGGCCGGTCTCGGCGGAACCCGGCTGATTCAGCGCCGAGTGTGCAGCGGCGCGGTAAAGCAACTCGGCGACGACGTTGATGCTTTCGCGATCCATCTCGCCGATGATTTGGCCGAGCGGCGGTGACGCCACGGCCGCGATCTCGGTCGCGCCGCTCGGCGTCGCGGCGAGTCTCGTCTGGCCGTCGACAGCGATGCCCGCCTTCTGAAGCGAAGCGCGCAAGGCGCCCGTCGAGAAGAGCGGTGGGTTGTCTACGACGAGCGAGTACTTGAGCGGCCCTGAGCGCGAACCGATCGAGCCGCGCACCGCGATCGAGCCGTCCGGCCGTCGCGAGGCGCTGATGCGGCCGCCCGTTCCGCCGGATACGGTGACGGAGCTGCTCAGCGGAATCGCCGTGGATGCCGGCTCCAGCGTCACCTGCGCCTTACCGCCATTTGCCTGGACCGCCACCCAGACGAGGTTTTCGTTGAGCGAAAGCGCCGATACGCGCGCCGCGTACGACGCGCCGAGGTAGCTCGACTTCCAACCATCGGGAACGAGCTGGTCGTCGAAGGCAGTGGCGTCGCCAACGACGTCGCCGTGGACGCGCTTGATACCCTTGGCGGCGATCTGCTTCGCCAGCTCGTCCATCGGATTGTCGTCGTGCCAGAAGCGCGTGCTGAGCGACGGATCACCGACGCCGCGCAGATAGAGATTGCCGTTCAGCGTTCCGTCGGCGCCGATTGTGCCGTCGTGCAGTACCGGTGTGTGGAACGTGTAGTCCGGACCGAAGCGGTCGAGCGCCACCGCGGAGGTGTACATCTTCATCGTCGACGCCGGCTGCATCATCGCGTCGGCGTTCTGCGCGAAGAGCGTGTCGCCGCGCGTGAGCGAGACGATGATCGCGCCCCATTCGCCGCTGCGCGTGTGATGGGCCAGCGCGTCGCCCACGGCGTCGGCCAGCGCGCTGGCGCCGCGCGGAGCGCTCCACGTCGGCGCGGCCGAGGCGGAGTGTTGTCGCGCTGCCGTACGCGTTATCGGAGTGGTCCGTTTTTTCTTGGTCGAACGGCTCTGCGCATCGACGTGCCCAGGGAGGCACGCGACGGTGAACGCCGCCAGACAGGCGGACAAAACTGCCGTTCGTGTCGTACGAGATCTCATCACACGCCTATCGGGCAACATTGGGACCGTCGACTCAGACCTTGAAGAAGATTCTCTTGCGGTACAGCACGTACAAAATAGCGAACCAGAAAAGCACGAAGGTCAACGCGAATGCGAGCGACGCGTTCACCGGCTCGAGCCACGACAGGAAGAGCACGTTGTAGATCCCCGCCTGAAGCGGAATCTTCTTGCCCTGATACGTGACGGTGAAGATCGAGTAGATGCACCGTGCCATCACGCCTGATCCGACGAACGCCACCATCGGATTCATTCCGTAGATGACGAATGGCTTGGTCCAGCCTTTCACGCGGTGAACGTCCACGATCCACATGATCGTCGCGATCGCGACGCAAGCCATGCCCGCCGAGAAGACGACGTACGAGCTGGTCCAGATGCTCTTGTTGATCGGGAACGACCAGTTCCACATCAAGCCGATCATCATCCCGAGAGCGCCGACGGCAAAGAGTCCGTTGAGCCGCTCCTGGATCGGACGCTTCGAGCCGATCCACTGACCGGCGAGGTTGCCGAGCATCGCGGTGCCGATGGCGGGGATCGTCGAGAACGGACCTTCCGGATCCCACGTCAGGCTATTGATCCAGAGATGGTTGCCGAGGCCGAAGCGCGTCCAGTCGAGAAGCAGCCGGTCCCACCACGCGGCCATCGTACGGGGCGCGTCGTTCAGAACGATCTGCCCCATCGCGCCGCTGTCGGGCACCGGCAGCACGGTCATCGCGAACCAGTAACCGAAGAGCAGGACGACGATTGTGATGACCTGACGTTTGACGCTCTTCCCCTGAGACAGCAGCGCGGCGCACAAATACGCGAGACCGATGCGCTGCAACACACCCATGATCCGCCAGTGGTACAGCCGATCGACGACGCGCTCGAGGAAGTTCGGGTGCGCGATTCCGGTGACGTCGCCCCATGTGAAATAGGGGAAGCCGTTCACCAGGAAGCCGAGCAAAAAGATCAGCAGTCCGCGCTTGATGATTTGGCGGCGGATGGCGCCTTCATCGTCCCCACGCGCGCGTCGCGCCGTCAGCGACAGGTGCGTCGTGACGCCGGCGATGAACAGGAAGAACGGGAAGATGAGGTCGGTTGGCGTCCACCCGTTCCAGGCGGCGTGCTCGAGCGGCGGATAGATGGCGCTCCAAGTGCCGGGATCGTTGACGAGGAGCATTCCCGCGATGGTCAGCCCGCGGAATACGTCGAGCGAGATCAGCCGTTCGCGCGGCGGCGCCGTCGGGCGTGCCTCGGCGACCTGCGTCGACGCGACCGTGGCTTCGACGCCGTCGGCGAATTTAGTGCTCGAACCTGGGAGCGTTGTGCTCACATGGACCTCCCGCGTGGGAGCAATCGCGACAGGGGCAAGAGTGACGCCCGGGCCATATGGTTAGGACTTATATCCTACCCGGTTGGTATCGGAAAGGGCCCCAGCGGCTTACGTAACGGAGGCGTAAGTTCGGGTGAAGCTCTCTTCCCGAAAATCCCCACCGAGCATCGAAATGATCGGTCGCAAACTCTCCCGTTTCATGGTCCTCGGGCTGGCCTCCGCCCGGCTTTTCGCCCAAGCGCCGGTTCAGGCCGCGTCGCCCTCGTGGGACCCCCAACAAATCCTGCG
The DNA here is from genome assembly GCA_035554995.1 of Gemmatimonadaceae bacterium. Classification (GTDB taxonomy): domain Bacteria; phylum Gemmatimonadota; class Gemmatimonadetes; order Gemmatimonadales; family Gemmatimonadaceae; genus JAQBQB01. The sequence continues at coordinate 17,347 of DATMHK010000024.1, forward strand.
CACCGAGAAGTATGTCCACCCACCCGCGCTGATCGAGCGCGTCATCACCGCGCCGCGCGTCGACATCTCGTTCACGTCGCCGAGTCCGGATCGGAAATGGTTCTTGCGGACAGTTGGGCCGGAACGCGGCGATCTGAAATACTACGGCAAGGGCCACATCAACCTGGCCGGCCTGCAGATCGACACCCTCGCCAATCGCGCGAGAACGGTGACGATGAAGGACGACCCCGGGCTCCAGCTCGTCGATCCTCGCACGGGCAGCACGCGGTCGCTCGAGGTAGCAAGCGGGATAACCGTCACATCGCCTGCCTGGTCGCCCAACGGTTCCCAGGTGGCGTACGTCGGCAGCACGAAATCCGCTTCCCATGTGTTCGTCGCCGACGTAGCGAGCGGAAAATCCACGCAGGTCACGAAGACCCCGCTCCTCGCCACTCTCGTGACGAGCTTCGAGTGGGCGCCAGACGGTAAGAGCGTCGTGGTGGTGCTAGTCCCCGAGAACCGCGGCGCGAAGCCGACGCATGGCGCCGACGACATCGAGGATGGCCCGCAGGTTCGATTCACCGAAGGCAAGAAGATGCCGCAGGTGATCCACCCGGCGCTCCTCGAGGATCCGCACGACAAGGCTCTTCTTGCCTATTACACGACGGGCCAGCTCGCGTCGATCGATGTAAAGACAAAGGCGGTCAAGAAGCTCGGCAGTCCGGCGATGATCCGGTCGGTGGATATTTCTCCCGACGGTCAGTTCCTGCGCGTGACCAGGATGGTCGAGCCGTTCTCGTACCGTGTACCGATCGGCAGCTTCGGGTCCGAGCAAGAGGTGTGGGATGCGAGCGGCAAGATGCTCGTCACGTTGAGCAAGACCCCGTTGCGCGAGAATGAGCAAACGGGCGACGACGTTCCCGCGGCAGGTGGCCGGGGCGCTCAACCGTCGGCCTTCGATCCAGGCAAGCGCAATATCCAATGGAACCCGGCGGGCCCGGGTCTCGTGTATCTCGAGTCGGTGTTCCCGTCGGGTCGGTCGACCGACAGCGCCGCGGGCTCAGGCCGCAGCGGTCGCGCGGGCGGCGCTGGTGCAGGCGGTCGGGCGGGAACGGGGGCGGCAGGCAACGCTCGCCCACAGCCGACGAGTGTGCGATACGTCAGCTGGGCGCCGCCCTTTGGGCCCGGCGACACCAAGGTCGTGTACGAAGGCAGCCCGCGACTGACGAGCGTTGCGTACAGCGCCGATGCGAAAACCATGTTCGTCGGCGATAGCGGTACCGTGTTCGCTATTCGCACGGCCGATCTGAGCAAAAAACTCAACCTGGGGCGGGGAGTTTCGCTGCCAGGCGGCGGAGGTTTTGGCGGTGGTGGCCGCGGCGGCTTCACGCGTCGAGGGCAGGGTGGTGGAGGCGGCGTAACGACGGTGGACTCGCTTGGCGTCGGCGGCACACTGGCCACGAGAATCCTGCCGAATCACACGAGCGCCGTCGTGATGGGGAGCGACAACAAGTCGGTGTATGTCTCCGGGACGCGCGCCTTCGGGCCGAACTACAGGTCGAAAGGTCCGCGGCCGTGGGTCGACAGAATCGACATCGAGAGCGGTCAGCGCACGCGGGTCTTCGACGCACCGGCCGACGCCTACGAGCAATTCATCACGGCGCTCGACGACGACTACTCGCAATTCATTTACACACACGAGACGCCGACGGTGATCGCGGATGCGTATCTGCGCGACACGAAGGCCGGAACGAGCAAGAAGCTGACGAACAACAAGGATGTCGCGCCCGAGATCACCGGGGCGGTCGTGAAACAGCTCACGGTCACGCGCCCGCGTGACAACTTCACGTTCCTCGTCGACGTGACGCTGCCGAAAGATTGGAAGCCTGGCGTGAAGCTTCCGGGCGTTCTCTGGTTCTACCCTCGCGAGTTCACGTCGCAAGGTGACTACGATCGCGTGCAGTATGGAACCAACATCAATCGCTTCCCCGAGGTCCCGACCCAGCGCCCGGCCTCGACGATGCAACTCTGGGTAGGTCATGGCTACGCGTTGATCGAGCCCGATCTCCCGATCGTCGGCGACAGCGGCAAGATGAACGACAACTACACGCGCGATCTGCGCGAGACGCTCGACGCGGTCGTGGATGCGGTGGTCGAGGCCGGGTACGTCGATCGCAATCGGCTGGGGATCGGCGGTCACAGCTACGGCGCGTTCAGCACGGTGAACGCAATGACGCTCGTGCCCTACTTCAAGGCAGGCATCGCCGGCGACGGGATGTACAACCGGTCGCTGACGCCATTCGGCTTCCAGAGCGAGCGGCGGACCTTCTTCGACGCGGAGCCGACGTACCTCGACATGTCGCCGTTCTTCCGCGCCGACAAGCTGAGTGGAGCGTTACTGCTCTACCACTCGCTCGAGGATCAGAACGTCGGCACGGCGCCCATCTCGTCGATCCGCATGCTGCATGCGCTGCAGGGACTCGGGAAGACGGCCGCGATGTTCATGTATCCATACGAGGATCACAGCGTCGCCATGTACCAGACGGACCTCGATCAGTGGGCGCGATGGCTCGCTTGGTTCGACGTGTACGTGAAGGGAGCGAAGGCGCAGGGGAACGCCCCCCTGCCGTAGGGCCAGACCGAAATAGGGTCAGACTCCATCCCAAAACTGGGGTCTGACCCCATTTCAAAACTGGGGTCTGACCCCATTTCAAGAACTGGGGTCTGACCCCAATTGAGCGATTTCGCGCCGATGCGTGGGTTTTTGGGACCCTCCGTGTCATGCCAGGGGAACCCACGGAGCTGTGATGCATCGTCCGGCGACCGAAGACGACATCCGACGCATCTACCGCGACACGATCGACGACCTGTATCGGTTCGTCGCGCGGCGGTGCGACGGTGATCGCGCGCTCTCCGAGGACATCGCGCAGGAAACGTGGCTCCGCGCAGTTCGCGCCTGGCATCGGGACGGCCTTCCCGATCGGCCGCTGGGTTGGTTGACCACGGTCGCCGCGAGGCTGCTGAGCAATCACTTTCGCCGGCCGGGCGAGCAATCGTTGGACGGCGCCGTCGGCGAAGTGCCGGACGAGGACGGCGACGCGGCTGCCGAACGAACGCAGCGGCGATCACTCGTCGAACGCGCGCTCGCCCACCTGCCGCGCGCGCAAACACGCTTGCTCGAGACCTTCCACTTCGAGCGCGCGAGCGTCGGCGAGATTGCGTCGTCCCAAGGCCTGTCCGAGCGCGCGGTTGAGGGTCGCCTGCGCCGCGCGCGGCAAAAACTTCGGAAACAGATCGAGGCGGATCGCACCGCCAATGGAGATGAACCATGACGCACGACACGATGGAGCCGACGCCGGAGTTCCGAGACCATCTCGAGCGAACCGTGGTGAACGCGCTCCGACTGGAGCAACAGCTCGACAATCGCAAACCTGCGGCCCGGACGCGGTGGATGGGTCTGGCCGC
>DATMHK010000025.1:0-7808 GCA_035554995.1 Gemmatimonadaceae bacterium
GGCGGACGTCGGCACGGGAACGCGGCGCGTTTTTCTCTCGGTGAACGGGCGCGCCGTCCGCGACACGGGGATCGTGCGCGCCGCTGAAGCCGCGTATCGATCGACGATCCCGGCCGGCGTGCGGCCGACGCTCTTTCTCGACGTCGTCGTCGGCGCGGAGATGGTCGACGTCAACGTGCATCCCGCGAAGGCCGAGGTGCGATTCTCGGACCGGTGGCAAATCGAGCGCGTCGTCGAAGCCGCGGTGCGACGCGCGCTCGGCACCTTCGAAGCGGGCGGCTTTCTCGGGCGCGCGCAGTGGACGACGAGCGCGCCACCGCCGCCGGTCGTCGTCGACGTCGAGACGCTCACGTATGTCCCGAGCCAACCGGCCGACGGATTGTTCGGCGGGTCGGAGGCGAACGGTGTGGAGGCGGCCACCCTCACCGAGAGCGAACCTGCTGCGGTCGAGCGGGACGACGAGCCCGTTCCGCCGCTCTTTCAGCTCCGCAACACCTACATCGCGTTCGAGCACGACCACGGCATGGTGCTGATCGATCAACATTCCGCGCACGAGCGGGTCTTGTTCGAGCGGTTCATGAACGTGCTCGAGCGCGGCGAGCACCCGGGGCAGCGGCTGCTCTTTCCGATGACGTTGCATCTCGGACCCGCTGAAGCCGAAGCGTATGAGCGTGACCGGGAAGTGCTCGATCAACTCGGCTTCGAGATCGAGGGATTCGGCGGACACACGCTCATCGTGCGCGCGGTGCCGATGCCGCATCCCCGCTTCGATCCCGAACGCTGCTTGCGAGAGACGCTGGCGGCGATCGCCGGAGACCGCGACGCCGGGGCGCATCAGCGCCACGAGCGACTCGCCGCGACCGTCGCGTGCAAAGCGGCGATCAAAGCGGGCGAGGCGCTTTCGCCGTCGGAGATGCGAGCGCTCTTCGTCGCATTGCGCGATACGACGCTTCCCGCCCACGACGTCCACGGCCGCTCGACGATCGTCCAACTGACCTGGGACGAACTTGACCGACGTTTCGGCCGACGCTGACGTTCGCGTGATCTGCGGCCCCACGGCCGCCGGAAAGAGCGCCGTTGCGTTATGGCTGGCCGAGCGCGAACCGACGACGATCGTCAGCGCGGATTCGCGACAGGTGTACCGCGGCTTCGACATCGGGACGGCCAAGCCGACCGTCGAGGAGCGCGCGCGCGTTCCGCACCTCGGCATCGACATCGCGCAACCCACGGAGCGCTCCTCGGCGGCGGCGTGGGCGGAGCATGCATCGTCGTGGATCGAAGCGGCGCGGCAAGAGGGGAGGGAACCGCTCATCGTCGGCGGAACGGGGCTCTATCTCCGCGCGCTGTTCGAAGGCTTGTTCGACGAGCCGCCGCTCGATGCCGCCTCACGACGAGGGCTCGAGCGCGTGCTCGCGACCTTCGACATTCACGAGCTCCGCCGATGGACGCTCGCACTCGATCCCGATCGGGGCCATCTCGGTCGGACGCAGTTGCTGCGCGCCGTCGAGATCGCGCTCCTCACCGGACGACGGATGAGCGAGCTGCACCGCGAGCGGCCCAGGCCAGCGCGTTGGCGCGCCCGCTATCTTCTGGTGGACCCTGGGCCGTCGCTCGCGGATCGCATCGCCGCGCGTCTCGACCGAATGCTCGACAACGGCTGGCCGCGCGAGGTGCAGCGACTGATGACAATGGTTCCGGCGTCGGCGCCGGCGTGGAACGCAACGGGCTACGACATTCTGCGACGCGCGGAGCTCGGCGAGCTATCGCCGGAAGCGGCGCGCGACGCCGTGCTCATTCAGACTCGCCAGTACGCCAAGCGGCAGCGCACCTGGTTTCGACACCAGCTGCCTCAGGATGTCGTGACGCGCCTCGATCCGACTGTACCGACCTGGCAGTCCGAAGCCGCGGCGTGGTCCGAGGCGGTACGAGCGACGCGAGGCAACGCCGCGTGAAGATCGGGATCACCTGCTATCCGACGTACGGTGGCTCCGGCGCGCTCGCCACGGAGCTCGGCATCGCGCTCGCGCATCGCGGGCACGAGGTCCACTTCATTACTTATAAGCAACCGTTCCGGCTCCCGTCATTTACCCCGCGAATCTATTTCCACGAGGTGGACGTCGGACGGTATCCGCTGTTCGAGTACCCGCCGTACGATCTGGCGCTCGCCGTGCGCATGCACGAGGTGACGCTGGCTCACGGACTGGACTTGCTGCACTGTCACTATGCGATTCCGCACGCGACGAGCGCGTGGATCGCAAAGGAGATGCTGCGCCCGGCCCGCCCGGACATTCGCGTCGTCACGACACTCCACGGCACGGACATCACCATTGTCGGCCAGGATCCGTCGTTCCGGCCGATCACCAAGTTCTCGATCGAGAAGTCCGATGGACTCACCGCTGTGTCGCGCTATCTCCAAACGGAGACGCTGACGACGTTCGGATGCACGGCCTGCCGCATCGAGGTGATCCCGAACTTCGTCGATCCGAACGTCTACGACCGGTCGCGGTACACCTCCATTCTCGACGAGCAGGTGACCTCGGACACGCGCGTGCTGATGCACGTGTCGAATTTCCGTCCCGTCAAACGCGTGCGCGACGTCGTCCGTATCTTCGCGCGCGTCGCCAAGGAAGTGCCGTCGGTGCTGGTCATGGTCGGCGATGGACCAGATCGCGTAGACGCCGAAGCAGAAGTCCGTGAGCTGGGCATTCAGGAAAAGGTGTTTTTCCTCGGAAAGATCGACGCCGTCGCCCCGTTGCTCGCCGGCGCGGACCTCTTTCTGCTGCCGTCGGACAGCGAATCGTTCGGCTTGAGCGCGCTCGAGGCGTTGGCGTCGGGGGTGCCGGTGATCGGCACACGCGCCGGTGGGCTGCCCGAAGTCGTGCGCGACAACGAGACGGGGTTCCTGTGCCCGGTGGGCGATATCGACGGCATGTCGGAAGCGGCACTCGGGATTCTTCGTGACCGCGATCGGTGGAACACGATGAGCGCCCTCGCCGCGCGCGACGCACGCGAGCGGTTCAACCTCGAATCGATCGTCGGCTTGTACGAGTCATTTTACGAGTACACGCTGTCCCTCCCATCGACCACGCAGCGCGGCGAGACCACCAGACCAGCAACGACGTGATTCTGCCTCTACCCACCGGGCTGACCGCCGTGCCCGTTTCCGAAGGACTGTCGATCGGGCAATCGATCATCCTCGGCATCATCGAAGGGCTCACGGAATTCCTCCCCATCTCATCGACGGCGCACCTGGTCCTCGCGTCGCACGCGATGCGGCTGGTCGAGACGGAATTCCTCAAGAGCTTTCAGATCATCATCCAGCTCGGCGCGATTCTGTCGGTCGTCGTGCTGTACTGGAAAAAGTTCCTGAACTGGGAGGTCTTCAAGAAGCTCGTCGTCGCATTCATCCCGACGGGCATCATCGGCCTCACCGTGTACAAGGTCCTCAAGAGCTATTTGCTGGGGAACCTGCGTGTGACTCTCGCCTCGCTGCTCGTCGGCGGCATCGTGCTCATCGTGTTCGAGCGATTCAGCCGGGGAACGGAGACGGACGTCGATTTCTCGGAGATCACCTATCGCAAGGCGCTGTTGATCGGTCTGTGGCAGAGCGTCTCGATCATCCCCGGGGTCTCACGTGCCGCGGCGACAATCATCGGCGGCATGACCGTCGGGGTGAGCAAGCGGACGATCGTCGAGTTCTCGTTCATGCTCGCGGTGCCGACGATGCTTGCCGCGAGTGGGCTCGAGCTGCTCAAGAACCATTCGGCGATCTCGGAGAATGTGCCGGGCCTCGCCGTGGGCTTCATCGTGAGCTTCGTGATGGCGATCGCGGCGATCAAGTCGTTCCTCGCCTACGTGAAGAAGCGGGACTTCCGCGCTTTCGGCTGGTACCGTGTCGTCCTCGCCGTCGTCTACTTCTTCGTCTTTGTCCGATAAGCACGCGGCGACGCACGTCGTCAGACTCGAGGAAGTCGGTTCGACGCTGGACGTGGCGCACCAGCTCGCGGCAGCCGGCGCCGAGGGAGGAACGCTCATCGTCGCCGACGCGCAAACCGCCGGGCGCGGACGGATGGGACGATCGTGGCGATCGGAGCGCGGCGCCGGGATCTGGCTCACGCTCATCGAGCGCCCGCGCGACCCGTCGGGCTTGGAGGTCCTGTCGCTCCGCGTTGGACTTGCGTTGGCGCGGGAGCTCGACGCGTTCGCGGCGGAGCCGGTGCGCCTCAAGTGGCCGAACGACTTGTACGTGACCGGACGAAAGCTGGGCGGCGTTCTGATCGAGGCGCGATGGCGGGAGCAAAACCTGGAATGGCTCGCGGTCGGCGTCGGCATCAACCTGCGTCCGCCCGTGAGCGAGCCGAACGCCATCGGTCTTCGTGAAGGAATGTCGCGTGATGATGTGCTCGAGCGAATCGTGCCGTCCATTCGCACCGCCGCGGCGCACGGTGGTCCGCTCGACCGCGACGAGCTCGCCGCATTTGCGGACCGAGACATGGCGGCCGGACGGCGCTGCATCGAGCCGGTCGCGGGGATCGTGCGCGGCATCACGCCGAGCGGCGCGCTCGTGGTGGAGGTAGGTTTGTCGGACGGAAACGGATCGACGATGACCGAGGTCCGTGCGGGTTCTCTGGTGCTGGATGAGGGGGCGGGGGGAGGGACCGACCGGTGATTCTCGTTTTCGATGTCGGCAACACCGAGCTCACGATCGGCTTGTTCAGCGACTCCGAGCTGCGCGGCGACTGGCGCATCATGACGGACGTGGCGCGCACGCCGGACGAATTCGGCGTGCTCCTTCGATCGCTGCTCGTTGCGTCGGAGTTTCCGGCGGACGTGGTCGACGACGTCGCGATCGGTTCGGTCGTCCCTCGCGTCACGGGACCACTGACTGAAGCGTGCCGGCGCTACTTTCGCGTGGGCGAGCCACTGATCATCGACGCGCGCTCGCCGCTGCCGATTCGGTTGGACGTAGACGAGCCGCTCACCGTCGGCGCGGATCGATTGATCAACACGCTCGCTGCCAGCCGGCTGTTCGAGCGCGACGCGATCGTGGTCGACATGGGGACCGCCACAACGTTCGACTGCACGACCTCCGACGGCGTCTTCCTTGGCGGCGTGATCGCGCCGGGTATCTTGACGTCAGCGGAGACGCTGACGCGGCGCACGTCCAAGTTGCCGGCGACCGAGCTCGCGGTGCCGCCGCGCGTGATCGGACGTCGCACCGAGGAGTGCATCCAGGCGGGCGTGATGTTCGGCGCCGCCGAGTCGATCGACGGTATCGTGCGCCGAATCAAGCAAAGTTGGCCGCGCACCGAGGTGCCGATGGTCGTGGCGACGGGTGGTCTGGCGGAAACGATGGGAACGCTGTGCCGGTCGTTCGATCGCGTGGAGCCTCATCTCACGCTGCAGGGCCTGCAGATCGCCCATTCGTTGCTGCGCCGGGTAAGTCGCGTCATCTAAGCGATTTAGCGGCAAGAAATTGCGGCTCAGCTCGCGCGCGCCGCACACCCGCCGCTTGACCGGGCGTCCAGCCCCCCGTAGTATCCAATGGTTAGCACTCTCGAGTCGAGAGTGCTAAGGTAATTTTTCATCTACCGCTGTAGTCGCAGCCATAGCAAGGAGGAGCAAACCGCATGGCCACCAAGACCAGTGTGAAGGTCAGCCCCTTGGCCGACCGCGTCGTCATCCGTGCACTCGAAGAGACGGAGCAGATGCGCGGTGGTCTGTACATCCCCGATACCGCGAAGGAAAAGCCGCAGCAGGGCGAGATCGTCGCCGTGGGCCCTGGCCGGTTCGAGAAGGACAAGCGCGTCCCGATGGACGTGAAGGTCGGCGACAAGGTGCTGTACGGGAAGTACAGCGGCACCGAAGTCACGATCGACAACGAGCAGTTCCTGATCTTGAGAGAGAGCGACGTTCTGGCGGTCATCGGATAGGTCCCAGGTCCCTGGTCCCAGGTCCTAGGTGAACGGCGCACGCTGTTACTCCTGAGACCCGAGACCTAAGACCAGAGACCGCGAGAGCGCGTCAATCAGAGATCGCTATTAAGCGTATTCAGACCGACCCAATCAACCCACTAATCCAGACTCTTATGGCCGCTAAAGAACTCCATTTCAATGTCGACGCGCGCGCCGCTTTAAAGCGCGGTGTCGATCAGCTGGCCGAGGCGGTGAAGGTCACCCTCGGTCCGAAGGGCCGGAATGTCGTCATCGACAAGAAATTCGGCGCCCCGACCGTCACCAAGGACGGCGTCACCGTCGCGAAGGAGATCGAGCTCTCCGATCCGCTCGAGAACATGGGCGCGCAGATGGTGAAGGAAGTCGCGACCAAGACCTCCGATCTCGCCGGCGACGGCACCACCACGGCGACCGTGCTCGCCCAGGCGATCTTCCGCGAAGGCCTCAAGAACGTCACGGCCGGCTCCAACCCGATGGCGATCAAGCGCGGCATCGACCAGGCCGTCGCCGCGGTCGTCGCTGAGCTGAAGAAGATCAGCGTTCCGACGTCGGGCAAGAAAGAGATCGCCCAGGTCGGCGCGATCTCGGCGAACAACGATCAGGAGATTGGCAACCTGATCGCCGACGCGTTCGACAAGGTCGGCAAGGACGGCGTCATCACCGTCGAAGAGGCCAAGGGCCTCGAGACGACGCTGGAGACGGTCGAAGGCATGCAATTCGACCGCGGCTACGTGTCGCCCTACTTCGTCACCGATCCGGAAAAGATGGAAGCGGTGCTCGAGGACGCGATGATTCTCATTCACGACAAGAAGGTCTCGTCGATGAAGGATCTGCTCCCGGTGCTCGAGAAGGTCGCCCAGCAGGGGCGCCCGCTGCTTATCATCGCAGAGGACGTCGAGGGTGAGGCGCTGGCGACGTTGGTCGTCAACAAGCTGCGCGGCACGCTCAAGGTCGCGGCTGTAAAGGCCCCGGGCTTCGGCGATCGTCGCAAGGCGATGCTGCAGGACATCGCGGTCCTGACCAACGGTCAGGTGATCAGCGAGGAAGTCGGCTTCAAGCTCGAGAACGCGGTGATCTCGGACCTCGGCCGCGCCAAGCGCGTCGTCGTCGACAAGGACAACACCTCGATCATCGACGGGGCGGGTGAGGACGCGAAGATCCAGGGCCGCATCAAGGAGATCCGCGCCGCGATCGACACCTCCACGTCGGATTACGACAAGGAGAAGCTGCAGGAGCGTCTGGCCAAGCTCGCCGGTGGTGTCGCCGTGATCAACGTCGGCGCCGCGACCGAAGCCGAGATGAAGGAGAAGAAGGCGCGCGTCGAGGATGCGCTGCACGCCACCCGCGCGGCGGTCGAGGAGGGTATCGTCCCCGGCGGCGGCGTCGCCTTCATCCGCGCCCAGAAGGCGCTCAAGGGCCTCAAGCTCACCGAGGCCGACGAGCAGATCGGTGTCGACATCATCCGTCGCTCCATCGAGGAGCCGCTCCGCATGATCGTGCAGAACGCGGGTGGCGAGGGCTCGATCGTGCTCGAGAAGGTTCGCTCGAGCAAGGACGACAAGTTCGGCTACAACGCCCTCACGGACACGTACGAGGACCTCGTGAGCTCGGGCGTCATCGATCCGACGAAGGTGACGCGCACGGCGCTGCAGAACGCGGCGTCGATCGCGGGACTTCTGCTCACGACCGAAGCGCTGATCGTCGAGAAGAAGGAGCCGGCACCGGCAGCCGCGGCGGGTGGTCCGCCGGGCGGCATGGGCGGGATGTACTAGTACTGAAGCGAGGAGCTAAGGCGAGCAGCCATGAGCTCATGCTGAAGACGAGGGTCGCGAAAACGCGACCCTCGTTTTTTTT
>DATMHK010000026.1:0-22404 GCA_035554995.1 Gemmatimonadaceae bacterium
AGCATCCAGCGGCGCGTACGCGCAATCAGCGAGGCCCGTATCAAGGCCCGATCGGCCAAGACCGAGAATCGGTGGTCCAGTCGATGGGAAGAGGCCTTAAAGCTCCACATTTCAACGTTCCAAGATGCAAGAGCACTCTTGCACGAACTTGAGGGCTGGGTTGATCGTGGGGATACAAAGAAGGATTCTCGGCAATCGCATCAACTCCACGTTTGGCATTTCGTACTTGCAATAGTCCTATTCGTCGGCGGGCTGCTCATTGGGCATTTCATGCACACGACACCGCCGTAACGCTTGCACCTAAACGCTGTCGCTTGCACCGAAATCCGCACTTCCACGGCGCTTTAGGTGCAAAGCCGAAGTAACAGAAGTAAGTAGGTACTTGCATTTCGCGGACGGCTCCCGTAGGGTTTCTCCCTATGGATATCCGAGACCGCATCCTCGACGCCGCCAAGCGGGTCTACGAGCAGCACGGCTTTCGAGGCGCCACCACCCGGCTCATCGCCATCGAGGCGGGAGTCAACGAAGTCACCATCTTCCGGACCTTTGGTTCTAAAGCAGCGCTCTTCGAAGCGCTGATGCAGAACCATGTCTCGCAGTCGCCCATCCCGCCGCTGCCCGACAATCCGGACGATCCCGCGGGTGACCTCACGGAGTGGGTCACCGCCGTCCTCGGCCACATGCGCGTGAACCGCGCGCTCATCCGCACCTCGTTCGGCGAAATCGAGGAGCGGCCTGAAGCCGCGATCTGTATCTGCGAAGGCCCCAACTGCGCCGGCATGCTGCTCACCGACTACGTGCTCCGGCTCCAGTCGCTCGGCCTCGCCGACCCTGACGGCGATATCCCAACCGCCGTCGCCATGCTCATGAGCTCCATGTTCGGCGACGCGATCTCGCGCGACGTGATGCCGAACGCGTTTCCGCAGCCTGAATCAGAAGCACCGCAGAAATACGTACGCGTCTTCATGCGCGCGCTCGGCGTTACGCCCGCCGTCGCCCGCCGCGTGTCGCGCCGACGCTCCGTCGCCGGAGACTGAGCGCACGATGCCTCACCGAACACTCCACAGCCCCCTCACGATGAAACCCGCAGTTACCGCAGTGGCGCTCGCGATCGGCTTCGCGCTGGCGCCGACCATTCACGCACAACAACCGACCAGCGGCGCGGCCGTCGGCGCGACGGTTCGCCTCTCGCTCGAAGATGCCATTCGCCTCACCCAGGCGCAGCGCCAGACGATCGAGGTCGCGCGCGCCGGCGTCGATCGCGCGTCGGGCCAACGGTCGCAGGTGCGCAGCCAGTACTTCCCGCAGCTCAACGCCACCGCCGCCTACTTGAAGACGCTTGAATCGCAGTTCTCGGGTCTGGCGTCCAGCGCGCCGGTCGACACGACGCTGCCGACGACGAAAGCCGTCTGCGCGCCGACCATTCCGGCGAACGCGACGCCCGACCAACGGCTCGCGGCGCTGTCGCAGGCCGCCAGCTGTTCATCGTCGTCGTCGGGCGGCTTCGACCTCACCAGAACGAGCTTCGGCGCCAAGAATCAGTGGAACGTCGCGCTCGCGTTCTCGCAGAACGTGTATACCGGCGGTCGCATCAGCGCGCAGAATGACGCGGCGAACGCGCAGCTGCGGTCGGCGAACATCGAGGTCACGGCGCAGCGCGCGCAGGCGGCGCTCGACGCCACCGCCGCGTACTTCGACGCCATTCTCGCCGACCAACTCGTGTCGATCACGGATTCGTCGGTCGCGCAAACGTCGATCGTGCTGAACCAGACAAAACTGGCCAAGCAAGTCGGCAACGTGTCGGAGTACGAGTTGCTCCGCGCGCAGGTGACGCACGACAACCAGCTGCCCCTCGCGATCCAGGCTCGCTCCAACCGACAGGTGGCGTATCTCCGGCTCAAGCAGTTGCTCAACATGCCGCTCGATACGCCGCTCGACCTGACCACCAAAGTCGAAGATTCGACGAGCACGACCTCCAATCCCACGTTGCCGTCCATCGCCACCGCGACGCCGGACACGGTTGCGTCAGACCGCGCGCCGGTGCGGCAGCTCGACGCAGGCGTGGTCGCGGCGGAAGCGCAGATCCGTATCGCCAAATCGGAGCGGATTCCATCGCTCAGCATCGTGTCGAACTATCAGCGGCTGTACTTCCCGACGCAGCTGTTCCCGAGTCTCAACACGGGCGTGAACCAGTGGACGGTCGGTCTGTCGACGAGCTTCCCGATTTTGGATGGCGGCCGGATTCACGGCGACAAGGTGGTTGCCGAAGCGGGACTGCGGCAGGCCAAGGCGCAGCGCGAAGAGGCGCGGCAGTTCGCCCAGCTGGATGCCCGCGTGGCGCTCAACGATTTGGAGCAGGCGACCTCGATCTGGGAGACCAGCCGCGGAACGGTGCAGCAGGCCGAGCGAACCTATGCGATCGATGAAGTGCGCTATCGCGAAGGCATCTCGACGCAAACGGATCTCACGCAGTCCCGATTGCTGCTCGAGCAGGCGAAGGCGAATCGCGCGCAAGCCGCGCGTAACTACGCGGTCGCCAAGGTGCGTCTCGCTCTGTTGAAAGACCTGCCGCTGCAAGCCGGCGGCACGACGGGCGGCGCGTCGACCGCGGGCGCGGGCGGCGCGATCCAGCAGCAACAGCAGCAGCAGCAAACGCAGCAACAACAATTCCGAGCCAACACAGGAACGCAAGCCGCGCCGGGCGCGGGAGCACCAACGGGGAGCATCCAGCCATGAATCAGAGAACTCACATCGCCCGCAGCGCGGGGCTGACATTCGCCGCCGCCGCCGCGCTCGGCGGGCTGCTCGCTTGCAAGGGCACCGAGACCGCCAAGTCCGCGACCACACCGAACGCGATGATCGTCGGGCCCGAGAACATCGCCGTCGTGAAGGCCGAGCAGATCCGCTCCGGTCCGGCGATCTCGGGCACCCTTCAGCCGGAGCAGCAGGCCACGGTCCGCGCCGAAGTCGGCGGCACGGTGCTGCAGGCCGTCGTCGAGCAGGGGACGCGCGTCAACAAGGGCCAGCTGCTCGCCCGCATCGACGACGCCGCGCTTCGCGAGACGGAGCTTTCCGCGCGTGCCGCCGTCACGACGGCGCAGAGTTCGGTGGATCTCAACAAGCGTCAGGTCGAGCGCAACGAAGCGCTGCTCAAGGCCGGCGCGATCGCCGAGCGTGACGTCGAGATCTCGCGCAACCAATACTCGGCGGCCGAAGCACAGCTCGCGAACGCGAAAGCGCAGCTCGCCAACGCCATGAAGCAGCTCAGCAAGTCCACGATCGAATCGCCCTTCTCGGGCATCGTCAGCGCGCGCACGGTCAGCGCGGGCGACGTTGTCCAGCCGGGCGCCGCGCTCTACACGATCGTGAATCCGTCGTCGATGCGCCTCGAAGCGTCGGTGCCGGCGGATCAGCTCTCCGCCGTTCGCTTCGGCATTCCGGTGGATTTCACCGTGAGCGGGTATCCGACGCGCCACTTTACCGGACGCATCGCCAATATCAACCCGGTGGCCGACCCGGCGACGCGGCAGGTCCGCATCATCGTGTCGCTGCCGAATGAGAATGGCGTGCTCGTCGGTGGACTGTTTGCCGACGGCCATGTCGCGAGTGAAGTTCGGAGCGCACCGGTACTGCCGATCGCCGCCGTGGACGAACGGGGTTTGCGACCGTTCGTCATGCGCATCAAGAACGGCGTCGTGCAGAAATCGGAAGTGGAGCTCGGAATTCGCGACGGCGCGACCGAGACGGTCGAGATCCGAAGCGGGGTCCAGGCTGGTGACACCATTCTCCTCGGCGCCGCGCGCGGCATTTCGGAAAAGACACCGATCAAGGTGAGCGCCGTCGCCGCCGACACGGCACGCAAGCTGTGAGATGGGCGACGGCGGATGGGCAATGGGCGATGAACTACACACGACCTGGGACCTGAGACCAGGGACCTGAGACCTACTCTATGATTATCTCTGACTTTGCCATCAAGCGCCCCCTCATCACCGTTGTCGCGATGGTCGCGCTGGTGATCTTCGGGTTGTTCGCGCTGCTCAAGCTGAAGACGGACGAGTTCCCGGACGTCTCGCCGCAATTCCTTACCGTCGGCATCATCTATCCCGGCGCGTCGCCCGACGTCGTCGAGAGCGAGATTCTCAAGCCGGTCGAAGAGCAGATCGGTTCGATCTCGGGCGTGAAGCGCATCATCGGAAAAGCCTACGACGGCTACTCGATGATCATGATCGAGTTCCTGTTCGGTAAGGACATGAACGTCGCGTCCCAGGAAGTGCGCGACGGGATCTCGTCCATCCGGGCCGATCTCCCGATCGAGATGAAGGAACCGATCATTCAGAAGTTCAACAACGCCGACCGGCCGATCGTCTCGATCGCGATCTCGTCGTCGGTGTTGTCGCCCGCCGAGCTCACGAGGCTGGCCGATCCGGGGATCACGCGCGAGCTACGCGCCATTCCCGGCGTCGCCGACGTGCAGATCTTCGGGAAGGTGGAGCGGGAGCTCACCGTCGAGATCGATCCTCACAAGCTGCAGGCCGCGAACATCAGCGTCGCCCAGGTCGTGCAGGCGCTGCAGCTGCAGAATCTCGCCGCACCCGTCGGCCGCGTGAACGGTGCCCTCGACGAGCGGGCAATCCGGCTGCGCGGGCGGCTCGAGAACCCCGCTGAATTCGAGAACCTCGTCATTGCCGATCGGAATGGCACGCTGATTCGCTTGTCGCAGGTGGCGACGATCAAGGACGCGACGGAGGAGCCGCGCACGCTGGCGCTCTTTGAAGGTCGCGAGGCCATCGGCATCGACGTCAAGAAATCGAACGGCTACAGCACGACCGATGTCGCCGCCAAGGTACGCGATCGTCTGAACCAGCTCAAGCCGACGCTTCCCAAAGGCACGAACATCGACCTGGTAAAGGATTCGGGCGTTCGCGTCGAGCACGCGGTCAGTAACGTCGAAGAGGCGCTGTTCCTCGGCGCCGTGCTCACCGTGCTCGTCGTCTTCCTGTTCCTCAATTCGTGGCGCTCGACGGTCATCACCGGCGTGGCGCTGCCGATCTCCGTGCTGGCGAGCTTCATCGCCGTCTGGTCACTCGGGTTCAAGCTGGAGACGATGTCACTGCTCGGGCTCTCGCTCGCGATCGGTATTCTGATCGACGATGCGATCGTCGTGCGTGAGAACATCGTGCGACACGTCGAGATGGGCAAAGACCATTTCACGGCCGCGCACGACGGCACCGACGAGATCGGGCTCGCCGTCGCGGCGACGACCTTCTCGATTCTCGCCGTCTTCGTGCCGATCGGCTTCATGCCGGGGATCGGCGGACAATGGTTCAAGCCGTTCGCGCTGACGATCGCCTGCTCGGTCGCGGTATCACTGTTCGTGTCGTTCTCGCTCGACCCGATGCTCTCGGCGTACTGGGCGGATCCGCACAAGCTGCCGCACGAGCGCGGATGGATCACGCGGCAGCTCGACAAGTTCAACGCGTGGTTCAACCACCAAGCCTTGAACTACAAGAAAGTCATCGCGTGGGCGCTCGATCACCGCGCGGCGATGGTCGCGACGGCGGTGCTCAGCTTTTTCGCGTCGTTCTTCCTCGCTGCCTCCGGCCTCAACGCGCTCGGGCTGGCCGTCGTCGGCATCGTGTTGATCGTCATCGGCCTATCCGCGGATCGGCTGCATGGCGCCGTGCGTACGCTGAGCTTCCTCGCCGGCGCGGCCGTGTTCCTGCTCACCGGCTCGATGGCGTTCGCCGGAAAGCCCTTCGAGCTGCAGCCGCTGCGCAAGGTCGGCACGGCGTTCTTCCCGGAGGACGATCGCGCGGAGTTTATCATGGCGATCGAAACGCCGCCCGGCTCGAACATGGAGTACACGCGCCTCAAGGCTGCCGAGGCCGCGAACATCGCGAAGACCCATCGCGAGGTGATCTACACGTATACGACGCTCGGCAATCAAGCGACGGGCGGCGTCGACGAAGGGAACATCTACGTGCGCCTCGTCCCGAAGACGGAACGTCGTCTCTCCGTCGAGAAGCTCGCCGAGGAGCTGCGCGCCGAGACGGCGCGGATGTCGGGGGCGTCGGTGTCGGTATTCACCAGCGACTTCAGCGCCGGATTCAAGGCGATCCAGCTTCAGCTGCGCGGCCAGGACGTTGTGGCGCTGGCGCAGGCGGCGGACATGGTGAAGGCGGAAGTGCAGAAGATCCCCGGCGCGGTGGACATCGGGCTGTCGACGAAGGGCCAAAAGCCCGAGCTCGAGATCGATCTCAATCGCGGCGTCGCGGGAACGCTCGGGTTGACCGTCGGACAAGTCGCGCAGTCGCTGCGGCCGGCGTTCGCCGGAATCGATGCGGGTTACTGGATCGATCCGAGCGGAAAGTCGCGCAAGGTGACGGTGCGTTTGACGCCCGAGTCGCGCCAACGCGCCGCCGATCTCGAGCGCCTGCCGATGGTGGTTCAGGGCTCGAACGGAGCGCCGACGACGATGCCGCTCGGACAGATCGCCTCGATCCGTTCCGGCGTGGGGCCCGCGATCATCGATCACCTGAATCGCGAGCCTGTGGTGACAGTCGAAATGAACACGTCGGGTCGCGCCGCGGGCGACGTCACCGCGGAGATCAAGCAACGTCTCGACAAGATGCGGTTGCCGGCCGGGGTGCGTTACACGATTGGCGGCGACGCCGAATCGCAGGCCGAGGTCTTCGGCCAGATTTTTTCGGCGCTCGGGCTGGCCGTGTTGCTCATGTATCTGATCCTCGTCGTTCAGTTCGGGTCGTTCATCGATCCGATCGCGATTCTCATGTCGCTGCCCCTGTCGCTGATCGGCGTCATGTTGGCGCTGTCGGTCACGGGAATGACGATCAACATCATGAGCCTGATCGGCGTGATTCTGCTGATGGGCATCGTGGCGAAGAACGCGATTCTGCTCATCGACTTCGCGAAGTGGGCGCGCGAAGAGCGCGGTGTGCCGTTGCGCGAGGCGCTGATCGAAGCGGGCGCGATCCGCTTGCGCCCGATTCTCATGACGACGTTTGCGCTGATCGCCGGCATGATTCCCGTTGCCCTTGGCCGCGGAGAAGGCGCGCAGTTCCGCGCCCCCCTCGGCGCGGCGGTGATCGGTGGCGTGATCACGTCGACGTTCCTGACGTTGCTCGTGATCCCGACGGGCTACGAGATCCTCGATGAGTGGCGACACGCCTTCATGCGGTGGATGGGCGGGACGCCGAAGCAGATGACGGCGGAGCACGCGGTGCCGTCGGCCGGCGACTGAGCCGGGTGCCGCGGAAATGAAAGGGCGCCTCGTGGCGCCCTTTTCATTTCATGTCCGCTCAGCCGGCGTAACGCGCAGTGACATCAGTTGGCCGTTTCGCAGCACCGAAACCGTCGTCTCGTGCGAAATCGCTTCCTGCGTGAGGACGCGATGCAGATCGTCGACGCTCGAGATCACTGTTCCGCCCAGCTCCAGAATCACGTCCCGGATCTTGAGGCCCGCAACATCCGCTGCTCCACCTTCGACGACTTCGGTCACGAGCACACCGCTCGCCGCTGTGAGGTGACTCAGCTGAACGCGCCGGCGTGAGAGGCGCACGGACTGTCCGCTCACTCCAATGAACGCGCGACGCACGCGCCCGTCGCGGATGAGCTGAGGGATGACGACCTGCGCGGTGCTCGACGGGATCGCGAAGCAGATGCCGTGGGCGCCGGCGATGATCGCGGTGTTCACGCCGACGACTTCGCCACGCGAGCTGACGAGCGGGCCGCCCGAGTTGCCGGGATTGAGGGCGGCGTCGGTCTGGATGACCGAGTCGATCAAGCGCCCCGACTGGGCGCGCATCGTTCTTCCGAGCGCGCTGACGATGCCGGCCGTCACCGTGGACTCGAAGCCCAACGGATTGCCGATCGCCACGACGACCTGTCCGGGCCGCAGTCGCGACGAGTCACCGAAGGGCGCGGTCGCGAAGCCCGAACCGTCCACGCGGACGACGGCGAGATCCGTATCCGGATCCGCGCCCACCAACTCGGCGCGACATCGCGAGCCGTCCGACGTCGTCGCCCACATACGCGTCGCGCGCTCGACGACATGGCTGTTCGTGAGCACGAACCCGTCTGAGGCGAACACAAACCCCGATCCGCTCGACGTTGCCTGGCGGCCCTCGCGCTGCTGCCCGCCCCCGCGACCTCGTCTCGATTGCGTCGGAACGACCACCTCGAGATGCACGACCGCCGGCGCGACGCGCTCGACGACATCCGTCACCGCCGCGGAGTATGCGTCCAGCAGCTCCCGATCACGCTCCGCATCCGATCGAGCATCGCCACTCTCCCGCTCGATCGCTTCATTCGAAATCAACTTCAGCAACTGAACCTCGTCCTTCGTGTTTCCGAAAGTTACGGACAAGCGCAAGTGAGGAAAAAGCGAAAGAGCTTTGAAACACAGAGAACACAGAGAACACAGAGAACACAGAGAACACAGAGAACTGCTTTTTGAAGCAAAATCTCTCGAGCGGCAGTTAGAAAAGAATCGGCTGTTCAGGCTCGTGGTGATTGTGCTGTGGATGCGGTCTTCCTCTGTGTTCTCTGTGTTCTCTGTGTTTCAAAATCGCCGTTTCTCAATCCTGCGCTACAATCAGAATGCCGCGAGCCTTTTGACAGTCGTGATGTTGCGCGCCGTGAGCGGGCCGCCGAGGGCGCGTTCGACGGAGTTGCCGGCGATCTTCGATTCGCTCGATGTCACGTGGCGGAGCCAGTAGACCTCGCGGCCATGAACGCAAAAATCGTCGGTCGCGCAACGGAGGGCAGCGAGCTTGCGAGCCGCGTCGGCACCGGGCGCTTCTTTGAGAAAGCCGATCCAGAGGGCGTGGGCTTTGTCGATCACTGAGCGCGGATACGGTTCGTGGCCGACGACCGCCGCTATTTCCTCGTGTGTCCGCACGAACGTCGAGACCCCGTATCCGAGCGATTTCCCCAGATGCTTCTCGATCGCCGCCTCGAGTGCCGTTGGCTTCTTCGAGCCGGCGTCGAAGACGACGTTGCCGCTGGCGATCAGCGTGCGAACGTTCTTGTAGCCGAGCTCCGTGAACAGTCCGCGCAGGCGCTCCATCGAAACCGTGTGGCCGCCGACGTTGATTGCGCGCAAGAGAGCGATATATGTCATGAAGAGATCCCTACGAAGTTTCCCACTCGGCGTCGTCTCCCACGCGAATCACGGCGTCATGAAGCACTTGGGCGAACACGCCGCCGTTCCAGTCGGGCCGCATTGCTGACCGTAAGCCTGGAAGTACTTCGTCCATTCGCTCGCAGGGCGTTAATTCGCCGCCAATCGCCAGGCGCGCTTCACCGACGCGTAGAATGCGTCCGCGGGTGTTGGGGAGGCGGATCCCCGTGAGCAGCAGGTTGGCGCGACGCGCCGATGGATCGGCACTTCCGCCGAGCTTGCGCATCAGTCGGTCCCACACCTCGCGTTCGATCAGTGTGATCTGACGACGGCGACTTCGATCCACGCCGCCCACGATGCCCGCGTCCGGCGAGACGCGAATCTCGCCGACCGCATCCATCGGCCCGCGGTGGGAGCGCTTGAGCCACATCCCCTCGACTCGTCCGGGGTAGGGAGCGAGTTTCATTCGGGCCAAGCCGTGTACTCACCGCGGAGCGCGGCGTAGAGGTACTGGTCTTCGACGACACCATCCTTCACCGCGCTCTGTCGCATCAGGCCCTCGCACGCGTAGCCCGCCTTCTCGAGCACGCGGCAGGAGGCCGTGTTGCGCGAGAAGGGAACGGCGAAGATACGGATGAGATCGTGTTTCGCGAAGCCGATCGTCGTGACGAAGCGGATCGCGTCCGTCGTGATCCCGCGCCCCCAGAACTCCTCGCCGATCCAGTAGCCGAGCTCGGCGGATTGACGCTCGATGTCCTCACCGCGACGCAGGCTGATGCTGCCGACCGCGGCGCCGTCGACATCGATCGCGAACGACAATGGCTCGGTGCGTTTCAACACGTGCGCGATGTAGCCGGCGGCGTGCGCTTCGGTATAGGGATGCGGGAACAAGTCGCGCAGGTTGAGCCAGACCTTTCGATTGTTCGCGTGGTGCGCGATCGACGGCGCGTCGTCGACGCGAAAAGCGCGCACCTGGCATTTGAGTGGTCGAAGCTCGAAGTCCACCATAGTCGAAACTTGAGGCGAATGTGATGTAAAGCACAACGGTGACAAGAACGTTGATCGTCGCGGTCGACTCTGTGCAGGGAGAAAACCGGAGCGATGAGAAAGCAGAAACTTCGTCGTGTACCGGTGGATTGAGGAACGAGACTCACACAAGGACGCCCGAAAATGCTTTTCACATCGAACGACATGCTCGGTCGCCTGTCGCGCCGCGCGGCGGTGGCGGGGTCGCTCGCCGCACTTGTGCTGGCGTCGGCCTGCTCCGACTCCACGTCGGCGAATCGGTCGGCGTCGCAGATCGCGTTCACGAGCGGGCTCACGTCGGCGAACGCGTTGATCATTCCGGTAACCACCGGCGGACACACGCTCGATCTCACGCAGGCGACGCTGACGATCAGCCGCGTCGAGCTCAAACCCTCGAAGAACGATGTCTGCGAGAGCGACGATGAGAGTGGCGACGATAATCTCGCGCCGGCGGAGGGTGCGGGCGGCGCGTCACCGTCGGACGGCGATCGCGGCGACGACAACGACGATTGCCCGGACCTCAAGGTCGGCCCGGTATCGGTCGACCTGCCCCTCAGCGGCGGAATCGCGACGCTCCCGGCGAACGCGATTCCGGCCGGAACGTTCCGCGAGATCGAGCTCAGGGTGGCGTTCGCGCGCCTCGTCGGCACGTTCGACGGAAAGCCGTTCGACGTGACGGTGCCGGTGAACACCCGCGGAGAATTCGAGTTCTCGACGGCGCTCGTCGTCGCCGACGGCACGCCGACATCAGTGACGATCGACGTACCCGTCGGCGGCTGGTTCATCAACTCGAGCGGCGCCCTGATCGATCCGTCGACGATCACGTCGAACGCGACACTCCTCGCGCGCGTCCGGTCGAACATCATCGCCTCGTTCCACGCTTTCGAGGATGAAGATCACGACGGCCACGATGACCACGGGGGCAATCGCGGACCGGGTTGACCCTCAGCGCAGTTCGGCGAGCGCACGCGAATACAGTTGCTCGCTCTCGACGTCGAAGATGCACGCCACGATGCACTCGAAGTGCGGCTCGTTGTCGAGCAACACTCCGAGCGCGATGCGCGCCGCGCGATCTTTCGGAAACCCGTACGCGCCGGTCGAGATCGCCGGAAAGGCGATCGATCGAATCGCCGGAGTCTCGCGCGCGATCTGACATGCGTGATCGTACGCGCGGCGCAGGATCGCCGGTTCGCCGTGGCTGCCACCGCTCCAGATCGGGCCCACAGTGTGAATCACGAAGCGCGCGCGAAGGCCAAAGCCCGGTGTGATGACCGCTTCGCCGGGTGGACAAGGACCGAGCGGACCGGACGCCCGCGCGAGCTCGGGGCCGGCCGCCCGGTGAATGGCGCCGTCGACGCCGCCGCCCCCAAGCAGGGTCGAATTCGCCGCGTTGACGATGGCGTCTACGTCGAGCGCGGTAATGTCGCCACGAACGATCTCTATCACCCCGCGAAGATCACCGGCGGCTCTTCTTCCGTCCACCCTTCTTGCGCGGGACCTTCGCGCCTTTCTTGCGCGCCTCCGACAGCCCGATGGCGATGGCCTGCTTGCGGCTCTTCACCTTTCCGCCCTTTCCACCGCGGCCGCTCTTCAACGTTCCACGCTTGCGCCGGCGCATCGCGCTCTCGACGCGTTTGCTCGCGGCCTTGCCGTACTTTCTCTTGCTCGCGCTTTTCTTTCTGCCGCCCGACCGCTTTCTCGCCGCCATAGTCGCTCCGAGGCATTGATAGAACCCTCACGATCCGATTGATCGTGAGGTCGGCCGGGACCGCTTCAAGACCCGTTCCAACGGTCCGACAACCGGCGGCGCGTTCGACGGTGGTCCCGCCGAAAATTCCGCGCATATTAGGCGTCGCCCTTCCACCCTCAACGCCGAGGTGTGTCATGCGTCGGTTCCGGCTGCTCACCGTTTTCGCGATCGGTCTCGCGTCGTCCAGCTGCGGATCGTCGGGGACGTCCACGTTCGATCCCAACCTCAGCGGCTTGCTGACGAACGGCACGTTCAAGGCGACGATCAACGGCGCCGCATGGAGCCCGATTGGCACCGTGATCGTTTCACGAGTCGGAGGCGGCCTGACGATGGCCGCGACGTCGACGACGTACGCGATGTCGGTCGTCGTTCTGAACGTGAGCGGACCGGGCACCTTTACCTTGAACGCCTCTGTCCACAACGGCTCGCACATCGCCGTTTCGTCGGCCGGGCAGAGCGGCTGGGAGACCGGAAACACCGGCGGCACGGGCACGGTCGTCATCACGACACTGACGGCGAATCACGTCACCGGAACGTTCAGCTGCGACGCGCCGCCCAACGGAACGTCAACGGCGGCGGCGTTGCACGTGACGAGTGGGACCTTCGATCTGAGCTTCTGAACATCACGCGGACTGCGGAATTCAGAGCGACGGTGCGGAGCGCCGGAGCGAGGAACGATCAAACTCGAATTGGGGAATTCCGAGCGAAGGTGCGAAGCGCCGGAGCGAGGAACGAGCAGTGAAGAACGCTCAGGACGACGGCGAGGCGCCTTTCGGCGCGGGAACTTCGTCCTCGAGCAACTGTGGTGCGTTGAACTTGGCGTATAGCTGCGCGGCCTCGAGCACCGCCATGCAGAACGCCGCCCACGCCAGGCCGATCGTAACGCCCGCCAGCACGTCCGACGGGAAGTGAACGCCGAGGTAGAGGCGGCTGCAGCAGATCAACACGATGATCACCGCGGCGAAGGTCATCGTCGCCACACGAGACGCGACGTTTCGCTGGAGACGCGCGGCTAAGTAAGCGACGGTCCCATAAACGATGACGGAGCTCATCGCGTGGCCCGACGGAAACGATGAGCTCACCGCGTACGTCCCCCATTTGAAGATCTGCGGGCGCGGTCGGTCGAAGCCGATCTTGAGGAAGTTGTCGAGGACCATGCCGCCGAGTGTGGCGACGATGAGCAGGATCGCCGAGTGCTTGTGCTGATTCAGCCAAAGGAAGAGGCCGGCGATGAACACGATCATCGCCACGACGGTCCCCGTGCCGAGCGCCGTCACCTCGAGCATCGCCGACTGGACGAGCGGATTCTGGTGATTGGCGATCCAGTGCATCACCGCGTCGTCGAACGGCTGGGTCGTTCCGCGGCGGACGTGCTGCGCCAGCTCGGAGAAAGCCCACGTGCAGCCGATCGCGAGCGCCGCGCCTGAAAGCAGGAAGATGCCGAATACTGTATACGCGTTGTGCGCGTGCCGGCCGATGAAACGCAGTGCGCCGAATACGACGTCCCACGCGAGGTGCAACCGCCCTCGCGTACCGTTCGTCGTTGGTTGTCGTCGCTCGTGATCGGCGCTCGCCGGCGACTGCGTGGCCATGTCCGTTGCCCTGTCCTGGCTGCCCGCCGTCGAAGTTGCAACGTTCGGGCCGATTGGAAAGGTGCGCTTGTCGGAAGGCGGGATGGTTCAATAAGTTACAGGACTTCTTTGGCGCGGTAGCCAAGTGGTAAGGCAGCGGTCTGCAAAACCGCTATTCGCCGGTTCGATTCCGGCCCGCGCCTCTCGACCGGAAAACGGCGGCCTTGTATGGCCGGCCAAAACGTGCGGGCCCAACTCTTGACGTCGTTTCGACGCAGGAGCCTCTCATGCCGTCGGTCAGAAACCTCACCCGCGTTGTTCTCCTGTCCGCGTTCGCGCTCGGCTGTTCCTCCGACAGCGACAACGACGACGACTCGGTCACGAATCCGTTCCTTCCGCCGGCGCTTCGGCTCGAGATAACGCCGGGTACCGACACGCTGTTCGTCAGCGACACGGCGGTATTGCTGGATCGCAGGCAGCTCACCGTCTCGGCGTTCTCCGTCAATCTGCCGATCGTGACGCCGGCCGGCGTCGTGTTCAAGAGTCTCACGCCGGGGGTGGTGAGCGTCGACACGATCGGCTTTGTGGCGCCGGTCGCTGTTGGCGTCGGCACGATCCAGGCGCGGATCAACGGCATCAAGACGACATCGACTGTCGTCGTCCTGCCGAAAGTGGTGACGATCGCTTTCGATCCGACGACGCTGAGCGGGCGCGTCGGCGATACGCTGCTCGTCACGGCGAGTGCGCTGGACAGCCGCGGACAGCTCGCATCCGGAACGGCCTACACGTTCCGAGCGTCGGACCCGACGAGCGCGATCGTGCAACAGTTCGGGACGCGCGTCGCGCGCGTCATTCCTCAACGCACCGGCACGCTGACGATCATCGCCACCGCGGGTGGAAAAACCGCGAGCGTCAGCGGAACGATCCGCTGACGCTCGCTCGGGGTAGCCTCTCGCCGACGACTACTCGGCGCGCAACGCGGTGTTCGGATCCAGCCGCGCCGCGCCCAACGCCGGCAGTGCGGTCGCGACGACGGCGACGACGACGAGCACACCGGCGACCGCCGCGTACACGACGGGATCCTTCGGCGACTCATTGAAGAGCAGCGTACCGAGCCAGCGGCTCGCCCACAGCGCGATGATCCCGCCGATGGCGATGCCGATGACGACCATCCGTACGCCGCCTCCGACGACCAGCCTCACGACGCTGCCGCGCGATGCGCCGAGCGCGATGCGAACCCCCAGCTCCTTCTGCCGCTGCGCGACGCCGTAGGCGATGACGCTGTAGAGACCAATCGCCGCCAGCGCGAGCGCGAGCCCGCCGAAGGCGAGGAACATGGTGGCGCCGAACTCCCAGCCACGCATACTCGGGTCGATGAGCTCCCGGAGCGGCCGGACGTTCACGTACGCCGCCCCCGGCATCAGCGGCTGGAGCGCGCGTCGAATCGCGCCGCTGTAGTCGGCTGCATCTCCCGAGACGCGAACGAAGATATCGCTCGGCGCGGCGTCGTATTGCGTCATCGGGAGGTAGTACGTGTGCTCGCGAGCGTCATCGAGCGCTCGCATGCGCATCTCTTCGGCGACACCGACGACGGTCGTGCACGGCGCGTCTTGTTCGCTGATGTGTATGCATTTGCCGATCGGGTCCTGGCCCGGCCAGAGCAATTTCGCCATGCCGTCGCCGACCACGACGACAGGAGGGGCGATCGGTCCGTCGCTGGCGGCGAACCCGCGTCCACGCAGAATCCGCGTCCCAACGGTCCGGAAGTAGTTCGTGTCGCCCGCCTGCAAAATGAAGCGGCCGAGCTTTCTGACCGAGTCGATCCCTTCGACAAAGAGTCCACGTCCTTCATTGCTCCAGAAGGGAACCGAGGCCACGGGCGTGACGAGCGAAACGCCCGGAATGCCTCGCGCCGTCTCGACGAGTCGGCTCCCCAGCGCGTGCGTCTCGGCGGGACTGAGCTTCGCCCCGCGCAGGTTGACCGAGACGACGGCGAGCGGACCGACGTCGTAGCCGAGACGCATTCCACGCACGTTCTGCAGGCTGCGCACGAACAGTCCGGCGCCGACGAGCAAAACGACCGACAGCGCCGCCTGAAAGACAAGGAGTACAGTGCGCGTGCGGGAGCGGGCGGCGCCGGCATCGCGTGCGCCCGCGGCAAGCGCGCGCGCGAGATCCGAGCGCGACGCGGCAATGGCGGGGACGATCCCGGTGAGCAGCGCCGCGCCGAGTGTCGCGAGCAGTGCGACGCCAAGCGTGCGTGCATCGGTCACGACGCCCGCCGGCTCATCCGGCAGAAAGAGCGCACGCAGCGCGGCGCCGCCCCACTGCGCCGCGGCGAGGCCGACGATCCCGCCGAACGCGGCGAGAACGAGGCTTTCCGTCAGCAGTTGGCGGATCAGCCGGCCGCGCGAGACCCCGAGGGCCAGACGCAAGGCGATCTCGCGGCGGCGCTTCACGGCGCGCGACAACAGCAGGTTGGCGACGTTCGCGCAGGCGACCAACAGCACGATGAAGGCGACGCCACCGATCCAGACCACGACCTTCGCCTCTTGTCCGGCTTGCGGGCCGCGCCCGAGCTGGACCGGGAAAAGCGATGCCTTGGGCTTCGTGGCGTCGAGGTCGAGCTTCTGGTGGCCCAGCTCAGATTCGGCCAATACGCTCCGGCGGTAGGCGTTATTGAGATCCGCCGTGGCGTCGGTGAGTGAAACGCCGGGCTTGCGCCGGACGATGAGCTCGAGCCATCCCCAATTATAGTTCTTTGAATAGTCCCGCCCGCGGAATGCCCACGCGTACGCGGTGATCGGCATGTAGAGCGCGGGAACGCCCTGGTCGGACATTCCCGTGAAACCGTCCGGCGCGACGCCGATGATCGTCGTCAGACCGCGGTCGACGCGAATCGTCTTGCCGATCACATCGGTCCGACCACCGAACTCCGTTTGCCAAAACGCGTAGCCGAGGACGACGACGGGCGTACCAACGGGGACCGAGTCTTCTTGCGCCGTGAAAAAGCGTCCGAGGACGGGACGCGCGTCGAAGAAATCGAAATACGACGCGCTGGCGACGGTCACGGGACGCTCGCGCGCTTCCGTCGCCTCGCCGACGGCGACGGTGCGCGTCTGAAAGGCGGCGATCGACGAGAAGTCATGCGTCCATCGCTTGAAGTCGAGGTAGCGCGCGAACTGCGTATTGTGTTCGGTGCGGGTCGCGCCGCCGGGCTCTGTCTGGCTCTCGTACACGCGATGCGTCGTCGACGCATCGCGTAAATACGGCGGGGGCCGGAAGAGCAATCGGTCGACGATGCCGAACATCGCCGCGTTCGCGCCGATGCCCAGGCCCAGCGTGAGGACGACGCCGGTCGTGAACGCCGGCTTGGATCGAAGGCCGCGAATCGCGTAGCGGACGTCCTGGAGAATCGTCTCGAGGAGCACCGTACCGCGATTGTCGCGACTCGCTTCCTTGGCGCGCTCGACACCGCCGAACGCGAGCGCCGCGCGCCGCGCGGCGTCATGGTGAGAAAGGCCCATGCGTTCGTATTTCTCGGTCTCGCGCTCGAGATGGAAGCGCACCTCGTCGCTCAGCTCGCGCTCGACGCTGTCGCGGCGCAGCAGCGCGCGCATGCGATAGCGGACATCACTCCACAGCTCATCGAACATTGGAGGGTCTCCAGGCGGTTCCGCGCTCAGGTCATGTCGAGAACAAGGGCCACGGCCTCGGTGAGGCGCGCCCACGCGTCCGACTCGGCGTCGAGCTGCTTGCGACCGGCTCGCGTCAATTCGTAGAACTTGGCTTTGCGATTGTTGTCCGACGCGCCCCATTCGGCGCGAATCCAACCGCGGCGCTCGAGACGGTGCAGTGCGGGGTAGAGCGACCCCTGCGGAATCTGCAACGTAGCGCGCGAGACTTGGTTGATCCTCTCCGAGATCGCCCACCCGTGCATCGCGGTGAGCGAGAGTGCCTTGAGGATGAGGAGGTCGAGCGTGCCCTGCGGGAGGTCGAGACGATCGTCCATGTGGCTTCCCCTTGTGCTTCTACAAGGGTATCGGCGGTCTTGTAGAAGCGCAAGGGGACGCTCGCTGGTGCTTCTGGAGGCGACCGGGAAACCGATTCCCCTTTCATTTCACAACTGTCAACGCCGTATCCGCGCCGATCCGCGCAATCAGTGCAGTTATCCGCGTCAAATGCTGTTGACTTACTCAGTTCACCGTGCCCGGACGCCACTACGGACTCAAGGTGCAAGCCTTTTCACACGGATGAACGGCACGGATGGCGCGGATCGGCGCGGAGACAGCGTAACGAGTCAACAGCAGGAGTGCTCCCAAACTACCGCGCGACAGTCTTCTGCAAGGCGGATAGACGCGTCCGGGCCTCGGCGACCTTGGGCTGCAGTTCCTTATCAGCGTTCTTCCACAGCTCGATGAACGCCGTGTAGTGCGAGATCGCTTTCTGCGTCTCGCCCTTCGCTTCGTACAACTCGCCGAGACGCTTGTGCATGCCGGGGAGGAAAATGGCGTCGCGACCGGGTTCGTGGGTGGGATAGTTGAGGTAGGCTTCCCAGTGCGCGATCGTCGAATCCGGCTGGTTGGCAAGATCGAACGCGCGGCCGAGATCCATGTCGATGCAATGCACGCAATCGCCGGCGGGACCATCGGGCAGCGAATCGGCTTTCCAGATCTCGCGCACGGCATCGAGCGGCCGATGCTCGGCGAGCGCGATCTCGGCGAGCGCGGCGTGGCGGCTGGGTTCCTGGACCTTCAGCCACGACGTTCCGCCCAGGTCGGATTCCGCCTGCGCGATGAGCGATTTTGCCCGATCGACGCGACCGGACATCGCGTAGAACACCGCCAACGTATAGTACGGTCGTTGCTCGACCGGAAGATTGCGCAAGGGCGCCTGCGCGAGCGCCGCGTCAAGCGCGTGGGCTGCGGCGTCGCGGTGGTCGAAGAACCAAAGCTCTACCGAGGCCGAGCTGACCGAATCGGCGAGTGGATTCGGTGGTACGCCCCGCGCGGCGTTGACCGCGCGCGCTTCGACGGAAAACCGTTGGGCTTCGCGGAGGCGGCCCCGCAGCATCGTGGCGTTTACGAGATTGACCAGGCCATTGAGCTTCGAGAGCGGATTGCTGCTCGTGCTGCGCGCCCGCCAGAATGCTTCGACTGAATCGAATTGGCCGCGTTGATACATCATCACGGCCGGCGATACTTGTGCGGTTTGAGAGTTGGGGAAGCGTCGGCGGACCTCGGCGTATGCCGAGTCCGCGGCGGCGAGCTTGCCGTCGGTCAGCAGCGCGCCGGCGTAGTTGCCCCAACTGATTTGCGACGCGCGCGATGACGCGTTCACGCCGGCGTACAACGACTCGGCGCGTGCGAACTGCCGGCGGCTGCGGTAGTTGTTGGCGAGGTTCACCAGCGCGGCCACTTCGGTGCTGTCGATGGCGAGTGCCTGCTGCCACGCCTCGGCGGCTTTCTCTCGGTCGAAGCCCGAACCCGTCTGGTAGTAGGTCGCGATGGTGACATAGCGCTCGCGCTCGGGCAAGCGATCGCGATATTGGTAGGCCCGTGACAGCGCGCTGTCGATCGACGCGCGCGCCATGCCCAAGTTGTTCAGCGTGACGCCGAGCTTCCGATACGCCATCGCGAACATCGTGTCTCGCGCGACGGCCTGTCGCAGAAGCTTTTCGGATTTCGAGTAGTCGCCTTCGAGGTCCGACGCGCGCGTCGCTTCCGCGTACAGTCGAAGCGCCTCGAGCGAGCTCGTCGTCACCTGATCGAGCGCAGGCGTATCGCGCACGGACTTCAACGACTCGCCGATGCGGCCGCGCAGCTTTCGCGTCAGGTCGTCGATCGCGTCGAGCAGCTCGCTCGTCCCGTTCACGGTTTTCTGAAAGGCCGCGAGGTCGCCGCCTGAATCCGCGGAGACGAGGCGGATCGAGACCACGTACCCCGAGCCGAGCGGTGTCACGCTTCCGCCGACGATCGCCTTCACTCCTTCGCGAACCGCGATCTCACGTCCGAGGGATATGTCGATCGAGCCCGAGGCGGGGCGCTGCATGCGTTGGAGCGCGGCGGCGATCGCCGTCGGCGGCATGATCGACACGGCCTTGGATTGCCCGAGGTTGGTGCGCACCGCCTCGGTCACGACGTGTGAGAGCGACGAATCCTTTCCGGCGGCGAAATCGGTGACCAGCAACCGCTCGCGCCCGTGCAGGCGTCCGGCGGCGAGCAGTGAGGCGGCGGGTCCGACACCAAAGCCGCGCAGCACCATCACCGCGATGACGGCGATCGCGAAGGCGAGAATCGTCGCCGCGGCGGTGCGGAACACGCGCCGCCAGGTCAGGAACCGGTTTGCCTTGAGCGCGACGGTGGTCATCGTGCCGTGCGTTGCGCCCGAGGCGGGAGTCAACACCGGTATCTCCGCGGTGACGTGACGCGTCGTGCGATGCACCCAAGCGGTGGCGAGAACCAACACGAGCACCAGGAGCATCAGGCCGACTGCTCCCGAGAACACCCAGTCGGGAAGTCCGATACCGACGACCGCCGCCTTGGCCACGATCCCGACCGCGGCCAACGCCACGACGTACCAGAGCAGCGCGCGCGTCGTCGCGCCGGGACCGGTGAGCTGCGCTACGCTCGACGCGCCACTCGGCACGCCGTCGAGCAGCGCGCCGATCTCGGCGGCGGACTGCGGCCGTGCGGACGGCTCCTTCTGGAGACATCGCATGACCAGCGCGGCGAGCGCGGGCGGCACATCCGGGCGCATTTCCTCGATCGGGCGCGCAATCTCCGTGAGGTGCGCCGCCAACGTCCGTTGCGGCGAGCGTCCGGCGAACGGCGGCTGACCGGTGAGGAGCTCGTACGCCATACAGCCGAGCGAGTAGATGTCGGCGCGATGATCGACGTTCGGATCGCCGGCGGCCTGCTCGGGAGAGATGTACGCCGGTGTTCCGACCGACGTGCCGAGCTGCGTGAGGGAGCTGTCGGCTACCGGCGTGTCGGTCGTCTTGGCTGCCGTGAGCGCCTTCGCGATGCCGAAGTCCGTTACGACGGCCGTACCACCGGAGAGCAGAACGTTGTCCGGCTTGATGTCACGGTGCACGACGCCGCGCTCATGCGCGTAGGCAAGCGCGCGCGTGACGTCGCGGAGGATGCTGATGACTTCGGGAATCGGGAGCGCTCCCGTACGGGCCAGCCTCGCTCGGAGCGACTCACCTTCGACGAACGGCATCGTGTAATACGGCACGCCGTCGAGCTCGCCCGCGGCGAGCACGGGAACGATCTGCGCCTGGAGTAGCCGCGCGGCGAGCTGGATCTCCCGCTTGAACCGGTCGACGTTGACGCCGGCGGTGAGGTCGGGCGAAAGGACCTTCACGACGACTTTTCGCCCGAGAGCGTTGTCCTCCGCCATGAACACGCGCGACATCCCGCCACCGCCGAGCTCGCGCTCGAGGGTGTACGTGTCACCGAGGGTTCGTTGCAGCTCGTCGCGCAGCTCGCTCATCGTCGGGGAAAACTGACCGTGGGTCTCCCGTTTCGCGAGGTGCCTAGCCCTTTCCGCCCCTCTCGCCGAAATTCGTGCTTGCTCAAACTCCGACTCCCACTCGAGGTACCAATGCGCATCACGTCCGTGTCGCTGCTCGTTGCCGCCGTTGTCGCGCCGTCACTCGCTGCCGCGCAAAAGCAGGTAATAGTTCCGCAGGGCATGCAGGCGAGCGCCACGCTTTCGCCCGGGACGCGCTCCGGCGACGTCATATACACGTCGGGCCAACTCGGGGTGTCGCGCGACACCGCCGACAACACGATTCAGGCGCAGACCAAGCGCTCGCTGGAAGCCGTCCAGAAGGTGGTGGAGGCGGCCGGAAGCAGCATGGCGAACGTGCTCAAATGCACCGTGTTCCTTACCGACGTGAAAGACTTCCAGGGAATGAATTCGGCGTACACGCAGTTCTTTCCGAAGGAACCGCCGGGCCGTTCCACGGTCGTCGTCGCCGCGCTGGTGAGCGCGGCAGCGAAAGTCGAGATCGAGTGCATCGCCGCGGCGAGGTGATGGCGCGCGCGGCAACTCGGTGATCAGTCGAGCGGCGCTCTGCTTCGATCGGGAAATGCGAAGATGAGCGCCGCCGCTCCGAGATAGAACGCCGACGTTACTCCGAGGGCGGAAACGATGCCGATCGCCGGCAGCGTCGCGAGGACACCGATGACGTACGGCGCGAGCGCGCCGAGCAATCGTCCGGAGTTGTAGCCCAGTCCCTGGCCGCTGGCGCGAACGCTGGTCGGGAAGAGCTCGGACAGGAACGGCGCGAGCATGCTCCAGTATGCATGTCCGACGCATCCGAGCACGGGGCTGAGAAGGAGCAGCGTCGTTGGACTGTGAACGACTCGTCCGTAGATCGGGACGATGATGGCGGCGACCGTGAGGAACCCAGCGAAGACACGGCGGCGTCCGAAACGGTCGGCCAGTGGCCCAAACGAGAGATAGCCGATGAACGCGCCGACCTGCATCGGGACGAGGTACCAGGTGGACTTCACGACGCTCATCCCCGCGCCGCCTTTCTCGACCGGCGTGGCGAGAAGGTTTGGAAGCCAGAAGAAAAGTCCCCAATACGCGAACTGGAGCAGCGACGCGAGCAGGCAGGCAAGCAGCGTGCGCCTTCGTAGCTCGGTCCCAAAAAGCACCGAGTAGGGATTCGTTTTCGCGGCGGTGGTGCCGCGCGTCTGCTTCCATATCTCCGGCTCTTCGATGTTGCGGCGCATCCAGAGCGTAAGCAGCGCGGGCAGAGATCCGATCGCGAACAGCACGCGCCAGCCGTTGTCTCCGAACGGAAGCACGTCGAGCACAACGCCGGCGAGTACCGCGGCCAGGATCGCACCGAGTGCCCAGGTGGATTGCATGGCGCTCGTCGCCTTGTTGCGCAGATG
>DATMHK010000027.1:0-2124 GCA_035554995.1 Gemmatimonadaceae bacterium
CGCCAAAGAATGCGGCGGGGCAATCGAGTCAACAGCCGCCCCGAGAGCAAGGTGCAAAGGGGAAACTCGGTAAGAATTATCCGAATCCCTTCAACCCCGAAACCAGGATTCGTTTTAGCGTCCTGTGTTCGGGCAACAGTACGACCGAAGTACACAAGGTCACGATGCGGATCATGAACATCCTGGCACAGCCAGTGGTGATTCCTGTCCTCTACGGACCTGGTTCGACCGTCACATCGGGTGCAACGAGCCTGATGAACGGCAGCCCGCTCAACAACTTGTTGTTGGGTTGCGGTGACTATGAGGCGTGGTGGGACGGGAAGGTGCAAGGTGGTGGACGCGAGGCCGCTTCAGGGACGTATATCGTCCAGTTCTTCGTGGACGGTTCCCTGGAAGGCACGAAGAAGATCTACTACCGAAAGTAGTCGCGTCAAAATGCAGTGCGCGCCGGATGGTTTCTCGCCATCCGGCGCGTTTTTTTCTGCCGGATTGGCCGACTCGCAAGGCACCCACGTTGCTTCCACAATGTATCATGATCAATCCAGACCGACTGACCGTCAAAGCCGGTGAGGCGCTCAACGACGCCGTCGCGCTCGCCCGTCGCAACGGCAATCCCGTCGTCTACGATCTCCATCTCCTCGCCGCGCTCCTCGACCAGGACGAGAGCATTGTCGTGCCCGTCTTGCAAAAGCTCGGTGCGAGCGTCACCGCGCTCCGCGATCAAGTTCGGCGCGAGATCGACCGGTTCCCCAAGCAGAGCGATGCGCAGCCGAATGCCTCGCGCGAGCTGAACCAGGTATTCGACCGAGCCGAGGACGAGGCGAAGAAGCTCGGCGACGAGTACATCTCGACCGAGCACCTGCTCTTGGCGCTTTCCGAGGTCAAGGGAATCGAGTCGAAGAATCTGCTGACCGGCGTCGGCGCGACGCACGATGCGTTGCTCGAAGCGCTGGAACAGGTGCGCGGCACGCATCGCGTCACCGATCAGAATCCCGAGAACCAGTATCAGGCGCTGCAGCGGTACACGCGCGATCTCACCGAAGCGGCCCGCAAGGGGAAGCTGGATCCGGTGATTGGACGCGACGAAGAGATCCGTCGCGTCATTCAAGTCTTGTCGCGCCGCACGAAGAACAATCCGGTGCTCATCGGCGAGCCGGGCGTCGGCAAGACCGCGATCGTCGAAGGGCTGGCGCAGCGCATCGTCAACGGTGACATCCCGGAGAGCCTCAAGAACAAGCAACTCGTCTCGCTCGACCTGGGCGCACTCATCGCGGGCGCGAAGTTCCGCGGCGAGTTCGAGGAGCGCCTCAAGTCGGTGCTCAAGGAGATCACCGAGGGCGAGGGTCGGTATATCGTTTTCATCGACGAGATGCACACGATCGTCGGCGCCGGCAAAGCCGAAGGGTCGATGGACGCGGGCAACATGCTCAAGCCGATGCTCGCGCGAGGCGAGCTCCGCGTCGTCGGCGCGACGACGCTCGACGAGTACCGCAAGCACGTCGAGAAGGACCCTGCGCTCGAGCGCCGTTTCCAGCCCGTTTACGTCGGCGAGCCGAGCGTCGAGAACACGATCGCCATCCTCCGCGGCCTCAAGGAACGCTACGAGGCGCATCACGGCGTGCGTATCACTGACGACGCCATCATCGCCGCGGCGACGCTGTCGCACCGCTACATCGGCGACCGCTTCCTGCCCGACAAGGCGATCGACCTCGTTGACGAGGCCGCGTCGCGACTGCGCATCGAGATCGACTCGATGCCGCAGGAGATCGACGAAGTCGAGCGACGCATCATGCAGCTCGAGATCGAGCGCACGGCGCTCAAGAAAGAGAAAGATCGCGCGGCGATCGAGCGCCGAGAGGAGCTGGAGCGGGAGCTCGCCGAGCTGCGCGAGAAATCGTCGGCGATGAAAGCGCAGTGGCAGCAGGAAAAGGAGATGCTTGGCGGCGTCGGCAAGATCAAACAGGAGATCGATCAGGCGCGCATCGAAGCGGAGCAGGCGACGCGACGGGGCGATCTGGCCAAGGCGGCCGAGATCTCATACGGTCGCATACCCGAGCTCGAGCGCCGCATGAAGGACACGGAGCAGAAGCTCGCCAGCCAGGATGGCCGTCCGAAGTATTTGAA
>DATMHK010000028.1:0-26520 GCA_035554995.1 Gemmatimonadaceae bacterium
TCTCGGTGACGGCAACTACGGCGGTCGGTACCAGCGGCCCGATGCCGAGATGCTGGCACTGTGGGAGGTCGCGGTCGACGAAACGCGCTCTTTGCTCACTGGGGCCTGGGGGGAAGCAACCAACCAGCCGAGCCGCCGAGCTGCCGAGTCGCCGAGTCGCCGAGTCGCCGAGTGAACCTCGACTTCACCGACCGCGTTGCGATCGTCACCGGCGCGGCGCACGGATTCGGACGTGCGATCGCTGTCGCCTTCGCCGAACGAGGCGCGAACGTGTGGGCGTGTGACGTTCTCGAAGACGAGCTCCGTGAGACGCGTACACTCTGCGTCGCTGCCGGCGGACGATGCGAAGTCGCTGTCGTCGACGTCGGCGACAAGAGCGCGGTGGATGGATTTGTCGGCAAGATTGCCGCCGCCGGCCGCACCGACATTCTGGTGAACAACGCGGGTGGCGTGCTCGGTCAGGTCGGCCGGCCGCTCGAGCAGATCTCACCGCGCGACTGGCAGTCACTCTTCGACGTGAACGTCTCCGGAGCCTTTTTCATGTCGCAGGCCGTCGCGCCTTCGATGAAGACCGCGCGCTACGGACGCATCGTCAACATCTCGAGCGGAGCGGGCCTCGGCATCAGCTTGACCGGCATCCAGGCCTACGCCTCCGCGAAAGCCGCGCAGATCGGACTCACGCGGCAACTCGCGCACGAGCTCGGGCCGTGGGGCATCACCGTCAACAACATTGCGCCGGGTTTCGTTCGCTCGAACGCGGCGACGGAACGACAATGGGAGTCGTATGGCGAAGAAGGGCAGCGCGAGCTCGTCGACCGAATCGCGCTGAAACGACTGGGTACGCCGGAGGATATCGCTCACGGCGTTCTCTTCTTCGCCTCCGACTACGCCGCCTGGATCACGGGCCAGGTGTTATCGATCGACGGTGGGAAATGATGGAGGCCCGTTAGCGAAACAAGTCGAGCGAACGCCGAATCACCTGCCACACACCCCACCCAAGCGGAACGCCGACGAGCGCCCACGCGGCCACGAGCCGAGCGAAGAAGCCGGCGGAGCGCTGCGGTCTGTCCAGTTCGATCATTGTCGCTCCTCCATCACGCTGTCGCGCTGACTGAAGCCGGCTGCTCCATCGTCACGTGGCGCTCGTGGACCGGGCGGACGAACAGGTTGCAGAAGAACCCGACGACGAGCAGCCCCGCCATGATGTACATCGTCGTCGTATACGCGTCGGCTTTCGCGACGCCATGTGCGATCTCGTATTCGCGGATGTAGTTCACCAGCACCGGTCCGAGCACGCCCGCCGTCGACCATGCCGTCAACAGTCGCCCGTGAATCGCCCCAACCTGAATCGTGCCGAACATGTCGCGCAGGTACGCCGGGATCGTCGCGAAGCCGCCGCCGTACATGCTGAGAATCACGACATACCCGGCGACGAAGAGCACGACGTTGCCCATATGCCCCGTGCGAGGCACCAGCGCGTACAGTACCGCGCCGAGAAGAAAGAAAGTCGCGTAGACTGCTTTTCGTCCGATGAAGTCGGACAACGACGACCAAAAGAAGCGTCCGCCCATGTTGGCGAGACTCAGAAGTCCGACGAACCCCGCCGCCGCGCCGGCCGAGATGGCGCCCGGGAACATCTCCTGGATCATCGGCGAAGCCTGGCCGAGGACGCCGATGCCCGCCGTCACGTTGAGGCACAGCACCGCCCAGAGCAACCAGAACTGCGGCGTCTGAATCGCGCGATCGGCGGTGACGTTGCCGGTCATGACGAACGGTCTCCGCTGCTCCGCGCGAGCCGACAGACGCGGACGCCAACCGGGGCGCGGCACCCGCACGGTGAACACGCCGAACATCATGAACGCGAAGTACAGCGCGCCCATCACGACGAACGTTGGCGCGACGCCGGTCGATGCCGGCGTACGGAAGCGCGCCATCAGCATTGTCGAGAGCGGCGACGCGATCATCGCGCCGCCTCCGAATCCCATGATCGCCATCCCCGTCGCCATCCCGGGGCGATCGGGGAACCAGCGAATGAGCGTCGTCACGGGCGAGATGTAGCCGATGCCGAGACCTATGCCGCCCAACACGCCATAGCCCAAGAGCAGCAACCAGAATTGATGTGTCGCGATGCCGATCGCGGCGACTTCGAAGCCGCCCCCGAAACAGACCGCCGAAACGAACATTGCCTTGCGAGGTCCGACGCGCTCGAGCCACGGACCGAACAGCGCCGCTGATAAGCCGAGGAAAACGATCGCGACGCTGAACACCCACCCGATGGTGCTCAGTTTCCAGTCGCCCGGTGCCGATCGCGTGATCCCGACGGACTGAGAGAGCGGCAGGTTGAACACGCTGAACGCGTACGCTTGGCCGATCGAGAGGTGTATGGCCAGCGCCGCCGGCGGCACGAGCCAACGCGAATAGTCCTCTGATGCCAGCGAGTGATTCCGGTCGAGAAAAGCGAGAAGGGGCATAAGTCCCTGATTTTGCCTATTCCCGGGACTGTTGGCGAGGCCCGTGTCAGCGTTTCCCCGTCGGAAAGTGGGACGTTGCCCGATGCCGGGTCCCTCCGACCCGAACGATCTTCGACGTGTAGCGTTCTGCCCGACACGGAGAAAAGATGACGACCGACGTAATTCGCGTTCTGCTGGCCGACGATCACCGCGTGGTGCGTGCCGGCTTGCGTGCGGTACTGGGAACGGCCCGCGACATCAGCGTCGTCGGCGAGGCCAGCAATGGCAAAGAAGCAGTCGCAATGGCGGCCGAGCTCCGACCCGACGTCATCGTCATGGACCTGGCAATGCCCGAGCTTGACGGAATTGCCGCGACCAAAGAGATCATCGCCGCCAATCGGGATATCAAGGTCCTGGTCCTGTCGATGCACGCCGAGCAGGAGCATCTGGTCCCCGTCATGGAGGCCGGTGCGTCCGGTTACGTCCTGAAGACCGAGGCGGACCGCGAGCTCGTCAACGCCATCCGCGCGGTCGCTCACGGCGACGTCTACCTGCGTCCCTCGGCGTCACGAGTGCTTGCCCGAAGACTCGTCACCAAAGAAACCGAGCATTCGGACCACGATCGATATGCCCGACTCACCGACCGGGAGCGCGCCGTTCTCCGCCTCGTCGGTCAAGGCTTCTCGGCTCCGGAGATCGGCGATCGCCTGTTCATCAGTCCGAAAACCGTCGACACGTACAAGCAACGCATCCACGAGAAGCTCGGGCTCGCGCACCGATCCCAGTACGTACAGTTCGCATTCCGACTCGGCCTTCTCGCGACGGAATAGCGAAGCCCGCTGGACGTTCCCGCATCGCGGGCCGGATATAGCGGGGCGGGGGACGTCGGTGGTTCCCGTCGTGTCCGTGTTGTGCCAGCGTGTGCGCGCGGCAGTTCCCCCTGTACTAGTCAGTCCTGCGACCAGCCCCTGAGTCGGCCCTCTCGGATGTCAGTGTCGGAGAAAACCGCACAAAAAATCCAGCATTAGCCGACCGAGATCCATCGGTTCCCGAAGCAATTTCCATCGCGAACCGATTGATTCGCGAAACCGAAAGAACTTCTGGAGACCCAACCGATGCGCACCCGCAACCTGATTACCTCCGCCGCTGGACTCTCCGCGCTCGTCGCGGTCGGTATTACGACCACAGCGGTGCGTCGCGGTGAGCGCGTGCAGCACGTCGATTTCGACAAGACCATCACCGCCTCGCAGCCGGCGTTCGACGCTCGGCTTGCCCCACTGTCCGATGCGGGCATTAAAGAGTTCCGAATCCCGATCAAGGACGCAACGATCGAGATCGCCAAGGGCGTGACGTATCAGGGCTGGACCTTTGGCGGCACCGTTCCGGGACCGGCGATTCGAGTGCGTGTCGGCGACCAGGTCCGGATCACCGTGGTGAACGAATCGCCGATGCCGCACTCGATCGATTTTCACGCCGCGAGAGTTCCGGCGAACGTTGCCTATCGTATGATCATGCCGAAAGACTCGGTGCACTTCGACTTCACGGCTCGCGACGCCGGCGCGTTCATGGTCCACTGCGGCACGCCGCCGGTGACGATGCACCTCATGCAAGGCATGTATCTGCCGATCATCGTCGATCCGCGCGACGGTTGGGGCACGAAGGCCGACAAGGAATTCGTCCTCGTTCAGTCCGAGTTCTACGCCAAGGCCGGCGACACGACCGCCGGCGCGATGCACATGATGCAACCCGATTGGGAAGCGGAGACGGCGAAGGCGGCGACGTACGTCGCGTTCAACGGCCGCGCGGGCCAGTACAAGGACAATCCGCTTCGCGTTGATGTCGGCGACCGCGTGCGCTTCTTCGTCGTGAACGCCGGCCCGAATTTCAACAGCGACTTCCACGTCGTTGGCGCGGTGTTCGATCGTGTCTACCCGGACGGCAACCCCAAGCACGTTCTCGAGGGTGTCCAGACGTATGGCATCCCCGCCGGTGGCGGTGCGGTTTTCGAGACGGTGTTCGACAAGGAAGCGAGCGGCGAAGGACTCTATCCGTTCGTGACGCATAGCTTCGCGGACGCCGAGAAGGGCGCGGTGGGGATCATCCAGGTCGGCGTCCCCAAGCAGTACGCGCGGATGAGCCACTAGCGATGTCGGTGTCGACAGGGCCGTCGCGTGACGAAGACCTCGAGGCGTCGGCTGGCGGCTCGAGGTCTTCGCCTGAGGGTTCAGCGACGATCGCGATGGACGCGCTGCGTCGCATTGTACGCTCGCTGCGGTTTGCCGATGCCGTAAGCGAAGCGGTCCTCGGCGTGACCGCCGCGCAGTTATTCGTGCTCCGCGAGTTGGCGAAGAGCGAGCCGCTCACGATTGGTGAGCTGGCGGTGCGCACGGCCACGGCGCAGAGCACGGTATCGGAGGTCGCCGCTCGGCTTGCGTCGAAAGAGCTGATCGTCCGACAGCGCTCGGCGGTCGATCGGAGGCGCATCGACGTGTGCTTATCCGAAGCCGGGCGGGCGCTGCTGCGACGCGCCGACGAGACGGTTCAGGAGAAGCTGCTCGCGAGCTTTGCCCGCCTGCCGGCCTCTCGCCAGGCCGTGACGGCGGATGGTCTCCGGGCGTGGGTTCGCGCGGCCGGCCTCGCCGACGTCGAGCCGACCATGTTCTTCGAGCTTTGAGCCGCGGTCGCCGGCTACCGTTTTCTTTTCACCGGCGGCCTTCGAACCTCGCGGTCATCGTCGTCGATGTCGACGCTGAGCGGGAAGAACAGCGCCGACCGCACGCCGGGGAACTTCACGTCGTAGCCGCGCGCGTCATGCCAGAGGATGCGATTGAGCGCGTCGCTCGGCGCCGCATCCGGCTCGTCGAAGCGCATGCGCGATGACGCGACCGCCGCGGCGCGTCGTTCCTTCACGAACGCCCCACGTATCGACGCCGGACTGGGATTTGTCTCGGCGAGCGACTGAGTCGGAACCAGTGCCGTATATGGCGTGAAGTCCGGTGTTTCGTTGTGCCCGATAAAGCTGGCGCGCATGTCGGTCGCAACGAGGTCGAACAGCGACAACGCCGGCAAGCCGAGCATGAGCTCTATCGTTTTCACCATACTGGCCTGCGTGTAGACGGTCGAATCGACGACGCCACGCCGCGCGTAGGGCGAGATGGCCAGCGCCACCGTCCGATGGCCATCGATATGATCGACGCCGTTCTGCGCGTCGTCCTCGACGACGAGAATTGCCATCTTCTTCCAGAAGCTCGACGCGCTCAATCCCGCGACGATGCGGCCCAACGCGAGATCGTTGTCGGCCACGCACGCCTTCGGCACGCACCATCCGGGCGACGTCCCCACCGTATGGTCGCTCGGCAAAATGATCATCACGAGGTGCGGCATCTGCTT
This sequence comes from Gemmatimonadaceae bacterium, assembly GCA_035554995.1. Taxonomy (GTDB): domain Bacteria; phylum Gemmatimonadota; class Gemmatimonadetes; order Gemmatimonadales; family Gemmatimonadaceae; genus JAQBQB01. The sequence continues at coordinate 5,841 of DATMHK010000028.1, forward strand.
CGCGCGTTCCCAGTCGGCAAGATGCGCGAGAATGACGTCGCCTTTGACGACGTCCGGCACTTCCTGCGTCCAGCCCGGGTACTCGCGGACGAGCACTCGGTCCAGCGACGGGATTCCCGAACGGGTGCGATAGCGTTGGCGTAAGAGATCTCGAAAGACCGCCGGCCCCTTACCGGAGTCGGCCGTCCACCGCGCGAGCAGATCAGCGCGAACGCGGGCGATGGAATCCGAAGCCGCGGGAGCGTACTCGCCGAACACGGCGACGCGTTTGCCTTTGGCCTGGGCCGTCTCCCACAGGAACCCGCCCGGCGAGTAGGCGAGTGGGTCGTTTCCTTCGGACGGATAGGTGCGGCCGGAATAGAGCGGCCACATCGGATACTCCGTCTCGTTTGCCTGCGTGACCCACTGGTGTCCATCCGCCGAGTTGCCGCCCGACGCGAAGAAGTGGTCGAGTGTCACGTAGCGCTCGGCGAGCGCATGCGCGTTCGGTGTGACATTGCGTCCGTACATCACGAGGGAGCTGTCTCGCGCGCCGCGACTGAGATCGCCCAAGACCTGATCGTACGTCCGGTTCTCGCGAATGATGAATACCACGTTCTCGATCGGCGACGGCTCGCCGGGACGTTCGGGCACGGGACGCGAGGGAGCGTCGGCTCGCGGACGAGCCCTCGCCAGCGCGCCGTCCCGAGTGTTGACGGTCAGCCGATTGTTCGCCGCGACGGCGGCGGTATACGCGGCAAACCCCGTCGAATCGGGCAGGTCGATCACGTGAACGGTTCCGCGTTGCGCGAACACGTATCGTCCGCGCAGCGCGCCGCCGGCGCTCCCCTCGCCGGAGCCGACACCGAACAATGTGCCCACCGCGATGCGTTTGCCGTCGGCGCTCACGTCGATCGAAGAGGGATACCACGCAGTCGGCACGAGCCCGAGCAACGATGCCTTCGCGCTCTCGGGTGTGACGGCATAGACAGCGACCGCGTTCGCACCGCCGAGGGCGACGTACAACCGGTCGCCTGTACGTGAGAGGGCGATCGCGGTGGGCGCGAAGCCGGCCGTGCGCTCGCGGAAGGGCGACACGCGAATCGTCGAGAGAACCCGGGCGATGCGCGTGTCGATCACCGTCACGGCGTCGTCGACGCCGCTCGTCACGTACAGCCGGCCGTGTGTCTCGTCCCAGGCCAATGCATTCGCGTGGCGCCCTACGGGAATCGTGGCGGTGATCCGGCCCGTCGCGACATCGACTTGAACGACGCTGCCGGTCATCGCCACGCCTCGCGCGTCGACGCGTACGCGTTCAGCGCGGCGGAGGCAGCATTGTAGAACGGCTCGTTCCGCCGCGGTCGGTTGCCCTCCGCCGAAGTTGGCAATCCATGCGACGGTGCCGTCGTGCGACAAGGCGGCACTCAACGGAAGCACGCCGAGTTTGATCCAGCGGAGCAAGGAACCACGGTCGGCGTCGATGACAAGGGCTGCGTCGTTCGCGGGCAGCAAGACGAGTCCGAAGCGCCGGCCGTCGCTCGCGGCATCACGAGCGACGATGGGCGAAGCGGTCAGGTAGTCGCCCGGTAGCGCCATACTCTGCGTGGCGTGGGCGGAATCCCCGGTGGCGTCAGGCGCGATGGCGAGAAGACCTGCTCGTTCTCCTCGAACGAGTGTCGCGCGTGCCGGCGCTCCCGAGAGCGGCGCGATCGTCGTGTCTTCGTTGATCGGCCCGATCGTCGCGACGAAAGCGCGACCATTTTTTGGATCGATTGCCACACCGCCAACGCCGGCGCGCCCGCGAAAACCGACGCGCGCCAACACGCGGCCCGCGGACCAATCCAACCGATAGGCGGCGCCCGCCGCGACGACCCAGAGTTCGTTACCGCTGCCGAACCGTACGCCGCCGACGCGTCCGGGAACCACCATTTGGAGACCGGCGGGCGTGATGCGTTGCCCGGTGGCGACGACGCCGGGATCATCGACGTCGCGTGCCGGCAACGGCGCAGACGCGCGGCCTGCCTGGGCAAGTCCGCCTCGCGCCGCGCCAAGGCTCATCGTCGTCGCCCCGACGACAACCAACCATCGGGCGTTGCTCCGGACGCTATTGAATCTCATAATGCGGTTCATGTCTCGGGTTCGCGTACTGCTTTCGGCCGCCGCGGCCGTCGTCATCGCCTCCACGTGCGGCCCTTTCCATCGATCGGATCACTCGCCGGCAGGCCGGTCGATTCGCGTCGTGACGTACAACATTCACGCGGGCCACGGTGACTTGGCGCGGACGGCCGATGCCATTCGAGCATTGTCGCCGGATATGGTCGCGCTACAGGAGGTCGATGTCCACTGGAGCGAACGGAGCGGGTTCATGGATCAAGTCGCCGCGTTGGCCTCGGCGCTTGGTATGGAAGCGCGCTTCGCGCCGATCTACAGCCTTCCCAACCGTGATAATAGCGCCGTCCCGCGGGAGTTCGGCGTCGCCTTCCTGAGCCGACACCGCATCGTTACCTGGCGGAACGATACGTTGACGCGCCTGTCGACACAGGACTCGAACGCCGTGCCCGGACGGGCTCCCGGGTTGCTCGAAGCGCTCGTCGACGTCGACGGCTCGCGCGTTCGCGTGCTCAACACCCACCTCGATTATCGCGCCGATCCCAGCGTGCGGCGAACACAGGCGGGCGAAATGGCCGCGGAGATCGCCCGAGTCGGCGAGCCACTGATCGTTTTCGGTGACCTCAACGCGACTCCGGATGCGCCCGAGCTTGCGCCGCTGTTCGCGCGCCTGCGCGACGCGTGGCCGCGCGATTCGGGCCCAGGCTACACCTATCCCGCCGACCAGCCTGCGAAGCGCATCGACTACGTCCTCGTCTCACCCCATTTCAACACCGTGTCCGCTCGCGTGCCGGTCAGCGCCGCATCGGATCACCGGCCCGTCGTCGTCGACCTGATCTTGCGCCGCGACTGAGTTGATACCTTGACATTCGACAACAAGGTTCACACCTTGTTGTCGAACGTCGAGGTATCAATGGCTGACAAAACGGATCTCCTGCAGGGCACACTCGACCTCCTCATCCTCCGAACGCTGCGGCTTGGGCCGCTGCACGGCTGGGGAATCTCCAAGCGCGTCCGCTCGCTCTCCGATGACGTCTTGCAGATCAACCAGGGGTCGCTCTATCCCGCCCTCTATCGACTCGAAGACCGTGGGTTGATCGACGCCGAATGGGGCATCTCGCCCGAAGGGCGCAAGGCGAAGTTCTATCGTCTCACGGACAAGGGCCGAGCACAGCTCGCCGAAGAGCGCGCCTCGTGGCGCGCCTTCGCCGGCGCGGTGGAAGCGGTCCTCAAGGGGACCTGATCATGATGCGATTCTTCCGACGCTCGCGTGATGAGGAAATGCGCGAGGAGATGGGCTTTCACGTCGACATGGAAGCGGCGGATCTCGAGAAGTCGGGGATGCCGGCCGAGGAGGCGAGGCGCCGCGCGCTCGCCACGTTCGGCGGCGTTCGCCGTTATCACGAGGAGGGTCACGAGGCGCGCGGCGGCGCCTGGATCGAAGACGCCATGCGCGACACGCGATATGCGCTGCGTTCTCTGGCAAGGACGCCCGGCTACACCGCCGTCGTAGTACTCACCCTGGCGCTAGGTATCGCGGCGGTCACATCGATATTCTCCGTCGCCAATGGCGTCCTGTTCACAGACCTCCGCTATCGTGATCCGTCGCGGCTGATGGTGCTCTGGGACGGCCTCGATTGGATGGGCGTACCGGAAGCGTGGGTCACGGGCCCTGAGGTGGTCCGCCTTCGCCGCGAGACGACGCGGTTCGAGGGATTCGCCGCCATTCGCTCGGGCAGCGTGACGCTCGGAGGAGAGAACGGATTCGACCCGCAGCGGGTCGCGCAGTCCGCGGTGTCGGCGAATTTCTTCCAGGTTCTCGGCGTTGGTCCCGCGCTGGGCCGCGCGTTCGGGCGCGGAGAGGACGCTCCAAACGCGGCGCGACTCGCCCTCGTCAGCCATCGTCTCTGGACGCAACGCTTCGGCGGTGAAGCGTCGCTTCTCGGAAAAACGATCGTGATCGATGGAAAGCCGGCAACCGTGGTCGGCATCCTTCCCCCGAGCTTCCGCTTCACGCCGTTGACCAGTCTCGCCTCCGCGTCGGCGGACGCCGACGTCTACACGCTGCTCCCCGACACACTCGACCGCCTGCCAATCACCAACCACAGCATCGGCGTGCTCGCTCGTGTCCGCGAAAACGTATCGGTGGCGTCGGCACGCTCCGAGCTCGCGGCACTTTCCCAACGTGTCGACAAGGAGGGCTACGGAACACGCGGCTTCAAATTCGTACCGATCGTGCTCCGCGAGCGCATGGTGCGCGAGGTCAGGCCCGCGCTGTTGGTACTGCTGACGGCGGTCGGGCTACTCATGTTGATCATGTGCGCGAATCTGGCCGTGCTCGCTCTCGTGCGCGCCGCGCGACGCGAGCATGAGCTGACGGTGCGGCGCGCGATTGGCGCCAGCCCGGGCCGCGTCGCGCGTCAAATCCTTACCGAGACGCTGTTGCTCTCATTGGCCGGCGCGGTGGTCGGCGCGTTTGTCGGTGTGTGGGCGCTGCGAGCGCTGCTCGCGATCGCTCCGCCGGGCTTGCCGCGGCGCGACGAAATCGGAATCGATCTGCGGGTTGTCGCCCTCACGGTCACGTTGGCGCTCGTCGTCGGCATTCTCATGGGCATCGCGCCGACGCTCCGCTCCGCTCGACTGGATCTGGCGGCGGTCCTCCGCGAGAGGTCGGTCGCTCGCGCGGGCGGCCGCGCACGACGTGTGCTCGTGTTTGCGCAGGTCGCTTTGTCGACCGTGCTCTTGGCCGGTACGGGGCTCCTTCTCGGCAGCTTTGTGCGACTGACTCGTGTCGATGCCGGTTTCGATCCGACCGGCGTACTGACCTTGGAAGTGATGGCCAGCCGCGCCGTTTACACGACTGGTTTGCCGGTTGTCGACGCATTCTCCCACGCCCTCGATGCATTGCGCGCCATTCCGGGGGTGACCGCGGTTGGCGCGTCCGAGGCACCGCCGCTCTCGGCGGGACCGGACCAAAGCGGTGTGCGCTTTCCCACGTCGTCCACGAACACCGGCGACCGGGAACATGACACGGTGCTGGGCGACGTTGGTGCCGTCACGCCGGGATATCTCCGTGCCGCCGGGATCGCGCTCCTTAGCGGTCAAGACTTCACAGTCACGGCACGTGACTCTGTGTCATCGAAAACCGCGATGATCGACGACGTCCTCGCCTCGCGCTACTTCCCGAAGGGCAATGCGGTCGGTCAGCCGGTGCTGATCGACGGCGACACACTGCGAGTCGTTGGTGTGGTCCGGCACGTCCGCATGTACAATCTCCAGGACGAGGGCCGCGGCCAGGTTTGGGTGACGCACCTTTACGCTGCCTTCCGGTTGATGACGGTCGTGATTCGTACCTCCGGCGATCCGATGAAATTCGTCGATGCCGCGCGCCGGGTGATTCGCACGACAGAACCAAGTATGACCATTTCAGCCGCGGCGCCACTGAGCAACGCGATTCGAAATGCGCTGGCCGAACGTCGGCTGGTATTGACGCTCGTCGGAGCGTTCGCTGTTTCGGCTCTCCTGCTCGCGGCGTTGGGCGTTTACGGCGTCACGGCGAGCGCGGTGACTCAGCGGACGCACGAGCTTGGAATTCGGATGGCGCTCGGCGCCGACCGGGCGTCGCTTGTCGCGAGCGTGCTCGCCGAGCCGGCGCGGCTTGTGGTGTCGGGCCTCATTGTCGGCTTGGGCGGAGCGTTTCTCGCGGCACGCGCCGCGCGCGGCCTGCTCTATGGCGTCAGTGCGGGCGATCCGTCCACGATCGTCGGCGCATGCGTCGTGCTGCTCGCGATCGCGATTCTCGCCAGCGTGGTACCGGCGCGCCGCGCCACCCGTGTCGATCCGATGACCGCGCTGCGCTCCGACTGACAAGCGACAGGCGCGCCCGGCGGCTGTATCATTCGCCGCCATGGAGATCACCTTCCTCGGCGCGGCGCAAGAAGTGACCGGCTCGTGCCATCTCGTGCGAGTCGGTGGCAAGTCCGTTGTCCTCGACTTCGGAATGTTTCAGGGACATCGCGCCGAAACGCAGGAGAAGAACCAGGCGCTTCCATTCACGCCGGACCAGGTCGACGCGGTCATTCTGTCGCACGCGCACATCGATCATTCGGGCCGCCTCCCGATGCTCGCTCGTTACGGCTTCGATCGTCCGGTCTACGCCACGCCGGCGACCCGCGATCTCTGCGCGATCATGCTCGTCGATTCCGCGCATATCCAAGAGAAGGACGCCGAGTTTCTCGCGCGCCGTCATCGATCGTTCGTTCAGCCGCTTTACGGGCAGGCCGACGTCGCGCGTTTGATGCGTCGGATGACCAGCATTCCCTACAACACGCCCTTCGACCCGGCGCCCGGAATTCGCGCCACCTTCGTCGAGGCCGGGCATATCCTCGGCTCGGCGTCAGTCGTACTGGAGTGCACCGAGGGAACCGTCTCGCGACGCCTCGTGTTTTCCGGCGACATCGGGCGCTGGGGGCTTCCGATCATTCGCGATCCGGATCCGCCGCACGGCGCGGACGTCGTGATCATGGAATCCACTTACGGGAACCGCGACCATCAATCGGTCGCCGAGATGCCGAATGAGTTGGCTCGCATCATTCGTGAGACGGCGGCGAAAGGAGGCCGCGTTCTGATTCCCGCCTTCGCCGTCGGGCGCACGCAGGAGCTTCTGTACGACCTCCACCGGTTGTCGCGCGCCAACGCCATTCCTCCGATCCCCATCGTCGTCGACAGCCCGCTGGCGATCGCGGCAACGTCGATATTCGCCACCAACCCGGATGAGTACGACCGGAGCGAAGAGCTGATTGGCGAGGTGAACGATCTGTTCGACTTTCAGCAGCTGGAATTCTCGCGGGACGCCGCCGACTCGAAAGCACTCAATACGCGCATCGGGCCGATGGTTATCATCGCGGCGTCTGGTATGGCGGAGTCAGGACGAATTTTGCATCATCTGGCGCACGGCGCTCCGGATCCTCGCAACACGATCCTGATCGTCGGGTTCCAGGCAGAGCACACGCTCGGTCGCCGTATCGTCGAGCGACGCCCAATGCTGAAGATCTTCGGCGACGAGGTTCCGCTCCGCGCTCGCGTCGAAGTGCTCAACGGGTACAGTGCGCACGCCGATCGGGGCGAGCTCGTTCGCTGGCTGTCCGCTGTCCGCGGACCGAACAAGCCCACGTTGCCTGTTTACCTCGTTCATGGTGAACCGGATGCGCAGAATGCTTTGCGCGATCGACTGGTGCAGGACGGCTACGGGGTCACGATCCCCAGCCGCAATTCGACGTATCCGTTCTAAAGTCGGAATGCGGCGGCCTCGGCGGCATAAGCCCTGCGGTTAAAGGCCTGATCGCCCAGCCGCCCCTCGACTATTGGAGACGTGTGACGATGCATTTGACCCCGGTCACGTCCACGACTGACGCTGACGTTGCGCTTCCGCCGCCGTCGGCCAGCGCGGGAGGGGCGACCGCGACGAGCTTCGAGCGCCGCCGGTTGGCCGGCTCACCCGCCGAACAGGCTCTGGTTTTGTACCGCGCCATCTTCGTCAACGCGACCGAAGCGATCTCCATCATCGATACACGGGGACAGTACCTCGAGCAGAACGCGGCGCACCAAGCGCTCCTCGGCTACTCGGACGAGGAACTACGCGGCCAGACGCCCGCGATTCACTTTGGCGAAGCCGAATTCGCGAGCATCGTGGCGGAGCTCGCTCAAACGGGCGTTTGCCATCGGGAATGCGTGGGCCGGGCGAAAACTGGTCGCGCAATCACCGTCGAGCTTTCCGCTTTCGCGGTTCCCGACGCGGACGGCGCACCGGTGTGCTATGTCGGCGTCAATCGTGACATCACCGGCGAGAAGCATGGCGCCGAGGAGCTCCGACAGAAGTTCGACGAGCTCCAGGCGATCTATCGGATGTCCAACGTGGTGAGCCGCGCCGGCGCCCTCGAGGAGATTTACGAGGTCGCGCTGGACGAGCTGGAACGAACGGTCCATGCCGATCGTTCCTCTGTGCTCTTGTACGACGACGCGCGCGTCATGCGCTTCAGGGCCTGGCGCAAACTATCCGACGCGTATCGCCGCGCCGTCGAAGGCCATTCTCCGTGGTCGCCCGACGACCCGAATCCACAGCCGGTGCTCGTTAGCGATGTCGGCAAGGATCCGCACCTCGCCGAGCTGATGCCTGTGCTCGAGCGCGAAGGAATCGGCTCTGTCGGGTTCATCCCGCTCGTGTCCGGCGGTCGTCTGCTCGGCAAGTTCATGATCTACTTCAACCGGCCCCATACCGTGTCGGAGCCGGAGCTTCAAATCGCGCAAACGATCGCGAGCCACATCGCGTTCGCCATCGAGCGCAAGAGTGCCGACTCGGCGCTGCACGAAAGCTGGCAGGCCCACCGGTTGTTGGCGGAAGCCGGCGCGCTGCTCAACTCGTCGCTCGACGTGAAGGACACGCTGGCGAGCATCACCCGGCTTGCCGTGCCGGCCATCGCCGACTGGTGCTTCGTCGATCTCTCGGACGAGAAGGGCGGCTTCACTCGGATCGCGGTGGCAAGCGGTGACGGAAGCGACTCGCTCGCCGGGAAGTTCCTCGGCAACCAGCGTCCGGTCGATCCGCGCCGAGCCGCGCGCGTTGCACTCAGCGGACGCGCGGAGCTCAACGATGCGGTGGATGAAAAGTTTTGGCGCTCTATCGGGGAGAGCGACGAGCAGGTCCAGCTGTTGCGTGCGACGAAGATCACCTCGTACATCAGTGTGCCGCTGATGGCTCGCGAGCGGACGCTCGGCGTTATCACCTTCGCCACCTCGACCTCCGGCCGACGGTACTCGACCAAGGATGTCTGGCTGGCCGAAGAGCTGGCCCGACGAGCCGCCCTCGCCGTGGACAACGCGCGACTGTACCGCGAAGCCCAGGAGGCCAATCGCGCGAAGAGCCAGTTCCTCGCGACCATGAGCCACGAGCTGCGAACGCCGCTCAATGCGATCGGGGGGTACGCCGAGCTGCTCCAGATGGGCTTACGCGGACCGCTCAGCGCCGAGCAGCAAGACGACCTCAATCGCATTCAACGGAGCCAGCGTCACCTGCTGGGTCTGATCAACGACCTGCTCAGCTTCGCCAAGATCGAAAGCGGTCATCTCGAGCTTCACATCGAGCGCGTGATCGTGCACGATGCGCTCTCGTCGGTCGAGGCCCTCATTCAGCCTCAGGTCACGGCGAAACCGTTGCACTACAAGCGCGCGTCGAATGACTCGAGCGTGACTTGCCTGGCCGATCTCGACAAGCTGCACCAGATCCTGGCGAACCTGCTCTCGAACGCGATCAAGTTCACCCCGGCTGGCGGCGACATCGTCGTCACGTGGGACGCGTTCGGTAATGGCGTGAGCATCGAGGTCACCGACACAGGCCCCGGGATTCCCGACACGAAGCTCGAGGCGATCTTCGAGCCGTTCGTGCAGCTCGGCGGCAACCTCACTCGTGTAGCCGAAGGCACGGGCCTCGGGTTGGCGATCAGTCGCGAGCTCGCCCGCGCGATGGGCGGTGACGTCACCGTGCGGAGCACGTTGGGCGCGGGAGCTTCATTCACTCTCACGCTGCCCCGCGCCTAACAGGTTCGCCGCGCGCCCGACGCCGGCGCGTTACTCCTCGCGCAGCGCCGTGATCGGATCGACGCGTGTTGCCCGCAACGCCGGGATCCACGCCGCCGCGCCGGCGACCGCCGCGAGCGCGATTGCCGCGGCAGCGAAGATGCGCGGATCCTGCGGGCTGACGCCGTAGAGCAGGGACGCGACGAAACGCGACAACAAATAGGCGCCGAGCAAGCCGATGGTCACGCCAATTACGGCCAGGCGCACTCCGTCGCCGACGATCATTTTCACGACGTCACTCCGCTGAGCGCCTAGCGCGACGCGCACTCCGATCTCGCGCGTCCGCTGCGCCACCCCGTAGGAGAGCACCGCGTACACGCCGACGGTAGCCAGCAGGACGGCGAGCCCACCGAAGAGGACCAGGAGGATGGTGTTCGTTCGCCGCGGCGCGATGCTCGCCGCGATCACTTCGTCCATCCGCCGCATTTGGTACACGGGAAGGTTCGGATCATCGACGCGAACCGCGTCGCGCAGACGCGCCATCAGTGCTCGCGAATCCGCGGACCCACGCACCACGATCGACGCATAGCTCTGCGCTTGCTCCGACATCGGCAGATACAGTTGCCCTTGTGCCGTGTCGTCGAGACGTCGTGTCCGAATATCGCCGACGACGCCGATCACCGTTCGACGCTCCGGCCCGAACGCCATCTGCTTCCCGATTGCGTCCTGTCCGGGCCACAATTGCTTCGCCAACGTCTCGTTGATCACAGCCACCTTGTGCGCGGTATCCGCCGTCGCGGGGAGGTCGCTACCGCGAAGTCGCGCGCCGATGACGTTGAAGTATCCGGGCGTCGCGATGAGAAATAGACCCATCGCGGCGTGCGCCTCGTCGTACGCTTCGGCCGGCGCGACGCGCAGGCCGATTCCGCCAACGCCTTCCATCGGGAGCGCGCTGACAGCGGCCGCATCGACGCCGGGAGCGCGAAGCCTGGCGAGGACGCCGTTCAAGAACTCGGGCACGGCGGTTCTCGATGAGTATTTGCGACCGGGAAAGGTGAGCCTTCCCGTCACGACGTTTTCCGGTCGCACGCCGGAATTCTCGCGCAACAGGTTTCGCATGCTTTCGATCATCAGGCCGGCACCGATCAACAACATCAGCGCGAGCGACACTTCGGCGATGACGAGCACGCCGTGCGCGGCGCCGCGTCGCCGGGATCCGCCGCCGCCGGCGCCGGCGAGCTTCATCGCGGAACCCAGATCCACGCGCGAAAGGCCCAGTGCCGGCCAGACTCCGAACACGAGGCTCGTCGCGAGCGCGATCACCAACGTGAACGCGAGGACGCGCCCGTCGATCGTGGGCGGCGCGATCGCCGCCAATGCCGGGGGCAGCAGCGCGACGAGCAGCCGCATCGTCACAGCCGCGACGAGAACCGCTACGACGGCGCCGCCGACGGCCAGCAGAGCGCCCTCCACGAACAGTTGTCGAATCACGCGGCCTCGCGTCGCGCCGAGCACGACGCGGACGGCGATCTCACGTCGCCGCGTCGCGGCGCGCGAGAGCATCAGATTGGTGACGTTCGCGCACGCGATGAGGAGCAAGAGCAATGCACTGGCGGCGAGGATGTTCATGCCGGTCCGCCGGTCACCGAGGAGTGTCGTCTGCAGCGGACGAACGAGATCGGTGACGGGCGCGTCGTCCTTCGTGACAGTCCGATATCGTCTGCGGAGCGCGTCTACGTGCTGCGCCGCCTGCGCGACAGTCGCGTTCGGAGCGAGGCGGGCGATCCCTTCGCTCGGCAGGAAGTTGCGAAACGCCTCCATGATGTCTAAACCGAACGGCAGCGCGAGTGGAATCCAGAGATCGACACCGGCCGGGAATCGGAAATTCGGCGGCATCACGCCGACGACCGTATAGCGTGTTGCATTGAGCGTGACCTCTCGACCAATGACGCTGCGTTCGCCGCCGAACTGTTGTTGCCAGAGGCTACTGGCGATGACGACGACTTTCGGTCCGCCGCGTTTGAATTCCGCCGCCACCGGCTCGCGGCCGACGGCGGTCGTGCGACCGAGCGTACGAAAGAAGTCGTCGGTGACGTAGGCGATCTGCGTGCGGACCGGCTCGGTTCCGCCCGCCAGGTTGAGACTCCCGCGCGCGTAGACCGCGACGCTCGAAAACGCCGCTGAATCGGCGCGGAAGTCGGCCAGCTCGGGCGCGCTCTTGGGATGACGGCCGGACAATTCCCAGGGCACCTCGACGTTGCTCACCGAGACCAGGCGGTCCGGAGCCGCGAAGGGTAGCGGCCGAATGACGGCGGCGTCGATGACGCTGAAGATCGCCGTGTTCGCTCCAATGCCGAGTGCGAGGACGGCGATGACGGCGACGCTGAAACGAGGGGCCGATGCCAGTTGGCGCAGTCCATAGCGAAGGTCCTGCATCAGGTCCTGCAACATGTCGGCTCTCCTCTGCCATCGAAGGTTGCGGCGATCGTGGTCGCGGAGCTGGCGCGTCACGGCGTCGAGATCACCGAAACTCTGACGAGCGGCACGGCGCGCCTCGGCGTCGCTCATGCCGGACTCGCGGTAATACGCGGTCCGCATGTCGACGTGATAGCGCAACTCGTCGGCGATATCGGCGTCGACGTCGGGTCCCCAGAATCGGATGTAACGGCGCCAACGCTCAGGCAAGCGACGGCTCCGAGCGAAGCACGAGGGTGACGGCGCGCGCGAAATCCATCCACACCGACGCTTCAGTCTCGAGCTGCGCGCGACCGGCGCGAGTCAGCGCGTAGACACGAACGCGCCGGTTCGTATCGGAGATCTCCCAGCGCGAGGCGACCCACCGCTTGTCCTCGAGCCGGCGCAGGGCAGGGTAGAGCGACCCTTCCTCGATCGCCAGCGACCGTTTGGTGACGTCCTCGACCCATCGCGCGATGCCGTATCCGTGCAGGTCGCCGGCGGCCAGCGATTTGAGGATGAGCATTCCCAGCGTGCCCTGCATGAGATCGCCTTTCGTCCGCGCCATCTCGCCTCCCGTTTCACACACCTTACGACGGTAGGCATAGTCTTGCAAGGGGTCGAAGCATGCGCGCATCGCGCGGACGTCTCTTTTTCTGCGCCGCCCATCGCCCATCGCCCATCGCCCACCGCCGAATTACGGTCGCGTCGGAACCGTAACGAGCCGCTCCGGCGACATGCCTTCGGCTTCGGCTTGGAAGTTCACGACGACACGGTGGCTGAGCACTGGGACCGCCATCGCGTTGACGTCGTCGAGATCGGGCACGGCGCGGCCATCCATCGCGGCTCGCGCCTTGGCGCCGAGGATGAGGTACTGCGAGGCGCGCGGCCCGGCGCCCCAGCTCACGTACTTCTTGACCTGGGTCGTCGCTTCCTCGGCGTTCGGGCGTGTCGAGCGGGCGAGCCGTACGGCGTAGCTCACGACCGAGGGTGGCGCGGGCAGCCGCCGCACCAAGTGCTGCAGCTCGAGCAGCTGCTCCGCATTGAGCATGGGACGAATGTCGACGGCGAGGTCGCCGGTCGTCGCCGCGACGATCCGCTCTTCTTCCTCGCGCGTCGGGTAGCCGACGATCAGCTGCATCATGAACCGGTCGAGCTGCGCTTCGGGAAGCGGATAGGTTCCTTCCTGCTCGATCGGGTTCTGCGTCGCGAGAACGAAGAATGGTTCGGGGAGCCGGTGCGTCTGGCCGGCGGCGGTGACGGCGTGTTCCTGCATGGCCTGCAACAGCGCCGCCTGTGTCTTCGGCGGGGCGCGGTTGATCTCATCGGCGAGAACGACGTTCGCGAAGATCGGTCCCTTCGCGAACTTGAAGAACCGCCGGCCGGTCGTGTGGTCCTCCTCGAGAAGCTCCGTGCCGGTGATGTCACTCGGCATCAAATCCGGGGTGAACTGCACGCGAGAGAAGCTCAAGTCGAGCGCCTGCGCCACGGTCTGCACGAGCAGCGTCTTGGCGAGACCCGGGACGCCGACCAGGAGCACGTGTCCGCCGGCGAGCAGCGCGGCGACGAGATCGTCGACGATCTTGTGTTGGCCGATGATGCGGCGGCCGATCTGCTCGATGAGCGCCGATCGGGCGCGCGCGAGTTGGTCGAGGAGCTCGACGTCCCGCGAATCGTCGACTTGCTGTCGTGTTGCCACCCGAGTTCGCTCCGGTGTACGAGTCTCGGAAGCTAACCGCGAATGACTGTCGGAGGGTAGAGCGCGGGGACCAAAAACAAACGGGCCGCGCGAGCGGCCCGTTTCGATCTCACCATCACCCATCGCCCGTCGCCCATCGCCGGCCTTTAGAGTTTGTTAATGGACGACGAAGTCGGCGTGCTGCTCGACGGGGAAGTTGGCGCTCCGTAGTGTCGCAATCGCCGTGTAGCGTCCCGGTGCGGCGCGCTTCCACAGTTCGCGGGCCTGCATCGTCTCGGCGTGCGACAACTGCTTGTTTTGTACGCCTTGAGTAAAGAACCGTCCGGACGACCAGCGCCATACTTCGCGGCCGACCGAGTCGACGACGGCGAAGTCGTACGCCTGTCCATTGGCGAAATCGAGCTGCACGTGTTTCGCCCCGGCGTTCGTGACGTCGAGCGCGAAACGCACTGTACGGTCTTTGACCTGGATGTCGAATTGCGACTCGATCTTGGCCGTGGAGCGCTTAGCCGGTGTGCGGCGGGAGATTTTTTCCGGCGCCGGGGGGCTACTCGGACTGGTTGGGAAAGCGCTGGCGAGCGCCGCCGGTGCTTCGGAATGTGAGCGAGGCCCGCAGGCGAAAGCGAGTGCGCCTGCGATCAGCAACGAGATGGCGAGTCGAGTGTTCATGTCCCGGTGGCGGCGGGTTGGGGCCGCGCGTTGACGTGAGCACTCCGGGTGCGCTCACAAATCATGGCGGCTGCCAAACTATCAACTGTTTGACGAATAGTCAACATGAGGAGTAACAGCGAAAGTTCTGCGATATCATCGACTTAAAATTTTACGATTTGGGGGTTACTTGGGCGTTACTGCCGGTCCTGCAGGCGGCCGCACTTTGCTTGCGAAAAATTTCACAAGCTCCTAAATTCACGCTCGCATGGACGAGGGACGTGCGGGCCGTCGGGGCACGACGGGCCAGTTCGCGGGGCGCAACGGCGCCCCGAGCGGGGCGGAGTTCGCCGGCATCGGCGTCCAGTTCGCCCTCACGCTGCTGGTCTTCGTTGCCGCCGGCATCTGGCTCGACCGCCGGCTCGGGACCTCGCCGTGGCTCGTCATCGTCTGTGTCTTCGCGGGTGCGGGTGGTGGCTTCTATTCGATGATTCGAAGAGTCACCGCGGCACAGCGTCGGGACGCGGAGCGGATCGCTCGGGAGCACGCTAAGCGGGACAAGGAGGGGCAGCCGTGAGCCAGGCCCTTGCGCGGTATGCTGCTGTGGTCGTTGGGGTTGTGGTGGTCGGCGGCCTGCTGATGTCGTTGGCCTTCCATGGACCCGGAGATTCTGCGGCGATTTGGACGAGTGGGGCGGTGGCGGTCGGGTTGCAGCTGGCGGCGTTTGCGGTTGGGCGGCTCGCGGGGCAGGCAGGCATCATGGCCCGCATGGGCGCCGGTGCGCTCGTTCGGTTCTTCGGGCTCATCGCCTACGCGTTGGTCGCTGTCCTCGCACTCAAGCTGCCCGCGGTCGCGGCGCTCGTGAGTCTGGCGACATTTCTTTTCCTCTCGGCATTGCTCGACCCTCTGTTGATCAAATCATGAGACTTCGGTCCTTGCTGGCTGGTGCCGTCCTCCCCCTCGCTGTCGCCTTCGGACGACCGGCGTTGGTGATGGCGCAGGAACACCCCACCGCGGCGGCGCAGGAACCCGCGCACGCGGTCGAGCCGGTCGGACCGGCGCAGATCATCATGCCCCACATCACGGACTCGAAGGAAATCGAGTATCCGTGTGTCAAGAATCTTCGCGAGTGGGCGTGCGAGGCGAAGCTGCCGACCTGGAACGTGAAGATCGGCGGGAAGACGGTGGACATGGGGCTCACCAAGCACGTCGTCTTCCTGATCCTCTCCGGTGTAGTGACGCTTGCGCTGCTCCTTGGCGTCGCCGCGTCGCACAAGCGGCATTCGCATGAATCCGGGCGACCAAAGGGCTTCGCCGCAGGGATCGAGGCGGTCATCCTCTACCTTCGGAACGAGATCTACCTTCCGGTTCTAGGCGGGCACGGCGGCGAGAGGTATGTCCCCTTTTGCCTGACACTCTTCTTCTTCATCGTCTTCTGTAACCTGTTCGGGCTCTTGCCGTGGGGCTCGACGCCCACCGGCAACATCGCCGTCACGGCGACGCTCGCCGCGATCACCTTCGTGGTGATCGAAGTGGCGGGCATGCGGGCCCTCGGCAAGGGCTACATCAGCACCATCATCTACTGGCCGCACGAAGGCGGACCGTTGATGAAGGCGATGACGATCATCATGACGCCCGTCGAGATCGTCGGAAAATTCACCAAGCCGTTCGCGCTGACGATCCGTCTCTTCGCCAACATGATCGCGGGGCATGTCATCATCCTCGCGCTCATCGGCCTGATCTTCATGTTCGGCTTCAAGATCTTCCTCGCGCCGCTGGCCATGGCGCTGTTCATCATGGTGCTCGAGATCCTGGTCGCGTTCATTCAGGCGTTCATCTTTTCGCTGCTTGCGGCGGTGTTCATCGGACAGATTCGCGCGGCACACCACTAGAACGACTGTTGTACACGGCGCGGAATCAGCTCTACCCCGCGCTCGTTGTAACCGGGCGAGCGCCCGGTGAAGCCCGTTGAGTCCCGGGACTCGCTGACGGGCAGCGCCCTCGCACCATGGTCGGCGCGGAGCAGCAACGTTTTACGAGTTCTTGGAGAACTGACATGGCAATTCTTCCTCTCCTCCAGGCCGCGGCCGGTTTCACGAAGGAGTACACCGGTGCGTGGGCGATGCTTGGCGCCGGTATCGGCGCTGGCCTCGCGGCAATCGGCGCCGGCATCGGCATCGGCCAGATCGGCCGAGGCGCCGCCGAAGGGCAGGCGCGCCAGCCGGAGATCGCGGGCACGATCGCGACCAACGCGCTGATCCTTTCGGCGCTGATCGAAGGCGTCGCGCTGTTCGGCGTCGTCGTTTGCTTGCTCATCCAGCTCAAGACGTACATCTGAGTCACGCCGGAGCGGCGTCCCCGGGGGCGCCGCTTCCGAACTCCTTCTGATTTGGAATCACTCATGCGCACGCTTTCGACCTCGATGCTCCTGCTGATCGGCAACGCTGCCGCCGCGATTGCCCAAGAGGGTGGCGAGCACGCCGCCGGCGGCGGATTGATGAGCCTCCAGCTGAACCTGATGTTCTGGACGCTGCTCATCTTCGTCATTCTCTATTTCATCCTCTCCAAGTTCGCGTTCGGGCCGATCACGGCCGCCGTCGAGGCGCGCGAGAAGGCGCTCGAAGAGGCGATCGAAGCGGCCAAGCGTGACCGTGAATCGGCCGCGAAGCTGTTGCAGGAGCATCAGGCGCAGATCGAAGCCGCCCGCAGTGAGGCGCAGAAGATCATCGCCGACGGTCGATCGGTCGGCGAAAAGCTGCGCGCCGACATGGTGGAGCACACGCGCAAGGAGCAGCAGGACATGCTCGATCGCGCGCGCCGAGAGATCGAGAGCGAGCGCGATCGCGCGATCGCCCAGTTGCGCAAGGAAGCCGTCGACCTGGCGCTCGCCGGCGCGAGCAAGGTCATCGAGCAGAACCTCGAGTCACAGAAGAACCGGCAGCTCGTCGAGAGCTACCTGGCGTCGATCGGCACACTGCAGACGAGCCGCTGATGCGCGAGCCCACGATCGCCCGGAACTACGCCGAAACGCTGCTCGAGCTCGCGCAGCGCGGCGGCGATCTGCGCGCCTGGGGCGAGATGATCGACCGCATCGCCGACGCGATGGAGTCGGATCGTCGGTTGCGCGTGTTCCTCGAGTCGCCCCGGGTCAGCGCGCAACAAAAGAACGCGATCTTCCAACGCGCCTACGGAAACGTGCTGCCGAGGAACTTCGTGCGTTTTCTTCAGGCGCTTGTGATGCACCGCCGCCAGATGCTCATCCCGGTGATCGCGCACCAGTACCACGATCTAGTCGACCAGGTCGAGGGCCGAGTGCACGCGTCGGTGACGCTGGCGCGCGACGCGGATGAGGCCGATCGGGCGGTCGTGACGAATCAGCTGTCGCGCGCCCTCGGCAAAACCGTCGTGCCACACTTCCACGTCAATCCTGGTATCCTCGGCGGCGTTGTCGTTCGCGTCGGTGATACGGTGCTCGACGGGTCGGTGCGCCGTCGGTTGGCAATATTACGGTCTCGGATGCTGGGTCGAGCCAACAGCTAGACAGCTAGACAGCTAGATAGCTAAAGCTGTCAGAGAATCGGTACGAAACGCGGCAGCCCAAGGGCTGCCGCGTTCTTTATTGCTGATGGCTTTAGCTATTGGCTGATAGCTATGTAGCTCTCTCACCCCTAGCCAACGCCGTCCAGCGGTATACCGTATACCTTGGTCGGCACTCAGCACCCCAAAACCCCACTCACGCCCTCGTTGGAGCCCGGCATGAACCGCTTTACCCCCACCCGGCTGGCTCGGTCGTTCGCATTGGCCAGCGTCACCGGCCTCGTCCTTGTCCTTCCGCTGTCGGCGCAGAACAACGTCACGCAGCAAGGTTGGAATCCAAAGGAGGTTTTGGCGAAAGAGACCTACGTCAAACCGCCGGAGATCGTCGAGCGGATCGTGACCGCGCCGCGAAATAACGTCGCGTTCACCAATCCCAGCCCGGACCACAAGTTCTTCCTCAAGACGGAGAGCGAAGGTCTGCCGTCGATCGACGTCTTCGGGAAGCCGCACTATCGGCTGGGTGGCGTGGAAATCGACTGGAAGGCGAACCGCGCTCGCGCGCTGACGACGCGCGGCAGCGTCGGACTCACGCTGCTCGATCCGTCGAGCGGTGCCGCGCGGACGATCGAGACGCCCAAGGGCGCGATCGTGAACGCCGCCACCTGGTCGCCCGATGGCAAATCAATCGGCTACATCGCCTCCTTCGACGCGACGACGCACATCTACGTCGCGGACGTCGCGAGCGGCAAGTCGGTGCAGATCACCAAGACGCCGCTCCTCGCGGCGCGCGTCACGAGCTTTGACTGGACCGCCGACGGCAAAAGCATCGTGACGGTGCTGCTGCCGGACAACCGCGGACCCGAGCCGAAGCGTCCGGAAGTCGAGACCGGTCCGCTGGTGCGCACCAGCGAGGCGGGCAAGGTGCTGCAGAACCGCAACTATGCGAGCCTGCTGCGCGATCCCTACGAGAAGGACCTCCTCGACTATTACACGCTCGGCCAGCTGGCGATGATCGACGTGAAATCGAAGGCCGTGAAGAAGATCGGCACGCCGGCGTTGATCACGAATGTCGATGCGTCGCCCGATGGGCAGTATTTCCGCGTGACGCTGCAGACCAAGCCGTACTCGTACCTCGTGCCGGTGGCGAACTTCGGCACGGTGGAGCAGCTGTGGGACGCGAGCGGCAAGGTCATCACGGAGCTGAACAAGACGAACTTGCGTGAAGGCACCGGTGGCCAGAACGACACGCTGCCGTTCGCCGGCGGCGCGGGCTTTGGCGGCCGCGGCGCGGCGCAGAATGATACCGGCAAGCGCAACGTGCAGTGGAATCCGGTCGGCACGGGACTCGTGTACCTCCAGTCTGAGCCGGCGCCCGCGGGAGCGAACGGTGCGCGCGGCAACGCCGGCGGTGGCGGAGCAGGCCGCGCGGGTCGTGCCGGCGGTGGGGCAGGCGGCGGTGCGGCGAACCGAAAGGATCGCCTCTTCGTTTGGTCGCCACCGTTCAGCGCGGCGGACAGCAAGCAGATCTTCGAGGCGAATACTCGCATCACGTCGGTCGAGTTCAGCGGCGATGGCAAGACCATCTTCGTAAATGAAGGGAGTGACCTCTACGCCGTGCGTCTGGCGGATCCCGCCAAGCACTACGAGATCGCCAAGGGTGCGACGATCGCCGCTGGCGGACGTGGTGGACGTGGCGGCGCCGGTGGCGGAGGTGGTCGCGGCGGCGCGACGAGCGATTCGGCGTTCTATGCCAACCCCGGCGCGCTGCAGACGAAGCGCGGCCCGAGTGGCGCGTCGGTCGTCATCGTCGGCTCCGACAACAAGACGGTGTTCCTCGAGGGGACGCAGTACCAGCGCGACTGGGCCCGTACTGCGCCGCGCGCGTTCGTCGACAAGGTCGACTTCGAGACCGGCCAGAAGTCGCGGATCTTCGAGTCGAAGGGGCCGATGGACGAATCGGTCGTCGCGCCGCTCGACGACGACTACTCGAGGGCGATCGTCGTGAAGCAGTCGGCGAACACCGTCGCCGACTCGTATCTCCGCGACCTGAAGTCGGGCAGCGAGACCAAGTTGACGAAGAACGTGGATTTCGCGCCCGAGGTCACGCTGGCCCAGCGCAAGCGCATCCTCGTCGAGCGTCCGCGAGATAACTACAAGTTCTACATCGACGTCACGCTGCCGAAGGATTACCGCGAAGGCACGCGCCTTCCCGGCATCATTTGGTTCTATCCGACGGAGTTCTCGACGCAGCAGGAGTACGATCAGCGCCGCCGCACGACGAACATCAACCAGTTCCCGAACGTCGCGGCGCGCAGCCCGGAGATCTGGGTGACGCAGGGCTACGTCGTGATTCAGCCGGTGGACATCCCGATCGTCGGTCCGACAGGCCGCATGAACGACCACTACGTCGACGAGCTCCGCGAAGACCTCGATCTCGTGATCGACGCGGTGGACAAGGCCGGCTATCTCGATCGCGATCGACTCGGCATCGGCGGCCACAGCTACGGCGCGTTCAGCACGATGAACGCGATGACGCACACCCCGTACTTCAAGGCGGGCATCGCCGGCGACGGCATGTACAACCGCACGCTCACGCCGTTCAACTTCCAGAACGAGCGTCGTACGTTCTGGGAAGCAAAGGACACGTACCTCGAGATGTCGCCGTTTGTCTTCGCCGATCGT
>DATMHK010000029.1:0-14398 GCA_035554995.1 Gemmatimonadaceae bacterium
GTTCGCGCTGCGCGACGTACCGGTCCGGCAAGCGCTCGGCGAGATGGAGGCCCTGATCATGCCGCAGATGCTCGCGCGCTCGCTGCACTACGAGGTGCGGCCCGTCGAGGCGAATCTCGTCGTTTATGCCGATGCCGAGAAGCTTCAACAAATCGTTCTCAACCTGCTCACGAACGCGGTCAAATACACGGCGAACCACGGCAGGATCGATCTCGGCGCAAGCCGCGCCGGTGAATTTGTCCTCATTCAAGTCCGCGACACCGGCCGCGGGATTCCGCCGGAGAAACTCGAGCAGATCTTTGCGCCGTTCGTGCGCATCGACACGGGCTATTCGCGGACGACCGAAGGCGTCGGCCTCGGTTTGGCGATCAGCCGCGATCTGGCACGGGCAATGGGCGGCGACCTGACGGTGGAAAGCAGGCTCGGTGAAGGGTCGACGTTCACACTCCGCTTGCCGCGCGGGAGCGTTGCGCGAGTTTGAGCGAGCCCCCCGCGGCGACGGCGCCGAGGACGCCGGTCCAGATGCTGTCGTCGAGCACGAGGTGCCAGGGAACGAGGTGTCCGCTCGTGAGGAGATTCATGGTCTGAAGGAAGAGCGGGACGGCAACGGCGGTGATCGCCCCGCCGGCCAGTCCGAATTTCACCCAGTTGATCTCGGCGAGTCGTCGTCCGCGATAGGCAAACCCCACCACGGTAGAGAAGACGGCGCCGGCGACAAAACCGACGATGCCGAAGCGCGCGGCGAGTCCGAGACCGTCGTGCCAGGAGGCTGAAGCGACGCCCGTTAGTTTCAGTCCGGTGAACAACGCGGCGGGAATGGCCGCCCATCCGGCGCTCCAGACGACCGCATTCCTCAGCGCCGCGCGAACCCGCCTCATTGTGCTCTCACCCGACATCACGCATCTCCTGATCGACCGCCATCATTCTGTCGTGTACTTTATGACGCAAAGTATGTCGCGGCCTGACGCGTCGCAACCGGCCTCAGGGCGTCGAACCGCATGATGGTGCTCGGATATGCATTGGCCGCGGTGATCGGGCTGTCGCTCGGCCTTCTCGGCGGTGGCGGGTCGATCCTCACGGTGCCGGTGTTCGTGTACGTCCTCGGTTACGATCCGAAGTTGGCGATCGCCATGAGCCTGCCCGTCGTCGGCGTGACGAGCCTTCTGGGAGCAGCGGCGCACTGGCGCGCCGGGAACGTGCGGCTCGAGATCGCGACGCTCTTTGGTGTCGTCGCCATGGCCGCGGCCTACGCCGGCGCGCGACTGGCGCATTTTCTCACCGGTGCCGTGCAACTGATGATGCTCGCGGTCATCATGGTGGCGGCGGCCATCTCGATGTTCGTCAACGCCCGTCGGCCGACGACGACCGAACCGCGCCAGGGACGCGCCGCGTCGCTCCGGTTGCTGCTTCCGGTTGCTCTCGTCGTCGGCCTCACCACCGGCGTCGTTGGAATCGGCGGCGGGTTTCTCATCGTGCCGGCACTCGTGCTATTGGGCGGCGTCGCGATGAAGCCAGCGGTCGGAACGTCGCTCCTCGTCATCGCGATGAATTGCGCGTCCGGCTTCGCCGGCTACGTCGGCCGGGTCGACATTCCATGGGCTTTCGTGGCGACCTTCATTGCCGTGGCCGCGATCGGGATCCTCGTGGGCACCTCGCTGGCACAACGGGTTCCGCAACGCACGCTCAAGCAGGCGTTCGCGGTGTTTCTCGTCGTGATGGGGACATTCATTCTCGTGCAGAATCGCCGCGCCTTCACGGCCGACAGAACGATCCCATCGTCTCGCGGCGCCGGACGTTGATCTCGACGCTCGTCACGCGCGCGGAGTCCGGCAGCGTTTTCGGCAGCCCGTCGACGTTGAGCGTGAAGAGAACCTCCGGAAAGCGACAGCTGCGTGCGTCGGGGCCGTCCCAATCGTCATAGCCCTCGTTCCTGTCGACAATTGTCTTGCCGAGCGCCGGGGCGCGGGCGGGGAAGTAGGCGATCTTGTCGAAGCTGACGACGGTGCCGCGAGCCAGGCAGTGGCCAAAGTTCTCGCACGTGGTCTTTCGTCGGCGGATCACACCTTCCTCGCCAGCCTGCTGACCTCAGCCGGGCTGCGTTAGTTGCCTCCGCGACGTCCGGGGGGCACCGGCGGCATCTGCCCCGGCGCGAAGCGCGGCAGCATTTGGTCGCGATTCGCGAGATGGATCATCAGCGACGCCGTGATCACGGCGTTGTGCATCACGTCCTCGGGCACGATGCGCTCATAGGTGTCGAGATTCGTATGCCAGGTCGTACTGTTGTACTCGATGTTGTCCTGCTGCGTCCCAATGCCCGGGAGGCCTGCGACGGCAAACGCGCCGTTGTCGCTGCCGCCTTCGACGCGCGCTGTCGTCGGCACGGCGCCGTAAATCCCCCATTCCTCGAACGGCTTGAAGTACTGAGCGACGATTGCCGCCGCTTCCGGCGGCCCGAACACCGACGCGCCGCGCACGCGTCCCGTTCCATCGTCGATGTTCCAATACGCGTCGAGCTTGTTGAAGTCTTTCGCCGGTGATTCGGCGCTCCCAAAATGCTCTTTCACGTATGCGAACGAGCCGAGTAAGCCTTCTTCCTCGCCGCTCCAGAGAGCGACGCGGATCGTGCGCCGCGGCTTGGCGCCGGTCGCCATGAGGATGCGGGCCGCCTCCATCATGATCGCGCAACCGATTGCGTTGTCTGTCGCGCCCGTCGCGCTCGTCCATGAATCGAGATGGCCGCCGAGCATGACGACTTCGTCCGCTTTGTCGGTGCCGGGAATCTCGGCGACGGTGACGTACGACGTCTTGCCCTCGGGGAAGTACTGATTCTGCACGTTGAACTCGACGGCAACGGGCGTGCCGTCGGCGATGATGCGGAAGATCCGGCCGTAGTCGTCGGTCCGGAGAATGACGGCCGGCGGCTGAGGCGTGGTGTCGTTGTAGATCTGTCCCGCGCCATTCTGCGCGACGATGACGCCGGGAATTCGTCCCGGGCCCTGGGCGGTCAGGCGGAGCGCGGGCATGTTGTCACGAAGGAACGCCGTGATCCGTTGGTTCACCTGTTGCGGAGTTAGATGTCCCTCGGGCGTCGGCGGTCCGCCACGCCCGCCTCTTCCACCACCCGGACCGCCGCCGCGCCCACCGCGCCCGTCGTTCGGCGCATTGGGATCGGGTTGGTAGCGCGCCTTCGCCTGCTCGTCGGGCGTTCGCTTCGGTCGCTCGTTGAAGTTCACGGGCACGCTGGGCGGCGCGCCGATCATGACGATGCCGCCTTTCACTTTGGAGGCATGCGATGCAAGGAACGCCGTGAGCTCCTCTTCGGTCGGAGCAACGGGAGGGACGATGCTCACGACCTCACCGGTCACCGTGCCTTTCGTAGACGGCGACCACGGCACCGCCTCGAACTTGAGATTCGCTTTCACCGGCGACGTGATGAAGCCCGTCGCCTTGCCCGGGAGCCAGCCGACGCCGCGCCAGGTGAACGGCTCGAGGTGGGCGTTCTTCATCCCCCAGCTCGTCATCGTCTTCATCGCCCAGTTGGCGGCGGCGACGTGATTCGGTGAGCCGATCGGGCGCGGGCCGTAGACGTCGGTGAGATAGTGCTCGATCCACATGATCTTCGAGCGATCGAGCCCTTCTTCGCGGATCTTGGCGTTCAGTTCAGTGTCGATGCGCTCGGGTTGCTGCGCCGCGGCGGCGGCGCTGAGCGCGACGAACGCTGTCGCCAGGAACGATCGTGCACGGACATTCATCTTCAGTCTCCTCATCCGATGGCTCGCTCGACCGCACCTGTCGCGTCGTCGACAAATCGCCGGGTCTTCGCCAATAACTGATTTGCTTCCTCGACCAACCCCGCGCCACGCGACTTGTCGTCGAGCGACGCGATGTTGATGCGAACGTTGTACACCGCGCCGCGGCACGCGGCGTCGGCGAGCAGCGCGGCTACGCCGGCGTCGGACACGGCGTTCGTATTCCCCTTGTTCGCGCACGTCGCCGCGAGCTCGGCGACCTCGGCGCAGGCGCGCGCCGTCTCGAGCGGAACCGCCGCCGCGCCGATCAAGGCGTCGTTGATCGCGGCCTTGCGCGCGTTCGCGGCCTCCTCGGGTTCAGACGGCATTTTATAGGCACTGGAGACCGCGGAATACGAGTCGGCGTCTTTTTGCACGAGCGCCGAGAGCGTGTTGACGAGACCCGCCGCTCTGAGACCCAGCTCGCGCATCTCAGCGTCTACGGCGACGTACTTCTTCCTGCCGGCGGTAAGGCCGGCGACCATCTGTGCGAGCGCCGCGCCCAGCGCGCCGACATGCGCTACCACGCTGCCGCCGCCGGGTGTCGGCGCCGACGACGCTACCGCGCCGATGAATCCAGAGACCGACTCGCCGCCCTCCATTGCCGCGCGTACCTTGTGCTCGAGCACCATGTCCGGCTTGAACTCGCGCAGCCGGATGTGCCGTGCGGCCGTTTCGAACAGCGCGCGCTCCGGCACGAGCCCAACGATCTCGCTCCACGTCGGCGATACGCCCTGGGACTCGGCTTCCATCTTCACCATGTCGTACGCGCGGTAGAGCGGCGTCTTCTCGGTGTCCACGAGATTCATCGACACCTGGGCCTGTCCGTCGACCTCGAGACCAAGGCCTTTCACGTAGCGCAGGCCGCCGGACGATCCGCGCACGGCCTTGGCGACCCCCTTGGCGACGCTCAAGTTCGAAGCGGGTCCGAGATACACATTGTACGCGACGAGGAATGGCCGCGCGCCGATCGCGACAGCGCCCGCGGTGGGGTGGATCTTTTTCGGACCGAAGTCCGGAGCGCGATTGGCCGCGCCGGCGTTCATCTCGTCGCGAATGCCCTCGAACTCGCCGCGACGGACGTCGGCCAGATTCTCGCGGTCCGGTCGCGTCGCGGCGCGCTCGTAGAGGAACACTGGAATCTCCAGCTCCTTGCCGACGCGCTCACCAAGCGTGCGGGCGAGGACGATGCAATCCTCCATCGTCGCACCTTCGAGCGGAATGAACGGCACGACGTCGGCGGCCCCCATGCGTGGGTGCTCGCCGGTGTGACGGTTCAGATCGATGTGCTCGCGAGCCGCCTTGATGCCGGCGAACGCGGCGTCGACTGCCTTCTCGACCGGAACGACGAAGGTGACGACGGTGCGATTATGCGACTGATCAGACGAAACATCGAGGACGGCGACGCCATCCACCGCGGCAATCGCATCGCGGATGGCGGAGACGATCTCTGGACGCCGGCCCTCGGAGAAGTTCGGGACGCATTCGACGATTTTCATGCTGCCAATCTATCGCGGTCAGAGCGGCGACTCAGCCGAGGCGGATCGCTACAGGATTTGGCGAGCGCGCAAGCTCCACGACGAACATGTTCCCGCGTGGTGTGCCGTTCTCAATCCGGATCGAACCGCCCTGCGCCTCGGCGGCGAGCCGGCAGAATGCGAGGCCGAGTCCCGACGATTCGTCGCCGGGCGTGCTCAATCGTCGCTCGGGGCAGTATGGCTCGAAAATTCGAGTGCGTTGGTCGATTGGGACCGTCGGACCCTCGTCGGAAACCGAGATCGACGCGCGCGTGTGAGAACCCGAGATGACGAGGCAAACCCTCCCGCCGGGCGCCGTGACCCGCACCGCGTTGCTCACGAGATTCTCGATGATGCGTCGCGTGAGCTCGGCATCGCAGTGGCACAGCGAATCGCTGCGTGTTTCGACCTCAATGTGGAACGTCGGTCGAGCGACTCGGACCGCGGACACCACGCAATACGCGAGGGCTGACAGGTCCGTGGTAGAACGCCGGATCGGCATCCGCCGTGCCTCGAGCCGGCTGACGTCGAGCATGGTGTTCGTCATGCGACGCAGCGTTTTCGCGCCGCCGATCGCCGCCTCGACGTCCTTGGCGCTCTCGCCTTTGAGGTGCCCGCGCAGCACCTCCAGGTGCGAGATCAGCACCTGCATCGGAGATCGCATGTCGCCGACGACCATGTGCACGGCGTCGACGTCCAGTCCCTCGCGCCGAGGCTGATGCGCGATCAATGCCTGGAGCACAAGCGCGAGGCCGATCGCGAGCATGACAAAGATAAATCCCCCGAGTATCGAACCGGCGCCCGGTCGCGGCGCCAGCCATTCCAGCGCCGTACCGACGGTGAGCGCGATCGCGCCGAGCGTGCACAGTGCCGCCGTCGCGAGGCCTCCACGCGTTCCGAGAAGAACGCCCGCCATGATGATGAAGAGCACGTAGAACGCCGCGACCGGCGCGTGGATACCGCCCGTCACCCACGCGCGCTGCGTGACGATGACCGAGAGTCCCGTGACCAGGGTCCAACTCGCGAACACGGGGCGACCGGCACGGCTGAACGCGTGCAACACCGCCATCAGCGTGCCGACCGCGCCAATGGTGGTGGCCCGCCGCGCCGCCGTGTACGGCTCGACGAGCACGCCGATTCCGAGCACGACAGCGATGATGGCAAAGAACGGCCACGACAAGATCCAGAGCGCGCGCGCGCGTTCACGAAGGTCAGGGCGCTCGAGCTGTGGCGGTGCGAACCATTGATAGATGGACTGCCGGGTCAATGCATCCTCCGAAGACGAGGATCTTCCAGTCGGTGCGGCGGTTCGTCAAGGTGACGGATTCGCATCGACGCCCGTGTTTCCCCGTACTATCTCCAGCAACCACGAATGCATCGCCGGATTTCCGGCGACGACCGACGTTCGCGCGACCTGGCAGGGCGCGCCAGTTCGATCGGTGACGATGCCGCCTGCTTCGCGGGCGATGAGCACTCCGGCCGCGATGTCCCACGGTGAGAGCGACAGCTCAAAAAACGCCTCGAACCTTCCGCACGCGACGTCGGCGAGGTCGAGCGCCGCGGAGCCCGGACGCCGCAGCCCCGCGATGTCGCGCATCATCGGCGGCAGCATGCGGAGATATTCGTCGATGTGTTGTGGATCCTTGAACGGGAAACCGGTGCCGATGAGCGCGCGCGCCGGGTCGGTGATCGACGAGACGTGGATCGGCTGTCCGTTGAGTCGCGCGCCACCGCCAGCCGTCGCCGTGAACAGTTCTCCATTCGCGGCGTTGAGGATCACGCCGGCGACGAGCGCGCCCTGATCCATTGCCCCAATCGACACCGCATACCAGGGAAACCCGTGGAGGAAATTCGTCGTCCCGTCCAACGGGTCCGCGACGAACACGAGTCCATCGCCGATGGGTTCCGACGGCGACAGCTCCTCGCCGAGAATGCGCGCGTCGGCATGACGCTCGGCGACCGTCGCGGTGATCACTCGTTCGGCGTCGCGATCGACGTCGCTCACAAAGTCAGTCGCGGACTTGGTTTCCCAGGTGAGTGAGCTTCGTCGCGCGGCGCCCTCTCGAATTATTTCGGCGGCGCGAGCGGCGGCGGCGACGCATGTCGCCAGCAGCGCCCGGGCGCTGTTATGTTGACCGGATGTCACGGATTTTCAGTGGAATTCAACCGTCCGGGGAGCTCCACATCGGGAACTACCTCGGAGCGGTCAAGAACTGGGCTCGGCTGCAGCACGAGTACGATTCGATTTTTTGTATCGTCGACTACCACGCGATCACCGTCGTCTACGAGCCGGAACAGCTCCGCACGCGGCGACATGCGATGGCGGTTTCACTGCTCGCCGCGGGGCTCGATCCGAACGTCTGTTCGGTGTTCGTGCAGTCGCAGGTCCCGGAACATACGGAGCTGGCGTGGATTCTCAACACCATCACGCCGCTCGGTGAGCTCGAGCGACAGACGCAGTTCAAGGAGAAGTCGGCGCGACAGGAAAGCGTCAACGCCGGGATTCTGAACTATCCGGTTTTGCAGGCGGCGGACATCCTGCTCTATCGCGCGAACCTCGTTCCGGTAGGCGAGGACCAGGTCCAGCACCTCGAGCTGTCACGCGTCTGCTCGCGTCGATGGAATTCGCTGTTCGGGCGATTGACCGGCAACAAGACGGAAGACGGCGCCGATGAGCGCGAGCAGTTCTTCCCTGAGCCCGAAGCGTTGCTGACGCCCACGCGGCGCATCATGGGGCTCGACGGCAAAGCGAAGATGTCGAAGTCGATGGGCAATACCATCGGCTTGCTCGAGACGCGCGAGGAGATCTGGAACAAGTTGCGCCCGGCCGTCACTGATCCCAAACGCATCAAGAAGACCGACCCGGGGACCCCGGAGGTCTGTAACATCTATCACCTCCACAAGGCGTTCAGCCCGGTGGCGACGGTCGAGCATGTGGCCAAGCAGTGCACGACGGCCGGCTGGGGTTGCATCGACTGCAAGAAAGTGCTGGCCGACTCCATGGAACTGGAGCTCGTACCGATCCGCACCCGTGCTGCTGAGCTTGCGGCGAACCCAAAAATGATCGATGATGCCCTCGTGGCGGGCGCCGATCGATGCCGGCGGCTGGCGCGCGAGACGATGGACGCCGTGCGGGACCGGATGGGCCTTTGACGGGGCATTTCTGCCCATCGCGCCAAGCGGCATGCGCCGTGCATTTTCAGCAAGTAAGACTATCCGGGTCACCGATGCAGTTTTTACGTCGTCTCATCGCGCGGATCAAAGCTTGGAACTTCGGACGGCCACCACGGCCGCCGCTGTTGATCCCGTTGCACGTGCACTTGTCGAGCTACGCGGCACCGATCCATCGCGAGGTCACACCGAACGGCGTCCGCGTCTTCAGTCTCTGCGGTAGCTGCGGCGCGCGCCTCAACGCGAGCGCAACGCTCTGCGAGGAGTGCGCTCAGAAGCGCAGCGGACAGGCGCGGCCGTACTGAACGAGCGCTCGGCATGATCGTCGGGCCGCCGGCGGGCATTCAGGGATTCGCCGCCCGCGTCATTGTTGGCGTCGCGTTGCTTGCGCCGTGGCTCTGGCTCGCCGTGCTCGACCGCCTGCTGCGACGGACGCGCTGAGTGTACGTGGGGCACGCCGCGATCGCGGCGTTGCTGAAAGGCAAACGCCCGCGCGTTCCGATCGCGCTGCTTGTTCCGGTCGCATTCGCGCCGGACTGGATCGACTCGTTCTCCCACGTCGTTCACCACGCCAACTCCAACATCTCGCACTCGCTCGTGTCCGTCGTACTCGGCGCGACGGTGTGCGGGCTGCTGTACTGGCTGTGGTCAAAGAACGCCGCCGACGCGCTCATCGTCTGGCTCGCGTATGCGTCGCACTGGCCGGCGGACTACATCACCGGGATCAAGCCGACGTGGCCGGGAGGTCCGATGGTCGGCCTCGGACTTTACTCGCGGCCCGGATGGGATCTGGTCGTGGAATCGCTGCTGGTCGTGGTGTGTTGGCTGGTCTATCGCAGGTCTCTACCCGTCGAGTCGCGCCGTCGCGCCATTGGCTTGTTGATCCCGCTCGGGCTGATCGGGATGCAGGTCGTGTTCGAGGCGCTGCAGCGGCCGAGTTTTCCGTAGCCGTGCCTTGGGCGGCTTGGTACTGCGCGTACGAGCTAACGATGGAACGGCCGCGGGCTAACGCGGACACAACGGGCTAACGCGGTGTCGGGATGCCAGGACTCGCCTGCTTAGGCGTCGCGCGCAAACACCGCAGTTCTTTCTTGGGAACTGCCGCGGGATGCTTCTGCGCCCGAAGCGTCCTGAGGTAGTCACCAATTGTTCTCGGCTCGTGGCGCCGCAAAGCCAGCCCGAGACCGCGTTAGCCCGTCCGTGTCCGCGTTAGCCCGCGGCCGTTCCCAACGCGAGGCCTTCTGACCTGTACCAAGCGCGCCTCGCTCCAATTGCCGGCAACGACTAGAATACTCGTCGAGGTCGCCAGATCCCGGTTTACCGCATGGCTCTTGCAACTCTCGCTCGCAGCCTCAACACGAGTGGGATCATGGCAGGGTCGCAACGAGCGGGTGGAGAAGGGAGAAGAGAGGCGGGGCCTCGAGGTCTCGTCACGCTGGTGTGCCTGACCTGTGGCAACGAAAAGTTCTACGATCAGGCGGTCCCTGACGCCGTGAAATGCGAGAAGTGCGGCGGGACCGTGTTCCGTCACTTCGCGACACCGACCGAGCCGGATGAAGCGTCGATTGCTCAGCTCGAGGAACAAGCACGAAGCATCAGCTACGGCGATTCGTCTCCCGACACGTCGCCGGGTGACATTCGCGACCTCGACATGCGCTGAGTCTCGTCGCCGGCGCGCTCAGGCCTGGCGATGAGCGCGCCCTTCGTGGCGACGGCGGCGGCCATCGCGGCCGTCCTCGCGCACGCCGCCGACGCCCCGTCCTGGTCGGATCTCAACGCCGTCCTCCGATTCGACCTTCTTCTCAAGCTCATGCTCGCCGTCGTGCTCGGCGGTGCCATTGGACTCGAGCGCGAGATCAAGGCAAAACCAGCCGGACTTCGCACCAACATCCTCATCTGCGTCGGCGCCGCTCTGCTGAGTGACGTCTCGATTCGCATCGGCCTGATCGGCGGAGAGCGTGTTGGCGATCCGGCGCGCATCGCGGCGCAGATCGTCTCCGGAATCGGCTTCATCGGTGCCGGTACGATCATGCAAGGCGGCGGCACGATCACCGGACTGACGTCGGCGGCGACGATCTGGGTGGTCGCCGCGATCGGGATCGCGATCGGGGCCGGCTTTTACGTGGAAGCGGCCGGGTCAGGGGTGCTGGTCATGGTTGTTCTTGCCTGGCTGACGCGCGTCGAGAATCGTGTCAGGCGAATGCGCCGCGTCGTTGCATTCACAATCAGGGCGCGGCCCGGTATGCCCCTCGCCGACCTTCGCGAAGTACTCACCGCCCATGGGCTCCACATCGCTTCGTGCGAGACGTTCGATCACGCCGACGACCGGACGTTCGAGCTTCGATTGGTCGGTCCGGCCATCCAATTCGAGACGATCGCCGATCGTCTGCTGTCGCGAGGAGATGTGTTGAGTGTCCATGGAGGCTGACAGCCCCGGCGAGCGCTTGCTCGTCGTCGATCTTGCCGCACGTTCGAAGAATTGGGCGCTCACGACCGAAGGCGAGCGGCGAATCAGAGCCGGGGCACCCGAGGGCTGGACAGTCTGCATCATCAAATCCGAGACGAGCTCGGATGGTGACGGGCCTCCACGGCCGAGCGATGAGGTGATGACGGCGATCCGTGGCGCTGAGGCGTATTACGGCTTCGGCATTCCGCGGCTCCTCTTCCTTGAAGCTCAGCGGCTTCGATGGGCACACTCGGCGGCCGCCGGGGTCGGCACCGCGCTTTATCGCGAGATGGTCGAGAGCGACGTCTCTTTCACGAACTCGGCCGGCATCCACGCGATTCCGATCGCCGAGTATGTCGTCGCCGGGGTGCTGCACTTTCTGCGAGGATTGGACATCGCGCTCGACCAGCAGCGGCGAATCGAATGGGACAAGGCGCCGTTCGTGGCGATAGACTCGGTACTGCGTGAGGTGGATAGCGTCCGTGCGCTGATCGTCGGCGTCGGCGGGATCGGCGGGGCGATTGGAGAACGATTGACGGCCCTCGGCGCGCGGTGCACTGGCGTCCGGCGTCGCGTAGGGTTGGGTCCGCCGGCAGGGTTCGAGCGCGCGATCGGCCTCGACGACCTGGACGCAGAGCTGCCGAACCACGACGTCGTCGTCCTGGCGGCGCCCCAGACCGCCGAAACGGATGGCCTGCTCACGGCCGAGCGCCTCGATCTGCTCCCTCGGACGGCGATTGTGGTGAACGTGGCTCGCGGGGCTCTGGTCGATGAGGAGGCGCTCGCTGCCCGGCTGAAAAATGGTCGGTTGCGCGGCGCGGTTCTCGACGTCTTTCGCCAGGAGCCACTCGCACCTACCAGTGACCTGTGGAAGCTCCGGCAGGTCCTTCTCACCCCGCACGTCTCCCCAGTTTCGCCAGGCCGGTTTTGGCCGCGGCAGTTGGATCTCTTTCTCGACAACTGGAGCCGATACTCCAGAGGAGAGCCGCTGCGAAACGTGGTCAATAAACAGGCTGGATACTGACTCCATGGAAAAGATCATCAAGGCGGCAGTAGACCGCGGCGCGTCGGACCTGCACATCAAGGCGGGCGACGTCTTCCGCGCGCGTGTCCACGGCGAGCTGGTGCCGCTTACCAAGCAGGCACTCTCGCCGGAACAGACCAAGCAGATCGCGCTCCACCTCATGAGCAATGAGGACGACAAGAAGCGGATCGACACGATCCTCGACTACGACTGCTCCTGGGCGGCGCCCGGCATCGGGCGATTCCGCGTCAACATCATGAGGCAGCGCGGATCGTTCTCGATCATCATGCGCGTCATCCCGTGGGAGGTGCCGACGTTCGACAAGCTCGGCCTTCCACCCGTGCTGGCGAGGATCGCCTCCGTCGAGCGCGGCATGATCCTCGTCACCGGCGTGACCGGCTCGGGCAAGTCGAGCACGATGGCGGCGCTGATCAACTACATCAATCAGCGCGAAAACCGGCACATTCTCACCCTCGAGAATCCGATCGAGTTCCTGCACCGCGACAGCAAGTCGTCGATCACGCAGCGCGAGGTCGGTTCCGACACGTCCGATTTCAAGATGGGACTGCGCGCCGCGCTGCGTCAGGACCCTGACGTCATCATGATCGGCGAAATGCGCGACGCCGAGACGGTGGACACCGCGATCAAGGCGGCCGAGACCGGCCACCTGCTCATGTCGACCCTCCACACCCCGGATGCCCAGAGCACCATTCTCCGCATCGTCGCCATGTTCCCGCCGGAGGAGCAGGAAGTCATCCGGATCCGTCTCGCCGAGTCGCTCTACGCGGTCATCTCCCAGCGGCTTCTGCCCACGAAAACCGGGAAGGGCCGCGCGGTGGCCGCCGAAATCATGATCAACACCCCGGCGATCAAGGACTTGATCCTCGACGGGAAGAACATCGCCGAGATCCGGGACTTCATCGTCGAGGGCCGGGAGCAGTACGGGATGCAGAGCTTCGACCAGTGCCTGGCTGACCTTGTGGCCGCCGGCACCGTAACTTTCGAGACGGCAAAGGCCGCTGCCAGCAACCCGTCCGACTTCGAGCTCAAACTGAGGATGTTCTCGCAATCCGTCGCCGAGAATGAAGTCGTCGTCGAAGAGGCGCCCGCGGAGGCCCCCCCTTCGACGGAGCTCGACGGTCTCCAAAGCGGCTCATTCGACTTTTTGGCACAATCATGAAGCTTCAGGGAGTCTTCGCCCCGGTCGTCACCACGTTCTACCGGGAATCGGGTGAGGTGGATGTCGCGAGCTTCGCGGCGAACATTCGCGCGCATCTCGCCGCCGGCCTGCACGGCATCGTCGTGACCGGGTCGACCGGCGAAGCGGCGCTGCTCGATAACGACGAGCGTTCGGCGCTCATCGACACGGCACGCGAGATGGTGCCGCGCGACAAGGTCCTGCTGATCGGCACCGGCGCGGAGTCGACGCGCACTTGCCTCGGGCTCACGCGGGACGCAGCGTCGCGCGGAGCGGACGGCGTGCTGGTCGTGGCTCCGCACTATTACGGTTCGGCGATGAACGACGCGGCGCTGCGCGCGCACTACCTGCGCGTCGCCGACGCGAGCCCCGTTCCGGTCGTGCTCTACTCGATTCCGAAGTACATGCACTTCGCACTGTCGGCGGCTCTCGTCGCCGAGCTGGCGCGGCATCCCAACATCGCCGGGATCAAGGACAGCTCGGGCAACCTCGAGATTCTCGGCGGCTATCTCAAGTCGCAGTCGGACGCGTTCACCGTGCTGACCGGAAACGCGACCACATTCCACGGCGCCCTTCAGGCGGGCGCGCGGGGTGGTATCCTGGCGGCCGCACTGTTCGCGCCGACCCTCTCGCTCGACGTCTTCGAGGCACATCAGCGGGTCGACGAGTCCGCCGCGACGGCGGCGCAGTCGCGGCTAGCGCCGCTCGGCTCGAAGATCGTCGGTGATCTTGGTGTGCCCGGGGTGAAAGCGGCGATGGATCGCGTTGGCCTCGTCGGCGGGCCGGTGCGCGCTCCGCTGATGCCGCTCGCCGGTGAGCAGCTCGGGAATGTCGCGAACCTGATGCAGAGCGCGGAGCTGGTCGCCGCCTAGAGTGGCCGCGTCGGCGCATCTCGCCAGGCTTGGCGCCGTCTCGCGCGCCACGGGAAGCCACGAGATCGCCGAGGCGCGAGCGTACTGCGCCGAGATCCTGAACGGGCTCGGGTTCGGCGTCCGGGAGCATCCGTTCGAGTTCTCCGCGTTCGGCGGCCGTTGGGCCGCGCCCCTCGCGGGCCTGCTGATTCCGACGCTCGCCACCCTGCTGTTGTTCGCGGGGAGGTCGCGTGTGGTCTGGCTCGGCATCGGCGTGGTCATGGCGCTGGTCGTTCTCGTTGGACGCTGGTCGAGCGGTGGAGGGGTCGTGCGCGCGCCAGTACTCCGGCGCCGTGGCGTGAATCTCGAGGCGACGCGCGGCGATTCGCCGAGAGTCTGGCTC
>DATMHK010000030.1:0-36003 GCA_035554995.1 Gemmatimonadaceae bacterium
GTCCAGCGCGCGATGCCGAATTCGCGGTTCGAGCGGGCGCAGCAGATGAGTGTCGGTGGCGATCTCAAGCTCGGCATCACCCCGAACGTCACGCTGGACGCGACGGTGAACCCGGATTTCGGCCAGGTCGAAGCAGATCCCGCCGTCGTGAATCTCACCGCCTTCGAGACCTTCTTCGCCGAGCAGCGCCCGTTCTTTGTCGAGGGCACGGGACTGTATCGCTTTCAGCTCAACTGCTACATCGTCGTCGACTGCAGCACGAACGAAGGATTGTTCTATTCTCGCCGCATCGGCCGCTCGCCGACTCTCCGCGGCTTGTATGGCGACGCGACCACCGCCACCGCGACGCCGATCGCGACGGCCACCAAGCTCACCGGCCGAACAGCGTCGGGATTCTCGTTCGGATTGCTCGACGCCGTCACCGAGCGCGTGAAGGGGCCGACGAACACCGTCGAGCCGCTCGCCAACTACAGCGTGCTGCGCGCGCAACAAGACCTGCGCGGCGGTGAAGCCGGCTTCAGTGTCATCGCGACCGCCGTGAACCGCTCGCTCGATACCGTGACGTCCCCGTACATGCATCGCGACGCGTACACCAGCGGCGCGACGTTCCGCAACCGGTTCGGCGCTGGCCGCTTCGAGCTGTCGGGACAATTCGCGGGCTCCTACGTTGCCGGATCGAAGCAGGCGATTCTCGCCACGCAGCAGAGCTCCGGCCACTACTTCCAGCAGCCGGACGACAAGCTCGCACTCGATTCGAGCCGAACGTCGCTCGGCGGCTACGCGGCGCAGCTCAAGTTCGGCAAGTATGGCGGCGGCATCACCCGCTTCGAGACGAGCGTCATCCGTCAGTCGGCCGGCTTCGAGGTCAACGACATCGGCTACCTCCGCCGCGCGGACGTCACGGATTGGAGCACGTGGGGCGCGCTCACCTTCCAGAGCGCTCGCGGCTTCGCTCGATGGATGCAGTTCAACGGCAACCACTGGGAGACGTGGAACACCTCGGGCACGCGTCTCGAGAACGCCCTGAACGTGAACGGCCATATGGGTTTCATGAACAACTGGGACGCGCACCTCGGCGGCACGGTCGGCAAACTCACGCCGAGCTATTGCGACCGATGCACGCGCGGCGGTCCTGTCCTTCGCCAATCGAGGTCGTTCTCGCCGTGGGGCGGGATCAACACCGACGGCCGCCAGATGGTTTCCGCCGGCCTGTGGGTGAATTTGTGGTTCAACGACGGCGGCAAATCCCAGGGCGCATCGTTCAGTCCGTACGTCAACATCCATCCGTCGTCGAGCCTGCAGCTTTCTTTCAGCCCTGGCATCACGCGCGATCACCCCAACACCCAGTGGTTCGGCAACTTCACCGACAGCGCGACCGGTGTGACGCACTACACCTTCGCCCACCTCGACCAGCGCACGGTCTCGATGAGCACGCGCGTCACCTACACGATGACGCCGAATCTCACCTTCGAGTTCTACGGCCAGCCGTTCGTGTCGACGGGTCAATACTCCGACGTCCGTGAGCTGAGCGCCAATCCTCGCGCCGCGGCGTACGACGATCGCTTCAAGGCATACGCGGTCGATACGGCCACGTCCATGTCGTTCAAGGCGGCGCAGTTGCGAACGAACTCGGTGGTCCGCTGGGAATATCGGCCGGGCTCGACGCTGTTCCTCGTCTGGGCACACGGACGAGACGGTCCGGCGAACACCAACATGAATCAATCGTGGTCGCAGGACTATCGTGACCTGTTCAGCCTGCATCCAGAGAACACATTCCTGATAAAGTTGGCGTACTGGATGAATCGGTAACGTGGCCGAGATGAGGGTCCCTTGCCGCCGCATCCCGGCCCGTGCAATCTCTCAGCATGGCGACCGATGCAGCGCGCGAATCTCGGCTTTCCACGCCGGCGGCCGAGCCGAGTCGTAAGGCGGCGAGCGCGCCGCCGGAACATCCGCTACGTTGGCCCAGCGGCGAGAACGTCCATGTGGTCCACGTCGCGGGCGAGCTGGCTCCATTCGCGCGAAGCGGCGGCCTTGGCGAAGCGGTAAACAGTCTCGCGCGCTTTCAAGCCGCGTCCGGGCTCCCGACGTCGATCGTCATGCCGCTCTACGACACGGCGCGTAACAATGCGCCGAGCATCGAGCCCGTCGGCCCGGCGTTTCGCGTACAAGTGGGACCGCGCCATGAGACCGTTCGTCTTTGGCGACTCGTTTCAGCCCCGGACGACACGCTCGCTCACGTAAAAGTCTACTTCGTAGAGAGCGAGGAGTATTTCGCGCGGTCGTACATCTACGGCCCGCCCGGCAGCGATTATCTCGACAACGCCCGTCGGTACGCCTGCTTCTCGATGGCGGCAATCGCGTCGCTGTCGCGCATCGCCGGGAAGAATCCGGTGTTGCTGCACGTTCACGACTGGCACACGGCGCTCGCGCCGGTCTTTCTCCGCACGACCCTCGCCGCCACCGAGGTGGCGCGCCGGACAAAGGTCGTGCTCACGGTGCACAACGCCGGCTATCAAGGACACTTTCCGCCGGCGACCATGGCGGATCTCGGCCTCCGCGCGTCGCTGTTCAACTGGAGGCAGCTCGAGTGGTACGGCCATGTGAATGTGCTCAAGGGTGGGCTGGTCTTCGCCGATGCCGTGACCACCGTCAGTCCCACGCATGCGCACGAGCTACGCACCGCGGCCGGCGGCTTCGGACTCGACGGCGTGTTCGTTCAGCTGCGCGATCGCTTCGTCGGAATCACGAACGGCATTGACCAGCAAGTCTGGGATCCCTCGGCCGATCCGATCCTCGCATCGACATACTCGGCAAAAAACCTGCAAGGCAAACTAGACTGCCGAGAAGCCCTTCAGCTCGAGACGGGACTGCGCCCGACGGACGAGATGCCGATCGTCGCGATGAGCGCGCGAATGGTGTCGCAGAAGGGACTCGATCTCATCCTCGGCGATCCGAGCTACTTCGCGCTCGACGCCCAGTTCCTGTTCCTTGGCGCGGGAGAGCCGCGCTACGAACAGGCGCTCACGGCGATCGCCGAGCGGGCGCCGAACCGGATCTCGGTGCAGCTCAAGTTCACCGAGGAGCTCGAGCACAAGCTGCTCGCCGGCGCCGATATCTGCTTGATGCCGTCATTGTACGAGCCGTGCGGTCTCACCCAGATGCGCGCGCAGCGGTACGGGACCATTCCTGTCGCGAGACGCGTCGGCGGCTTGGCCGACACGATCGAGGACGGCGCGACCGGCTTTTTGTTCGACGACTACACGCCGGAAGATTTCATGCGCGCCGCGATGCGCGCGATCGACCAGTTCGAGGATCCGGACGGTTGGCTGGTCATGGTGCGTGAGGCGATGGCGCGCGACTTCGGATGGGAGCGGTCGGCCGAGAAGTATTTGAATCTGTATCGGCGTGTCGTCGGAGCGGCGGTAGCCGGCTAGTTCTTCGCTCGGTCGCGCGATCAGGACTTGACGGGTGCCCTGATCGCGCGACCCGGCCGCGCGCTCGTCACTTTGCCGCTGTCGACCACGACCTGACCACCAACGACGACGAACGGAATCCCCGCGGCGGCGATCGTCGCGTCCTCGTACGTCGATTTGTCGATCACTGTCGCCGGATCGAAAATCGTGAGATCCGCGTCGGCGCCGACCTTCACCCGTCCCTTGTTCAGCATCGCCGGAACGCGAGCCTCGAGCCGCTGCGCGGGCATGAGCGTCATCTTGCGAATCGCGTCGACGAGCGGCAGTGCGTGCTCGTCGCGAACGTACTTCCCGAGCACCTTGGAGTAACTCCCGGA
The DNA here is from genome assembly GCA_035554995.1 of Gemmatimonadaceae bacterium. Classification (GTDB taxonomy): domain Bacteria; phylum Gemmatimonadota; class Gemmatimonadetes; order Gemmatimonadales; family Gemmatimonadaceae; genus JAQBQB01. The sequence goes on from DATMHK010000030.1 coordinate 3,794, forward strand.
TGTTCGCGGATGGCCGCGGCCATTCTCGATGAACCCGTCACTCGCGATCATCGTGAGCGGACTGACGATCGCGGCGCGCGTCTGCTCCTCGGTTCGGCCGTGGATGATCACCGTTCCGCCTTTCTTGCGCGCCTCCTCGAAGGTCTTACGCGTCAAGCGCTCGCCGGTCGACACGAGTTGATGCAACTGGAATTTCGCGTCAGGCCAGGTCTTCCAGTCGTCGAAGAGCGCCGACTGGATCTCCGTCATCCCCGCGCCGTACGGATACGCCTCGGTCGTCACGTCCTGACCTCGATCGCGCGCTGCCTGAATGCGTTGGAGGAACGGCACGAGGGCGGTGTCGCCGCTCGAGTTGACGTGCACGATGTGGAGTTTGGCCTTTGCGGCTGCCGCAGCCGCGATTGTCGAATCCAGTCCGGCAACACCGTTGCGCATGTGAATGTGCGACGACGCGTTCCCCGCCGCCGCGACACGAAACATTCGCTCGATCTCGGCCATCGTCGCGCCGGGTGTGTACGCGCTGCCAAACCCCACCGCCACCGCGCCTTCGTCCAGACCTTTCTTGAGGATCGATTCCATCTCCGCGATCTGCGCTTCGGATGCAGCTCCGCTTCCGCCGATTCCGGCCGGCAGCAACGCGGTGCCTGGATCGTTCAGCACTTTCATCCGCGCCTTGATGTGACCGATGCTCACGCCGTAGTTGACGATCTGCCCAGCCGCGTGGTCGGCGTACCACTTCGCGACATCGCCGGTGCCGACCTCGAGCTCGAGCGCGGACGTCACGCCGTCCCGAACCATTAACGCGTACGATTCTTCGTTCTGTCCGTGCTCGTGCAGGTCGATGAATCCCGGAGCTACGATCAGCCCTTTCGCATCGATGGTCCGTGCGCCGGTCAGTGGCTGTTCCGAGATCGCTTCTATCCGGCCGCCACGAATGCCGATGTTGCGGACGCCGTCCAGCTTCGACTCAGGATCGATGACGCGGCCGCCGGCAATAACCAGGTCGTACGTCGACTTCGACGCGCTGGTGCATGCGGAGAGCACACAAGCTGCGATGACGACGAGACGTGAGAGGTTCATTGAGGGCTTGATGAAGGGACTCTAAGCTGCAAAAACACGAACGGCAGCGCGAGATGCGCTGCCGTTCGTGTTCGGTTCAGACAACTGGTTACTTGTTCTTCTTTGCCTTCGGTGTGAACCGACCCAGCTGATCATGGTCGTCGTCGCCGCCGAACTGCGGCCCTTCCGAGTCGCTGCCGCTCACCCGCTCGACGCGGAACGTTTGCCGGTACGATTGCCCCCCGACGACCATCGTGACGAGATAGTCGCCCGTGTTGGCGAGACCACCGCCGGCGCCACCGAAGCCGCCACCACCGCCGCCACGACCGCCGACCGAGGGTGGATTCATCCCGATCAAGGCCCAGATGCGGCCGATCGGATCGAGTGCGGCGTCACCAGTCGCGCCGCCGCCGCGTCCACCGCGTCCGCCACGACCACCCGCTGCCGGAGCAGCAGCGCCGCCGCGGCCCGCGCCGGCGGCGAACAACGCCGCGGTCGCCGAATCGAGGCCGGCACCGCCGCCGCCGCCACCACCGCGGCGACCACCCGCCGACTCGGCGGGACGCGCGCAGAAGGTTTCCCACTGCGTCGTCGGGTGCTCGCATGCCTGACCGCCAGCGCCGCCGCCGCGACCACCACCGCCGCCGCCACCGCGTCCGCCGGCCGCCAAACCAGCGGCCTGCTGCGGATTCGTCATCACCGCAACCTGCTGACGCACGACGCGAATCGCCGCGGTGTCATAACCGGCCTTCTGCAGCGAGTCGAGCACCTGTGGCGCGCGAGCGCGAAGCAGAATGCTGTCGCGACGCTGCGACGGCGAAAGCTCGGCAACCGTGCGCGGACGCTGCATCTGGAAGTTCCAAGTCGCGTGATGCACGCCGGCGCCGCCCGGGGCGTTGAGGCTCGCCAACGTGTCGCCGGCAACATCGGAGACGACCAGTCGCACGTTGCCCGGCGCGCCCGCCGCGAGACGATAGACGATATCCGCGCCGAACGGCGGGTTCGCATATGTCATCTCGGCCTGTGCATAACCGTTGCCCGGAAGGTTGAGCTGCGGGCCTTCGCCCCACTGATACGCCGTCTTCGGCTTGAACAGGTACGTGTTCTGCGCGATCACTTTCGGCGTCATCTGCTCGAGCGCGGCGATGTCCACGACCCACAAACTGCGGCCGTGCGTCGCCGCGATCATCTCGTGATCGCGCGGATGAATCTGCAGATCGAACACCGGCACGGTCGGCAGATTCGCCGACAGCCGGCTCCACGTCTGGCCGCGATCGATCGAGACATACGCCGTGCGCGAGCTGCCGACGAACAGCAGGTCGCGGTTGTGCGGATCCTCGCGGATCACGTGCAGATAATCCTGCGGGCTCGACGTCGGCAGGTTGTTGACGATCGACTTGAACGTCTTGCCGCCGTCGTTCGTTACCGCGAGATACGGCTTAAAGTCGTTCCACCGATGGCTCTCCGCCGCCACGTAGAACGTGAGTGTGTCGAAGTGGCTCGGCTCCACGCGAACGATGTATGTGTCCCACGGGAAGCCCACCGCGGCGAGCTTGGGCGTCAGATTCTCCCACGCCCCGCCGTCGTTGTGCGTCAGCCAGAGATTGCCGTCGTCCGTCCCGGCGAGGAGGAAGCCGGGCTTGATCGGCGACTCTTGGAGGGCGACCACCGTGCCGTACGCTTCCGCGCCGGTGAGGTCGAGCGTGATGCCGCCCGTGTACTTCTCGACCGTATCGATTCGCGCGAGACGGGCCTTCTCCTGTGCCGGATCGGTCTTGACCGAGAGATCGGGCGAGATCGGGAAGAGGTCTTCACCACGCTTTAGAGATTTCAAAACTCGGCTACCGCCCAAATAGAAAACTTGGGGGTTGTGCGGCGAGAGGAAGTACGGCGACTCCCAGTTGTATCGGATTTGCAGATCGGCACTATCCTTCTTTTGCACGACCCTGAAGGCGTCGATCCGGCGTTGCACGTCGGGTGTCACCGGCTTGAGCGGATCGCCACGCACGACAGCGATCGAATCCTCCCACATGCGATAGCGATCGTTCCACGCCGGCTTGTTCACCCGGCCGCGCTCACCCGTCTTGAGATTCGTCTGCTGGATTCCGGCATTTTGGCTCGAGCCCCACACCATGTTGGGGTCTGTCGGGTCCTGCGCCGTATAGAATCCATCGCCGCCCGAGATCGTGAACCAGTACGTATTGTTGCCCGGCGTCGTGCGACGCTTGCTCGGTCCGCACCATGCGCCGTTGTCCTGCGCGCCGGAGCAGACGTTGTACGGAATCGCGTAGTCGAAGCTCGCGTCGTAGAACTGACCGATCGGCAAGTTGCGCGGATACCAAAAGTTGCCGCCGCGGTCGTAGGTGATGGCGATGCCGCCGTCCATCCCGAGCACCCAACGTTCGGGATCGTTCGGATCGATCCACAGCGCGTGGTCGTCGACGTGCACGCTCTGCGCCGCGTTCATGTTCGTCTTGCCGCCGTCGTTCGAGACCTGAAGATCCGTCGACGAGAAATAGACGCGATCCGGGTTCTTGGGATCGACGCGCACTTGCGAGTAATAGAACGGACGCGTGTCGATGTTGTTCATGTGCTGCCACGTCTTGCCACCATCGGCCGAGCGATAGAGGCCGTTCCCCGGCGGGCCGCGCTGAAACTTGACCGGCCCCGGTTCAACTGAGACCGCTTCGGTCAGCGCGTAGACGATCTGCGGATTGCTGCGTGAGATCGCGATGCCGATGCGTCCCTTTGGGCCTTCCGGGTAGCCGCCGCCCTTGATCTCGGTCCACGTGTTGCCGGCATCGGTCGACTTGAAGAGGCCGGAGCCAAGGCCGCCCGAGTTGAGCGAGTACGGCGTGCGGTAGCGCTCCCACATCGACATGTAGAGGATGTCGGGATTCGAAGGGTCGATCGCGACATCTATAGCACCGGTTTTGTCGTTCGCGGGGGCCTTGATCAGCTTCCAACTCGTGCCGCCGTCGGTGGTCTTGTAGAGACCGCGCTCACCGCCCGACTTCCACGCCGGACCGAGCGACGCGACGTACACCGTGTTCGCGTTGCGCGGATCGACGACGATGCGGCCGATGTGCTGCGAGTTCGTCAGGCCGATGTGCGTCCAGTGTGCGCCGCCATCGGTCGACTTGTACATCCCGTTGCCCGGCTCGATCGTGTTGCGCGAGTTCGGCTCACCGGTGCCCGCGTACACGATGTTCGTGTCCGACGGCGCGATCGCCAGCATCCCGAACGCCGCGACGTCCTTATCGTCGAAGATCGGACGCCAGGTGATGCCGTTGTTTCCGGACTTCCAGATGCCACCGCCCGCGGCGGCGACATACAACGTCTTGGATGGACCGGGGATGCCCTGCACGTCGGACACTCGGCCCATGAAGTTCGAGGGGCCGATTTGACGCCATTTGAACGCCGAGGTCACGCTCGAGTCCAAGCCCTGAGCGTTGACCGGTGCTGCAAGAACAGCCGCCATCGCACTGCCGGCAAGGGCGGTGATGACACGGGATCGTTGCATAGCGAATCCTGCTGTGGTAGGGATGATGAGGCCTGAGTACGCCACACAAGATACGTAAGGGCCACATTCGAGCGTTGACAGGTCGCAGTCATCCTCTGGCCGCGTAGCGGCCGGAGGATCTACTCTCTTGGTTGAGGGGCCGGCCTCTTTTTACTGTTAGCGTAGATCCCCTTCGCTTGCTTTGCTCGCCTCGAGGATGACAGCCTGACAACCTACCAAGCCGCCGTCATGACTGGCCCCGGCCAGCCCTTGGAAGTCCGGGACGTTGCAGCTCCGAACCTCGAACCCGGGGCAGCGCTGCTCCGGACGCTCTATTCGGAGGTCTGCGGAACCGACGTCCACCTCCACCACGGCCGCCTCGACGTCCCATTCCCGATCATCCCCGGCCACGTCTCCGTCGGCGTCGTTGAAGCGGCGCGAGGCAAGCTCGCCGACATCGAGGGCGCGCCTATCAAGGAAGGCGACGTCGTCACCTTCCTCGACGTCCACGAGACCTGCAACAACTGCTACTACTGTCTCGTCGCCCGTCAGCCGACTCGTTGCTCCAAACGACGCGTCTACGGTATCAGCTATAGCGCCAACGAAGGACTGCTCGGTGGCTGGGCTGAGGCGATTTGGATGAAGCCCGGTGTGAAAATGGTGAAGCTGCCGGCCGATCTCAGTCCCGACACATTTATCGGCGGCGGCTGCGGACTCGTGACCGCCCTTCATGCGGTGGACATGACCGAGCTCAAGCTTGGCGAGTCCGTCGCGGTGCTCGGCGTCGGGCCGGTGGGCCAGTCATGTGTCGCATTCGCGTCGCTCTCGGGTGCGGGAGAGTTGATCGCCGTCGGAGCGCCGAACGATCGCCTCGAATTCGCGCGCCGCATGGGTGCGACGGCAACCCTCGGTCTCGACGTGTTGCCGCAAGAACGCCTGGAAGCCGTGCGTCGGGTCACGGGCGGCCGCGGTGTTGACGCCGTCATCGAGGCGAGCGGCGCTCCCGAAGCGGTCAAACAGGCGCTCGATTTGGTGCGCGACGGTGGCCGTGTGATCGTCTGCGGGCAATACACCGATAACGGCCCGATCGACATCCACCCGCATTGGCAGCTCAATCGGAAGCACATCGAAGTAAAAGGCTGCTGGGGCGCGCGGTACGACCACTTTCACCGCGCCGCGGCACTCACGGCCCGCTACGGAAACAAGAAGCCCTGGCGCGAGATGGTGAACGGCTCGTTCCCGCTTGGCAGCGCCAACGAGGCGCTACGCGCGGTCGAGGAGCGTACGGCGATCAAGGCTGTGATTACGCCGAACCCCGGTCTGATCCGCTGAACGATGGACAGCTTTTGTCGCATTAATCCGGATCGGTGTTGCTCGGAGGCGTTTAGGTCTCAGGTCTACTGGTCCCCGGTCTCAGCTGTAAGGGATTGTTCACCTGAGACCAGAGACCTGGGACCAGAGACCGCTATGCCGTATCATCAACTGATGCGCGATTAGTCCACCAGGACCCGTCCGTGTACACGACCTGTCTGTTTTGTCACTCGGATCTCTCCGCCAATCACTTTCTGTCGACCTTCCCGGTTGGCCGACGGTTGGCGTTCGATCCGAAAAAGGGTCGGCTCTGGGTCATTTGCACCCGATGCGGGCGATGGAACCTCTCGCCGCTCGAGGAGCGCTGGGAGGCGATCGATCAGGCCGAGCGGCTGTTCCGCGGCACACGCCTCCGGATGTCCACCGACAACATCGGCCTGGCGCGCTTTCGCGGCGGCTTCGAGCTCGTTCGCATTGGACCGGCGCTGTTGCCGGAGATCGCGGCGTGGCGCTACGGAACGCGACTCGCGCGCATCGAGCCGGAGCATCAGGCTGAGCGCGGGCTCTTTCTTCGCGGCGCGAATCTGATCGCGAAAGCGACCGCCGGCGCGCTCGTACACTACGCGCACGCGGTCGGCTTCAGCGACGACGCCGTGCTGCGCATGCGAACCTTCCGTCGCTCGCGCGGCGTCCTCCTTCGAACGGCCGACGAGTTCGGCCATCCGGTCATTGTCCGTTACTCGCATCTCGGCGCGGCGGAGCTGGTGCGGCCGGAGCAGGACGCGCCGTGGCAGCTCAAGCTTCATCATGACACGGGCGTCGCGACGCTCGCCGAGTCGCCGGCGCTCCGCGTGGCGGGCAAGATGCTCGCGACTCTCAACTTCGGCGTCGCCAGTCAATCAGAGTTGAACCACGCCGTCGCCAAGCTCGACGAAGCGGGCGACCCCGAAGGCTACTTCTCGCGCGTGGCGTCGCTGGCGATGCGCACGTCATGGGGGCGTTTTCCTGACGCGCCGACGCATGACGACGGCGCTCCCAAAGGCACGTTCGCCGAGCGTCTCGCGCTGAACCTGGCCAGTCGATCGTTTTGGGGACACGGCGGCACGGGCAGTGACCAGCAGACGCCCCTCTACCGGCTGCCGGCCGTAGACCGTCTCGCACTCGAGATGGCGGCGAACGAAGATATCGAGCGGCGCGCGCTGGCGGGCGAGCTCGAAGCGCTCCACGCCGCATGGAGGGACGCCGAGGAGATCGCGGCGATCGCCGACGAGATGTTCACCGACGGCGTCCTCGAGGAATTCAAGCGCCAATACTTCGAGCGTCTCGCGCAAGCCGAAGACTAGAGTCATAATCTTCGCCTGATTCTTGCCAAGGACGTCCGCAATGCGAACGAGTGGGCGATGCTGCACCGCGCTTGTCGTTATCGTCACGGCGTCGATCGTGGGGTGCACCGATCGTGGTGCCGCACCGGCGGCAGCGGGAAACGCGACGGTCAGCGGCGCGACGATCGCCACTCCACCGCCGGCCAACGTATCGGACGGCGAATGGAGCATGCCGGCCCGCGACTACGCCAACAGTCGCTTTAGTAATCTCTCACAAATCACGCCGGCCAACGCGAAGAACCTCCACGTCTCGTGGACCTTCTCCACCGGCGTGTTGCGCGGCCACGAGGGACAGCCGCTCGTCGTCGGCAACACGATGTACGTCATCACGCCGTACCCGAATGTCGCGTACGCGCTGGATCTCACGCAGCCCGGCTTTCCGCTCAAATGGAAGTACCGCCCCGAGAACGCGCAGGCGGCGATCGGCATCGCGTGCTGCGACGTCGTGAATCGCGGCTCCGCATTCGCCGACGGCAAGATCGTCTACAACCTGCTCGACGGACACACCGTCGCCGTCGACGCGGCCACGGGGACGGAGCTTTGGCGCACCAAGATGGGCGACATCAACAGGGGTGAGACGATCACCATGGCGCCCATCGTCGTGAAGAACAAAGTCATCGTGGGGTCGAGCGGCGGCGAGATGGGTGTCCGCGGATGGATCGCGGCGGTCGATCTGAACACGGGAAAAGAGCTCTGGCGCGCCTACAACGTCGGCCCGGACGCCGACATGAAAGTCGGCGCACGATTCAAACCGTTCTATCCGCAGGATCGCGGCGCGAACCTCGGCGTCTCGACCTGGCCCGGCGAATCGTGGAAGGTCGGCGGCGCCGTGGTCTGGGGGTGGATCTCGTACGATCCCGAGTTGAACCTCATCTACCACGGCACGTCCAACCCCGGCCCGTGGAACGGCAATCAGCGTCCCGGTGACAACAAGTGGAGCGCGTCGATCATCGCGCGCGATCCGGATACCGGTGAGATGGTATGGGCGTTCCAGCCGACGCCGCACGACATGTGGGACTACGACGCCGTCAATGAGAACATTCTCGTCGATCTTCCGATGGGCGGCGGCACCCGAAAAGCGCTCGTCCACTTCGATCGCAACGGATTCGGCTACACGATGGACCGCGCGACCGGCGAGGTGTTGATCGCCCAACCGTTCGTGCCGATGAACTGGTCGTCGGGCGTCGACCTCAAGACCGGTCGCCCGAATGTGAACGTCGACAAGGCGACGGCGCAGGGAAAGAACGTGAAAGACATCTGTCCGTCGCTCGAGGGTGGAAAGAATCAGCAACCCGCCGCGTTCTCGCCGAAGACGGGTCTCTTCTACGTGCCGACGAACAACCTGTGCATGGACTTCGAGGGGCGAGAAGTCATGTACATCGCCGGAACGCCGTACATCGGCGGCAACGCGCCGGAGAAGGGCGGACCAGGTGGATACAAGGGAGAGTTCATCGCCTGGGACGCCGTACATGGCAAAAAGATCTGGGGCATAAAGGAGCCGTTTCCCGTGTGGAGCGGCGCGCTGGCCACCGCGGGCAACGTCGTTTTCTACGGCACGCTGGACGGCTGGTTCAAGGCGGTGGACGCCACCAACGGGACCGTGCTCTATCAGTTCAAGGTCGGATCGGGCATCGTCGGCGCGCCGATGACGTACACCGGCCCCGACGGCAAGCAGTACGTCGCGGTCTACGCCGGGATCGGCGGGGACATGGGACTGCTCATTGCAGGTGATGTCGCGGCCAACCTGCCGTTCGATGTGCGCGAGCGCGGGACGACCCTCCCCGACCTCGCGCGCTACACGTCCTGGGGCGGCATGCTGTTCGTCTTCTCGCTCTGATTGAGAGATTGCTCATGCACATTCCGTCATTCGTGCAGGGAATGCTCGTCGCCGCCGCGTTTGGCGGAGTCGGCGCGTACGCCGCGCGGCAGTCTACTTCGCCAGCGCCGTCGCCGCCCCCGCAAAAAGGGACGCAGCCGACGTACTTCGTCGAGCACCCGGACCACATCCAGCCGGGGCTCGCGCTTCAGGGACGATTGGCGTCGCTCGTCAACCCGTTCGAAGGGAACGCGCAGCGGATCGCCGAAGGCTCGAAGCTGTTCATCGCCTACAACTGCATGGACTGCCACGGCGCCGACGGATCCGGCGCGATGGGCCCGAGTCTACAGGACAGCCGCATGCATTTCGGCGGAACGGCGGGCAACATCTATCAATCGATCTACGAGGGTCGGCCCGACGGCATGCCGGCGTGGGGTGGACGCATTGCCGACGATCAGATCTGGCGGCTCGTCGCCTACGTGCAAACCTTGTCGAAGGGCCACTCGGTCACGACCGAGAATTTCACCGGCAAAACCATTGCGCGAACCGGCCACTAATGCGCTGGCCGAGACGGGCCGGTGAAATCACCGGCCCGTCTCGTTTCGCTTGCGGTTGCCAGTTACATCTGCAGATACGCCGTTCGGAACGCGTAGAGTCCGCCGACGAACCAGATCAAGAGCCCAAAGATAGTGGCGCGGCCTTTCGAAACTTTGCCGAGGACCGCAACGCCGACGGCGAGCAGAATCGTCACCCAAATCGTGAAGAGATCGAATCGTCCGGCGAGTTGGTAGAGCAGCGGGTTGGTCGTCGCCGGATCCATGAAGCGCGCGGGGCTCAGCGTGATGCTGAGTTGCGAGTTCAGCTTCGCCGGGTCCATGACCAATCCCTGAACGCCGCCGGCTATCGCGCCGAGGATGCGCGGAAAGTACGACCACGAGGCGATGACGAGGCCGTCGTGAAGCGAAGCCACTGAGCCGACGACCTTGCCGAGCAGCCAGGTCACGACGCCCAGGACGACCATCGTCACCAACATGATGAACCCTACGCCGTACCGGGCGATGTTCATCCCGATCTTCTTTCCAAACTCCATCTGCTCGGCCGTGACGTTGGGATTGGCGGCCATCGTCTTCGCGGTGTTGCGAGCGAATTCGGCGTCGAAGATCGGTTCGAGGGTGTTGAACGTCACGAAGAAGATGACGCCGACGGCAACGGCAACGAAGAGCAGCGGCGGCCAGATGCTCTTCTGCTGCTCGCGGCGGAAAACGTCGGCGGGAGAGAGGAAGATGTCGATCGCGTCTTCCCAAAACGACGTCTTGGCCGGCGTGCGGACGGGACCTTCGGCTACCGCGGGCTCGGTCATTGGAGTTCTCTGGTGAAGGGAGGGGCGAAGCGACTACGCGCCTTCGCCCTGGCTCAGACTAGTTTGCCGCGTCGCGGCCGCACCCAGCAAGCCCCCGAGTCCCATTGATTCCACCGCGGTACTCGGCACGAGCATGAGGGCGCCTTTCTCCTTCAAGCCCTCGTAGAGGATGTTCATCGCGCGCAGGTGGAGCGCCGTCGGGTTGTCGTGGTACGAAATCGCGGCTTTCTGAAACAGATGCGCGATCTCCACCTCCGCCTCCCCGAGAATGATACGCGCCGCTTTCTCACGTGCCGCCTGCGCCTCGCGCGACATCGCGTCCTGGAGTGACGTCGGGATGACCACGTCGCGCATCTCGACCGACTGCACCGTCACGCCCCACGGCGTGCAGCGATCGTCGATCAATTTCTGGAGGTCGCCTTCGATCCGCTCGCGGCCGCGCAGCAAATCGGTGAGCGACGTGCGACCAATGATGTCGCGCAACGCCGTCTGCGCCGCCCAGCTCACGGCGCGCGCGTAATCCTGCACCTCGAGCGCCGCTTTCTCGGGATCGTAGACCATCCAGAACAACACGGCGTCCACGTTTACCGGAACGGTATCCGACGTGAGCGTCTCTTCCGCGTTGAAGTTCGTCGTGATGACGCGCTGGTCGATCCACGAGGTCACGGTGTCGATGAACGGCACGATCCAGAACAGCCCCGGCCCGCGCAGCCCTTGATACTTGCCGAGACGCAGCACGACGGCGCGCTCCCACTGCCGCGCGACCTTCGGTGACTGCATGAGGATGACGCCGAGCACGACACCGATGATGATGCCGTGCGGACTTCTCTGCGCCGCGCTCGCCGCCACGCCGCTCCCGATCGATGCGAGCAGAATGATGATCGAGATGACATTGACGCGGACGTCGACTTGCTGCGCCGGTTTGGCTGACGCGCGTTTGCGCGATTTACTCTTGGGCATTTCAGGTGTTCTCCTTGGTACTGCGCGACTCGAGCGTCTTCACGTACTGCACGACGTCATGAAGCGAGATACCGATGGCCGAGGCGTCGGCGAGCAATCGCTCGACGAGCGGTTTCAGCTCGCGCTCGCGATCGCGGCGCGTGCTCCCGGCCGGGGGGGTGGGAACAGCTCGAACGAAGGTGCCGATGCCACGTTGCGTGGCGAGCAGTCCGGCACGCTCCAACTCGGTGTAGACCTTCGCCACGGTGTTGGCGTTGACCCGAAGGTCGACCGCCAGCTGCCGCACCGTCGGGAGCCGATCACCGACCGCGAGCCGCCCGGAGGCGATCGCCGCTCGAATACCGCGATCGAGTTGCGCATAGATCGGTGTGGGGTCTGATGGGTCGACGGTGAACATTCAGTTGTATTGTACTAGTACATTAGAACAAACGCAAGAGCAACAAAAAGGGGCGCCCATCATGGGCGCCCCTCTAGTCGTTCTGTCGCTTGTCTATCGCGACACGATATCCTGCAACGCCGCCTTGATCCTCGGATCCTCGGACTTCGACAACTGGTTGATGGCGCTTCGGCGCACCGACAAGTTCTCTTCGCCCTTCACGATCGAGATCAACTTGTCGACCGCCGGACGCTCGCCGTTACGCACGAAGATGCCGATCAGGTTTTGCTTCATGCTCGGATCGGTCGTCGTGTCGTAGACTTTGACCAACTCGGTGATCGACGCGCCGGCGCGGCTCGCCGATTCGACCGCGCGACGGCGCAGCTGGAGCGGCTCGTTGCCGTTCTGCGCGAGCGCGAGGAGCCAGCGCGTGTTTTCTGCGCCGCCCATCTCCGCGAGTGCCGAGAAAACCGCCTCGCGTGAGCGATCGGTCCTCAACGTCGGGTAAACCTCACGAAGAAGGGCGGCGTCTTGTGCCGTCGCGTATTCCTGGCCGAGCGCCCGAAGCGCGACCGTCAACACGTCCTCGGGGAGGTCCGTGCGCTTCACAGCGGTGCGCAGATACACGCGTGCTCTTGGATCGCCGGAGCGGGCCAGCGTGGACATCGACTCCTTGGCCAGCCACACACTCTGATTTTGCTGCGACAGCTGAATCAACGGCTGGATGCCGGCGCCGTGATCGAGACGGCCGAGCACGGAGAGCGCCTGCTGGCGAACCGATTGATTGTCCGTCTCGTCGCGAGCGATGGCGAGAATCGGTTCGGTGACGCTGGCGGGGATCGTCTGCAAACCGTCGGTCGAGCGTCCCATGTACGAGAGCGCGCTGCGGCGCGTCTCGCGCGGAAGCCCGGTGTTCTTCGCGATCGTGACGAGCGCCGCGGCAGTGTTAGCGCTGTCGGCGAGCATCGCGGGGAAGAGCGCGTCGCGTCCCGCGCGACCATCCACTTTTGCGGCGAGCGACAGCAAGTAGTCCGCGGCCTCCTGCGCGCGCACGCGGCCGAGATCGGTGATGCCGCGTGCCGACGAATCCGGCGGGCCGACGTAAGTCTGTACTGAAAGGGGCAGCTTCTCGGCGCGATCGATGACGACGCGCACGGGACCGGCGACGCACGGCTCCATGCGCGCCATGTCGCCGTTTCCGTAGAAGGTGCCGGTATAGCTGTTCGGACCGGTCTGGATGTAGGTGCGGCCGTTACCACAAACGCCGGGGCGCGACGCGAAGATGAACTGGATGCGGCCGTCGGGGGCGCCGTCAACGCGCGACGCGAGTTGCGCCGAGGCGCTGGTCGCCGCCGCGACAAACGCGGCGGCAAGCGGAAGATGAGAGATTCGGATCATGGACGCTTCCCGTCGAGGATGTCCTGGAAGAGCTGGGCGCTTCGTGGATCGTTCTTTCGAGTAAGAGCGATGATGGCCTGTTTCCGCAGGTTGATGTCCGTGCCGCTTTTTGCGATCTCGACGAGCTTGTCCGCGGACTCAGGCTCCTTGCGGTTTTGCAGGATGTTGATGATCTGCTGTCGGATGTCGCGCGAATCGGCCGCATCGTACAGCTTGTTCAGATCGGCAATCGAGATGTTCGAGCGGTACAGCCTCGACATCGCCGTGGCGCGAATCGAGCTCGACTCGTTGTTGTTCCGTGCGATCGACAGAATCCACTGATCGGTCTCAGGACTGCCCATGCGGCCGACAGCGTCGATGACGGCGCGCTTCATAGCGTCGCTCTCGGCGCGCGTATACAGGTCCTTCAGATACTTCACGTCTTCCTGCGTCGCGCGATCGGAATTAAGACTGCTGATCGCCTCGATGCGCAGGTTGATCGGGGCATCCTTGCGATCGATCAGGGCGCGCATGCTGGCGCGGGCGCGCTGGTTGTCGCTGCTCATGAGAGCCCGCACCGCGGCCCGCTGGAGACGCTCGTCCTGCTCCGTGCGAAGAATCTCCTCGAGCGCGTTGATGCCGGTTTCGCCGGGCGTGCGCGCCAGGAAGTTGATCGCCTCCGAGCGGACGTTGGTGTTAGGATCGGTCTTCGCGACCGTCAACAGCAGCGCCGACGATTCGGCATCGTTGCGACGGCCGAGAATGAAGACCGCGTTGCGGCGTAGCGACGCGTTGCACTCGTCCTTGCGTTCGAGAACCTTGCGAAGGCTCGGCAGCGCGCCAGCCGGGTCCATCTGGCTCAGGGCGTTCAACGCTTCGGTGCGAACCTGGATGTCTTCTTGGTCGCAGGGCCCGTTCGGTCCAGTGTAACTCTCAATTTGCTTGACCGCGTCCTTATCGCCACGCTGGGCGAGTGCGCCGTTGATGCGGACGTACAAAGCGGTGACTTCCGAATCGCTCGGCCCCCGATTCGCGAACTTGTAAACCTGCTGCCCCTGCACGTTCACCGATGTGCCGAAGGAAGCCGCACCGGGCTTCACGAGCGGCTGGAGCACCTTGGCCGCCTGCTTCAGCTCGTCGGTCGTGCCAACTTTGTAGCGCGCCAGCGCTTCGTAGTAAGTGGCGTCGTTCTTGTACGCCGAATTCTGATACTTCTGCGGAATCTCGGCGAAGAGTCGCGCCGCGCGGCCGTAGTCGCCGCGGCCTAGTGCGTCGCGCGCGATGCGATAGACGGAGTCCGCCGGATCGCCTTGCGCCCAGGGAGCGGGCGGCATGCGATCGGTGAAATCACGGCCGATACCCATGACCATCGGCGCGATATGTGTCTCGATCGCCATCGGGGCCATCGGCGGCATGGGCGCGATGTGCGGCGTCGGCGTGTCGAAGTTGAAATCGAAGTGCATGTCGCGCACGGCCATCTCGGCGTTCCGCCGGATCTCGTCCGCGTTGATGCGCACGTTCTCGCGCGCCATCTCGGCGGCCGAGCGAGCAATTTCGACGTTTGCGCGAATCGCCTCGCGGTCGAGGTGTTCAACCGAGATGCGTGCGGCCTCGTGCGCCATCTCGCGTATGTGCTCCTCGTCGATGAACGGCAGCGGCGCCATCGGTGTGTAGATCGGTCTCGCTTCTGGCGCCGGTCGCGCCGGACGCGACGGAGCCGGGGTCGGAGCGGGACGCGCCGGTGGTGTGGGGGGAATCGGGTCTTGCGCTGCCGCCATGCTTGTCGCGGCGAGCAGCGCCATCAAGGTGAGCGTGATGCGTTTCATCGCTCGTCTCCTCAGTTCGCTGAGATGTCGGCGGCCGCGGTGCGCAGCCGGGGAATGACGTCGCGCTGCTCGAGCGCGCGGCTAATGAGATCCAGCTCGGTACGGCTCTGGTTGTTTTCCAGGTGCACGACCTGCGCGAGCACCAGCTCGAGATCCTCGAGCAGGTTGCGCATGTTCGGATCGTTCGCGGCGGGCGAATCGAGCAGTAGACGCGTGCGCGTCAACAGCTCGCCGGCTCGCGAAAGGAATTGCTCGTTGGCACGGCCTGCTTTCACCTCGGACGGCAGCGCGATCAGCAGCGCAGCGGTCTGTCCGAGGTACTGCGAGGTCTCCGTCGAATAAGGCGCGGGTTCAGGGATCGAATCGCTGCGCGCGACCGTTGAGGTTGCAACCGTCGATGCGCTCGTCGGTGACGCGCTCTTGAGCGTTACCGTCGCGCGTCCAATGCCGATGCCAAGCAGCAGCGTCGCGGCCATTCCGATAACGCGGGGCAGGTTGAGCGAGCGGCGTAGTCCGCTCTGTGTCGGACTGGCGACGCCAAAGCTCTCTTTCGCTACCACATTCCACATCGCCTCGAAATCAGGCTCGGCTGGTTTGCGGTAGGTGTGCGCGGCGTCGCGCATCAATTCGTCAAATCGGTCGTCCATCATGATTCCAGCTCCGGTGCCAAGTCGGCGAGCGCGGCGCGAAGTTGCGCGCGTGCCTGCGACAGGCGGCTCTTGCAGGTTCCTTCCGCCACACCGAGTACTTCAGCGATCTCGGTGTGGGTATAGCCCTCGATGTCGTGCATGATTACAGTGGTTCGGTAGATCTCGGGCAACTGGGTAATGGCGCGATGCAGGCGCTCTCGCAGCACAGGGTCGACTCCCGTGCTGTCCGAGCCGAGCGGATGAACGTCCTCGAGATCCGTCTCCCGCTCCCTGAACCGCTTCACCTTGCGCATCGCGTTCGCCACCACCGTGACCGTGATTCTGTGGAGCCAGGTGGAGAGAGCTGAATCGCCGCGAAAGCGGGACAGCTGACCGAACGCGCGCACGAAAGTGTCCTGCGTGAACTCACGAGCCAGGTCGGCGTCACCGGTCAGACGGAAGGCGAGACGATAGACCCGGGGCGAGTGCGCGTCATAAAGCTCGCGCGCCGCGATCCGGTCTCCGGCGAGGACCCGAGCGATCAGGTCGGGTTCGCTCACCCGGTAGGCTGACTGAAAGGCAACGACTGTATTGGCCACGTGTTAACCCTTAGATGCAGGGTCCCCCAAAAGGGTTCGGTGGGTGGGAACCGCCTCGAAAGCAACGGCGCTGCGCGGGCAACCGCCATGGGCGGGCCACCTTGCCGGGGGATCGGGCCACCGGTAGGCTAGGGCGCCATGACCAGCACCGAGCCGCGCGCCACGCCCGGCACCTTCCAGCCACCATCGGGCGAACCGACGCTCGCGCGGCGCTTGGGTGCCTTCGACGCCACGATGATCGTGATGGGCGGGATCATCGGCGCTGGCATCTTCGTCAATCCGAGCGTCGTTGCCCGCCAAGTCCACACGCCCGGCTTGGTGCTCGGTGCCTGGATCATCGGTGGCGCGATCGCACTGATGGGTGCGTTTGTGTACGCCGAGCTCGCGGCCCTTCGGCCGCGCGTGGGCGGCCAGTACGCGTACCTGCGCGACGCCTACCACCCGATCGTCGCTTTCCTATATGGCTGGACCCTGCTGCTCGTCGTCCAAACGGGAGGAATGGCCGGCGCGGCGATCATCTTCGGCCGCTACCTCCGCGAGTTGACCGGCGTCGGAATTCCCGAGCAGGCCGCCGCCGCGTTGACGCTCGGCGTCCTGACGCTGGTAAACTGCCTCGGCGTGCGCGCCGGAAGCAACGTGCAGAGCGCGCTGATGATCACGAAGCTGGCGGCCATCCTCGGCCTCATCGGTGTCGGGCTATTCGTCGCGCCGCGCGCGACGTCCGCCGCGATACCCGACGCGGGAGCTACAGGGAGCGGAGGACTCGGCGGCCTGGCGACAGCGATGGTTCCCGTACTCTTCGCCTATGGCGGATGGCAAACGTCGAGCTTCGTAAGCGGCGAAATGAAGAATCCGCGGCGCGATTTGCCGCGCGGGCTGCTCATCGGTGTGATCGGCGTGATCGTGCTCTACCTGTCGGTCACGTACGTGTGTCTGCGATCGCTCGGCGTCGACGGACTTGCCGCCACATCGACCCCCGCGTCGGAGGTCATGCGCCGTGCGCTCGGCGACCGCGGAGCGCGACTCATCGCGCTGGGCATCGCGATCTCCACCGTCGGCTTCCTCAGCCAGAGCGTGTTGACCGCGCCACGCGTGTACTACGCGATGGCGCGAGACGGCGTGTTCTTCAAGGCGGTCGGCACGCTCAACCCGAAGTCGCGCGTTCCGGTTGTCGCCATCGTGCTCCAGGGCGTATGGGCCGCGGTCATCGCGCTGACCGGCAAGTACGATCAGATCCTGAACTATGTAGAAGCGATCGACGTGCTCTTCTTCGGACTCACCGGAGCTTCGTTGATCATTTTCCGGATGCGCGCTCGAAAGGGGGGGGCCGCCGAGGATGAAGCGCGGGTCCGCGTACCCCTGCATCCATTCACCACCGGCATTTTCGTGTTGGCGTGCTGGCTGATCTCGCTCACGACGGTGATCCGCTATCCCGCCCACGCCGGCGTGGGGTTTGGCATTCTATTGGTGGGCGTCGCGGTCTATTTCCTCTGGGTACGCCGAGGCGCCCAAATGGGGTCAGACCCTATTTCAAGAATTCGAAATAGGGTCTGACCCCATTTTGCCCAGCGAGGACGCCAAGCGAGCTGAGCAGTTCTCGCTCGACGGACGCGTCTGTCACCCAGGGTGGACCGTGACGCGCCGCACACTGCCGTGCTGACTCCGCAAGACATTGTCGTAGCTATACTTACAAACCGAGCCAACTCGGCGCGCTGCGGCATTGCACCTGCCATGATAGGGACCAATCAGAACAGGTTCGCCGGAGGAACCGATGCGAAAAATCCAGCTTGCTGCAGTGATAGCCGCGTTCGCGATCTCGGCGCCGGCGATGGCGCAGGGTCGTGGCCGCGGCAATGGGGGTGTGCCGCCGGGCCAGCGTCCGCCGGCCGGAATGTGCCGGATTTGGATCGACGGCGTTCCGCCTGGCCATCAGCCCGCGCCGACCGACTGCGCGACGGCTGCCGCGCGCGTTCCGCCCAACGCCCGCATCATCTACGGCGACCAGACCACGGCGTACCCGCGCGATCCGCGCAGGGACGTGTACGACCAGAGCGGACGCGTATATGATCCGAGACGGGTAGATCCAAGCGGCACCGTCGTGTACGACCCGCGGCGGACCGATCCGAGCGGAACCGTCGTATACGACCCGCGTCGCGTCGATCCGAACGGTCGCATCATCTACGATCCGCGCCGCGTCGACCAGAACGGTCGAGTGATCACGGGTTCCGAACGTGACGACGACCGCGTGGTGGAATCGCGCCACGAATCGAAGCACAAGACGAAGAAGCACAAAGGCCACGACAACGACGACCAAGGCGACGACGATCGAAACTAGAACCGTTCGAAGACATATACATCGAGTCGTCGCGGCGTCGGCCCTCGCGCTTTCCATAGCGAGCGGCTGCCGCAGCGACGACTCGAACGTTGTCAGGGGTCGCGGTCTCACCGTCATGACGTTGCCGGCCGCAGCGTACGCGAACATCTATGAAGCGGCCGCACGCGCGGCGTTCGACGTCAGCGATCCCACGCTATCTTTGCTCCTCGACCGTCGCGAGCTCCCCCGAACGACGGGGCTCGACTCGGCCGGACAGATGTCCGAAAGCGTGGTGGCCGAGGCACGGCAGCGCGGCGTCTTCAAGGGGACGTGCGAGCCATCGTTGACCGCGACGAAAGGCACGGTTCGTTGCAAGGCGGAGCTGCCGGGCTACGTACTTCGTTTCTCGCCTGTCTTTGCCGAACATGGTGACACAGCCGAGGTCTACATGTACGCGCAGCGCTACGACACGCCAAGCTCGGGTATCTCGGAGACCCTCCGCTTCGAGCGCGCCTATCAGGTGCTTCGGACCGCCGACGGCTGGCGTGCCGCGCGCGAAGGCCGCGTCCCGAAGGAGATTCGCGGCGAAAAGAAATGACTGAATCCCTCGTCTCTCCGCTCGCCACGACACGTCGTTCCCGCTTTGCCGCTTCCGACGCCGAGCGCGTGGCATCGGAATTCGGTCTCCGTGGGACCGCGCGAGAGCTGACGAGTGAGCGCGATCAGAACTTTCTAATCGACGGCGATGATGGGCGCATCGTCCTGAAGATCGCGAACGCGGGCGAGGATCCGGCGTTTCTCGAGGCGCAGAACGCGGTGCTTCGCCACATTGCCGGCACGGTCGGCGTCACGCCACGAGTCGTGCCGACGAAAGGAGGCGCCGCTTTCGCCGAGTTGTCGGACGACGACGGTCGCCGTCACCTCGCGTGGGCGGTGACACACCTTCCCGGCCGATTGCTCGCGCACGTCCGACACCGCGACGAGTCGCTCCTCGAGGATCTTGGCCGCCAAACCGGCGCTATCAGTGCTGCGCTGGTGGGCTTCGATCATCCCGCTGTTCATCGCGAGTTCTATTGGGACGTCGCGTCCGCGCGAGCGATCGTCGCGGCTCATCGCGGGGAGGCTGCGATCGGCGACACTCACGTCGCCGCCGCCGTCGATCGATTGACGGCCGCGTTCGACGCGCAACTCGCCCCGATCGTCGGCCGGCTGCGGCGCGCCGTCGTTCACGGCGACATCAACGACCACAACGTTTTGGTCGAGCCGCGCGGTGGGTCGTCACTCGACGGTTGGCGCGTGAGTGGTATCGTGGATTTCGGCGATATGGTTCACAGCTATCGCGTCGCCGATCTCGCCATCGCGATTGCTTACGCCATGCTCGATGCCGGCGATCCCTTGAGCGTGGCCGCGGCCCTCGTCCGCGGCTTCGCCGAGCGCGTTCAGCTCGATGACGCGGAGTTGTCTGCCGTCTTCGGACTCGCCGCGATGCGCCTCTGCGCCAGCGTCTGCATCGCGGCCGACCAGATGCGCCGTGAGCCGGAGAACGAATATCTCGCGGTAAGTCAGGCGTCGATCGCGCGAACGCTGCCGCGACTCGCCGAGATTCCGTTCGGTCTCGCGGAGGTCGTGCTGCGCGATGCCGCCGGCCGTCCCGGGGTCGGGAAGCGCGACCGTGTGCTCGAGTTCCTGCGTCGCGCGAACCCGGCGCAGGTGCTCGAGCTCGACGTGCGCGACGAGCCGGTGATGATCATCGATCTGTCGATCGACAGTCCGCTGCTGACCGGCGATCCGGCCGACAACGACGAGCCGTCGCTCACCAAGCGCTTGTTCGCGAAGATGGAGGAGGACGGGGTAAGGGTCGCTGTGGGCGGATACGACGAGCCGCGTCTCGTCTACGTCGCGCCCGCGTTTTCGCTCGGTCCGCGCCCGACGGACGAGCATCGCACGATTCACATCGGGCTCGATCTGTTCGCCCAAGCGGGCACGGTCGTGCTGGCGCCGCTCGACGGAACGGTACACGCGTTCGCCGACAACGCGTTTCCGCAGGATTACGGGCCGGTGATCATTCTTCGGCACGAGACGGACGGCGGCGACGAATTCTTCACGCTGTACGGGCACTTGAGCCGCGAGTCGATCCGCGAGCTGCGTGTCGGAGATCGGGTTCACGCCGGCGCACCGATCGCGACGCTTGGCGCGCCGGACGTGAATGGCGGCTGGACGCCGCACCTCCACTTGCAGGTCATGCTTGACCTGCTCGGCCTCGGCACCGATTTCCCGGGCGTAGCGCCGCCGTCGCGGCGTCGCGCCTGGATCACGCTCTGTCCCGATCCAAACCTGCTCGTGTGTGTGCCGGAGTCGCGATTCGCGGCGCCCGACCCGACGCCGGCACAGACGCTCGAGGGGAGACGTGACCGCATCGGCGGCAACCTGAGTGTCGCCTACACGCGGCCGGTAAAGATCGTGCGCGGCTGGATGCAGTATCTCTACGACGACGAAGGCCGCTGCTTTATCGACGCGTACAACAACGTGCCGCACGTCGGGCACTGCCATCCGCGCGTCGTCGCGGCCGGCGTCGAGCAGATGCGTGTTCTCAACACGAATACGCGTTATCTGCACGACAAGCTGGCCGCGTACGCCGAAAAGCTGCTGGCGACGCTGCCGCCGGAGCTCGACGTCTGCTACTTCGTGAATTCGGCGAGCGAGGCGAACGAGCTGGCGTTGCGTCTGGCGCGCGCACACACGGGCGCGCGCGACATGATCGTGCTCGACGCGGCGTATCATGGAAACACAACGTCGCTCATCGACATCAGTCCGTACAAGCATGCCGGCACCGGCGGTACCGGCGCGCCCGATTGGGTGCACGTCGCTCCGCTCGCCGACGACTATCGGGGACCGTTCAAGCGCGGTGATCCGAGCGCGGGACCGCGCTACGCGGCAATGGTTGGCGAGATCATCGCCTCATTGAAGTCGCGCAATCGACGCCTGGCAGGATTCATCGCCGAGACGTGTCCAAGCGTCGGCGGCCAGTTGGTGTTTCCGAGCGGCTATCTGCGCGACGTCTACCGCTTCGTGCGAGACGCGGGCGGTGTCTGCATCGCCGACGAAGTGCAGACAGGGCTCGGACGGATGGGGACGAGCTTCTGGGCGTTCGAAGACCAGGGTGTCGTACCCGACGTCGTCGTCATGGCAAACCCCTCGGCAACGGTCACCCGATCGGCGCTGTGGCGACGACGCGCGCGATCGCGCGCGCGTTCGACAACGGCATGGAGTTCTTCAGCACCTTTGGCGGCAACACCGTGTCGTGCGCGATCGGGATGGCGGTGCTCGACGTCGTGCGTGAGGCCCAGCTTCAGGACCACGCCCGCCGTGTCGGCGACAAGATGCTCGCCGATTTGCGCGGGCTTGCCGAGCGATTCCCGGTGATCGGTGACGTCCGTGGTTCGGGACTCTTCCTGGGCGTCGAGCTGGTGCGCGATCGGACGACGCTCGAGCCGGCGACCGCCGAGGCCTCGTTCGTCGTGAATCGCATGCGCGATCGCGGCGTGCTGATTGGAACGGACGGGCCGTACCACAACGTCTTGAAGATCCGTCCACCGATGCCGTTTGGTCTCGAGGACGCTGGAACGCTCGTCGAAGCGCTCGAAGCGTCGCTCGGCGAGGTCGATCAGTAAGGACGCCCCAGACGGCCATGCCATAGGCGAGCAAAAGCGTTCCGCCACGGAGGCCCAACGCCTTGGCCAACCGCTTCGCCCAACGCCAAAGTGCCCGAGGGGACCGCCCAATCGTCTTGCGAGGGGCTACGCTCGTCATGCTGACGATCGTCTACGTGTTGTCGCCGCGTGAGCCCAAGCGCGAGACGGTTGCGGCAGCGGCGCCGGTCCCGGCCTGACTGACATTCATTAGGGAAGACGAACCGTCGCCGACGGCGGTCATTCATGCGGCGTTTAGCGATTTCGAAGCGGACGATCAAGAGAACGTTGACCATCCTCGTTGGAGCGATGGTCGTTGTGCTCGTCTCGTTTCGCGTCGCGGCCGCGAACCGCGAGTCGCTGAGCCGCTCACTGGCGTGTCCGCTGAGCGGAAAATTTGTGCACGGCGCCGATGTCGAGATGTTCGTCCAGGAGGATGGCCCGGCGAACGGGCGGACGGTGCTCTTCGTTCACGGCACCGGCGCATGGAGTGAGATCTGGCGACACACGATCGACACCCTTGCGGCCAGCGGTTTCCACGTCGTCGCCGTCGACATGCCGCCGTTCGGATTCTCCGAGCGACCGGCGACAGCCGACTATGGTGACGAGGCACAGGGACGCCGGATCCTCGCCGTGGTCGAGGCACTCCATCTCACGGGAATCACCCTGGTTGGTCATTCGTTCGGCGCTCGGCCGGCGATGGAGGC
This sequence comes from Gemmatimonadaceae bacterium, assembly GCA_035554995.1. Taxonomy (GTDB): domain Bacteria; phylum Gemmatimonadota; class Gemmatimonadetes; order Gemmatimonadales; family Gemmatimonadaceae; genus JAQBQB01. Next base: position 26,701 of record DATMHK010000030.1, read on the forward strand.
GTTCTTTCTCGACTCGTCGCGTTTCTCGCGACTGGTGTTGGTCGACGCCGCGCTCGGGCTGTCGTCGGATCCGCCCCCGCCACCGGGGCTCGTCGTCCGCACGCTACTCGCGATCGCGCCGTTGCGGAACGCGCTCGTCTCGATGACGCTGACGAATCCCGCCCTCACGGCGCGACTGCTTCGAAAGCTCGTCTCGGAACAGTCGGCGATCACTCCGGAGCGCGTCGCGATGTTCCAGCGGCCCTTCACCGTCCAGCACACGACGGCGGCCTTCGGCGCCTGGCTGCGTCCGTTCGTGCTGACGCGCGAGCGGTCGCTCGCGGCGCTCAGCCCACTCTATGAGTCGATCGACGTCCCGACGTTGTTGCTGTGGGGCAAATCCGACTCAATCGCCCCCATCGCGCAGGGTCGCGACCTCGCGAAGCGGATCCCGGGCGCGACGCTCGTCGAGCTGGAGGACGTCGGCCACATCCCCGCCATCGAAGCGCCGGAGCGCTTCGACGCGGAGTTGCTGCGGTTTCTGTTGAAGAGCTAGTAGCGGTAGTGATCCGGCTTGTACGGGCCCTGAACCGGCACCCCGATATACGACGCCTGGTCCTTCGACAATTCAGTCAGCCTCGCCCCGAGCTTGCCGAGGTGTAGCCGCGCGACTTTCTCGTCGAGCCACTTCGGGAGCACGTACACTTCCTTCTTGTACTTGGCCGTGTTGCCGAACAGCTCGATCTGCGCCATCACCTGATTGGTGAAGCTCGACGACATGACGAAGCTCGGATGTCCCGTCGCGCAGCCGAGGTTCATCAGGCGACCCTCGGCGAGGATCATGACGGAATGGCCGTCGGGGAACGCATACTCGTCGTACTGCGGCTTGATGTTGATGCGGTTGATGCCCTTCACCTTCTTCAGGCCGGCCATGTCGATCTCGTTGTCGAAGTGGCCGATGTTGCCGACGATTGCCTTGTCCTTCATCCGCGCCATGTGGTCGGCGGCGATGATGTTGAAGTTGCCCGTCGCGGTGATGAAGATGTCGGCCGTGCTCACGACGTCCTCGAGCGTCACGACCTGATAGCCGGCCATGCACGCCTGCAGCGCGCAGATCGGATCGATCTCCGTGATGACGACGCGCGCGCCCTGGCCGCGCAGCGCTTCGGCGCAGCCTTTACCTACTTCGCCGTAGCCGCAGACGACCGCGAGCTTGCCCGCGATCATGACGTCCGTCGCGCGATTGAGGCCGTCGATCACCGAGTGACGGCAGCCGTAAATGTTGTCGAACTTGGACTTCGTGACCGAGTCGTTGACGTTGATGGCGGGGAAGAGGAGCGTGCCAGCTTTCATCATCTCATAAAGACGGTGAACGCCGGTGGTCGTCTCTTCGGTAACGCCCTTGATGTCCGCGGCGACTTTGGTCCAGCGGCCGGGGTTCTTCGCAGCTTCGCTGCGTAGAAGATCCAATATTACGCCCCACTCCTCCGGATCCTGCTCGGCATTGAAATCGGGGATGCGCCCCGCCTTCTCGAACTCGGCGCCTTTGTGTACGAGAAGCGTCGCGTCGCCGCCGTCGTCGAGCAGCATGTTCGGACCGCCACCGTCGGGCCACATGAGCGCTTGCTCGGTGCACCACCAGTATTCCTCGAGCGTCTCGCCCTTCCAGGCGAAGACGGGAGCGCCCTTTGGGTTCTCGACCGTGCCATCGCGGCCAACAACCGCCGCCGCAGCAGCGTGATCCTGGGTCGAGAAAATGTTGCACGACACCCAGCGCACGTCGGCGCCGAGGTCGGTAAGCGTCTCGATCAGGACCGCGGTCTGCACCGTCATGTGCAGCGAGCCCATGATGCGCGCGCCGCGCAGAGGGAATTTGCCCTTGTATTCGTCACGAATCGCCATCAGGCCGGGCATTTCCTGCTCGGCGAGGCGGATCTCCTTGCGCCCGAACTCGGCGAGCGAGAGGTCGTGAACCTTGAACGGCGGACGGTCAGTGGTCTGTTGCTGCTCGATCAACTCGGCGACGCCCATTGAAACGAACCTCTTTCTGGTAAGTGGTTGCGCGACGATGTCGACGCGTCGCGTCCTGCATCTCGTATGGTTCTTCGCCCTGCATTGCGGCCCTTACTTCTTTCTGCCCGACGCGGCGAACAGCGCCGGACCTTTTGCTTCGGGATCGGCCGGCAGCGGCCGGTAACGGCACGCGGTGAATCCCGCGCGCTCGAGCCACTCCTTCACCTGCTCACCATCGAAGCCCTGCCATACGTGGCCGAGCTGCACGACGTATTCGATGCGATCGTGCGACATCAGATCGACGACGAGCAACCGGCCGCCGGGCTTGAGCACGCGGCGAATCTCGCGCATCGCTTTCGACGGATCGGTGATGAAGTGTGCGACGAGGAACAGCACCGCCGCGTCGAGCGATTCGTCCTCGATCGGTAACGATTCGATCGTCCCGACGCGGAGGTCGACATTCAATTGGCCGGCGAGCCGCTTCTCGGCGGCGGCGAGCATCGGTCCGGACTCATCGACGGCAATGACGCGCGCGACGCACGGCGCGAGCGCTTCACTGATATGGCCGGCGCCGCATCCGAGGTCGCCGACGACCCAGCTCTCGTCGAGCAGATCGAGCAGCGCCAACAAATCCGTACGCGCCCCGATCATCTCGGTGCGCATCATGTCCCAGTAGCCGGCCGAATCCTGGAAGAAGACGAGCGCCTTGTCGCGACGCTTGGCGAGAACGCCTTCGGCGCGCTGCGCGTCCTGCTTGCCGCTGGCCGATCCAGCCATCTTTTGACGAAGGAGCGCCCAGAGCTCCTTCGTATCGTCGTCGAGCCGGGACGCGACCAGCTTGTAGAAGCGTGTGGTGGCCTCGCCGCGAGCGAGGAGCCAGCCGTCGTCCGCCAAGGTCTTCAGGTGCCGGCTGACGGTAGACTGCGGCAACTGCAGGATTGTGCACAGCTCGCCGACCGTAAGTTCATTCCTGTCAAGGAGTAACAGGATCCGACTACGGGTCCGGTCGGCGAGGATGCTGAGACGGTCGAGAACAGGTGTGGGCATATATCCGTGTATCTACATATACGGTAACTCCGGCCGGATTTCGCCGCAAGAGTCGCAATTGCCGCCTGCTCAACGATACGGACGTCGCTTGAACAATCCCGTTCGCCAGGCCAAGATCACGTGCTCGGCGCCGGGCAGGTTCGCGTACCCACCCCATGCCTTCCCCCCGTTGCCCGTGGACGAAGCGACCAAGACGTGGAATATCCTGACCCCTGAAGAGCGATCCTGGTTTGCCGGGAGTGTGCTCGACATCGGGTGTGGGCGCGACAAGATCGTGGCCCACGCCAAAGGCTTCGATGTGGGTGACGGCGATGCCAACGTGATCGACGAATACGTCGGCGAGCGATTCGACATGGTGTTCTCGAGCCATTCTCTCGAGCACATGAAAAATCCTGTCGACGCGATCCAGCGTTGGTGGCGGCTCGTGGCGCCGGGCGGACGGATGATCGTCATCGTGCCCGACGAAGACTTGTACGAGCAGGGCGTGTACCCGAGCCGGTTCAACGACGATCACAAGGCGACGTTCACGCTCTCGAAGCGCCACTCATGGAGCTCGTGCTCGTACAACATGCTCGAGCTGGCGAATGGTCTGCCCGGCGCGAAGGTGCTTCGCTGCGAGCTGCAGGACGACGGATACGACCGAGCGCGCTTGACGTTCGGAGTTCGAAGGGTCGCCAAGATCGACAAGCCGATCGCCCTGTTTCTCAAGCGCGCGCTGTTCCGCGCGGTGGCGCTCGACCAAACGCGCGGCGACCCGGGCGCACTGGCCCAGCTCTTTCTCGCCGTCGAGAAGGCGCCATAGAGGCGCCGCTAGCGCAATCGCATCGTCGCCAGCGCGGCGGCGATCGAGTCAGCGACGCGGTCCACGTCGGCCTGCGGCGTCGTCCAGTTATTACAAAGAATACTGAACTCGAGCATGTGCTTGTCGGCGGTCGTGACATACCCCGACAACGAGCGCACCATCTGCAGCGTGCCCGTCTTCGCGTGGACGTTGCCCTGCGCCGGCGTGTTTCGCATGCGGGTGCCGATCGTGCCGTCGACGCCCGCGATGGGCAGCGCGTCGTAGAACGGCTGGAAGTTCGGCGATCGGCGCATGTGTTCGAGAATGCCGACGATCGATTCGGGCGAGATGAGATCGCTGCGTGAGAGCCCGCTGCCATCGCGCACCACGAAACCATCCGGTGCGATGTTCCACTCGGCGAACTGTCGTTCAATCACGCGCCGACCGCTGTCGGCCGTGCCGATCCCCGTGCCCTCGAGACCGATCGTGCGCAGGAAGATCTCGGCGATCTGATTCTGCGACGGCTTCATGAGCATCGGCAGAATCTCGCGCAGTGGCGCCGACTGCACGGTAAAGAGCGTGTCGAGCGGACGATTCCAGTTCGAGCCCTCTTGCCGCTCGACGGCGATGCCCCGCTCGTGCAGCGCTTCGGAGAGCGCGGCAACGTACGCCGCGTCCGGATCGTGCTGCGCGATCGTGAGGTTCGCGCTGTCGCCGAGCGCGATCTGGCCGCGCAGGGTCACCGTCGCGCTGCCGGTATCATTGTGAATCGTGAGGCGCGTTCCGGCGCCGCCACGTCCACCGCGTCCGCCACCGCGACCACCGCGACCTGTCGTGGCCGCAGTCGTATCCGGAGCCACCGTGACCGCGGAGATGCGAACGACGGGATAGGTCTTCGCCGGCGCCGTCTGCACGACGGCCGGATCCCCGATCTTCGCGCCCGGTCGAACGCGGATCGCGCTCAGTCCTTCATTGAACAACAGCTCGTCGACGCCCGCGTACGAGTTGCCATCGAGTGCGTCCCACGGCCAGGCGGCTCCGGCGACGGCACCCGGCATCGCGTCACCCGCCGCGACGACGTCACCGGTGATCCGGCGAACGCCGCGCTGCCAGAGTGAATCGGCGATCGCGCGGAGCGGGAGCATCGCGTCGCCCTTCATGTGATTGCTCGCCGTCGGATCGCCGCGGCCGATGACCGCGAGATCGCCGTTGAGCGTTCCATCCGCGATGGTGCCGCGCGCGGCGAGAATGGTTCGAAAATGGTAGTCCGGCCCCATCCGCTCGAGCAGCACCGAGCTCACGACGAGCTTCTGATTCGACGCGGGGATGAACAGCTTCGTCGCGTTATGCGTGTAGAGCGTCTCCCGGCGTTCCGGATCGACGATGAGGATGCCCCAGTTCGCGCTCCGGAAATCCCTGGCACCGATCATCGAGTCGATCGAGCGCGCCAGCGGCGTGTGCGCGTCGCCCGGACCGGCGGCAGTCGACGGACGAAACACGGCGCATCCGGCGATGGACGCACCGACGACGAAGAGGCGGATTGTCGGTTTCATCCGACCAACGTGTAGGGCATGCGCGCGCCACGCAAGAAGACGATTGGCCGGTACACCACATCGGTACTACCGATTGCGGCCCCCCGTAGGGCCCGGTATCGTTGCGCGCATCTCACCCCTACATACCAGACAACGGAGGACGTCCGTGCGACACGCGATGAAGCGCGGCAGAACGGCTCTGGTTTTCGCGACGGCCGTGCTGTCGCTCGCGATTCCATCCCGGCTGCACGCGCAAAGCGGCGTAGTCGAAGGCACGACGGTCACGCAAGGGACACAGCGTCCGCTCGCCGGCGTGCAGATCGGCGTCGAAGGACAATCCGGGAAGGGAGCGACATCGGACGCGTCCGGACGATTCCGCGTCACCGGTCTGTCCGGCGAGACGGTCGTGCTCAGTGTGCGCGCGATCGGTTTCCGCCCCGTATTCGATACGGTTCGCGTTGGCGCGACGAACGTGCGCATCGCGCTATCGGAGCGCGCGATCGAGCTGAATCAAGTCGTCGTCACTGGAACCGCGGGCGGCGCCGAGAAGCGCGAGCTCGGTACGTCCATCGCGTCGGTGAACGTCGCCGACGTCACCGCGCAGACGTCCGTGCCGAGCGTCGAAGGACTGCTCAACGGACGTACGCCGGGGGTGGTGGTGCTACCGTCCACCGGCCAAATCGGCGCCGGCGCGCAAATCCGCGTGCGCGGGGTCGGCACGTTCTCGCTCAGTAACACGCCGCTCGTCTACGTGGACGGCATTCGCTCCGACAACAATCAGACGGGGCTGATCGGCCGCTTCAACGACTTCAATCCGGAACAGATCGAGAGCATCGAGGTGCTCAAGGGGCCCGCGGCCGCGACGCTCTACGGAACGGAAGCAGCCCGCGGTGTGGTGAACATCATCACCAAGAAGGGCGCGGCGGGGTCCAACAAGTACGCGTTCAGCGCGAAGACGGGCGGCAACTACTTCCAGGACGCGGAAAACCGGATGCCGACGAACTATTGGATCAATCCGGCGACCGGCAAGCTCGATTCGATCAACTTCGTGCGCAGCGAGGCGGCGCGCGGCACGCCGCTCTTCCGCACGGGGAAGAATCAGTCGTTCGACGCCAACGTGAGCGGCGGCTCCAGTCTCTATCGCTACTTCGCCGCGGGCGAATGGCAGGACAATCAGGGCATCGTGACGCAGAACGCGCGGCAGCAGAAGAGCGCGCGGACGAACCTGTCCGTCGTCCCGAACAGCAAGTTCGATCTCGAGACGAACATCGGCTACATCACGAGCCGCACGACGACGACACCCGAAGGCACGGGCGGCGGCATCTTCTTCACCGGGGAATACGCCGAGCCGCAGCGAACGGTGGCGGCCTGTGCCCCGAACGCGGCGCGCGGATGCGGCTGGGCCCGCGGCGCGTTCAGCAATCCGCCGGAAGTCTATCTGGCGACGACGAACTGGCAGGACCTGCAGCGTGTCACCGGCAGCGCGTCGATCAAGTACGATCCCTTCCCGTGGATGTCGCACCGGGTGCTCATCGGCACCGATTACGTGCTGGAGGACATCCAATCGTATACGCCTTACCAGACTGACTCTGTGATCGTGTTCTTCCTCGGCGCCAACTTCGACGGCTCGCGCTCGGAGACGAGCACACAGACGCGGCTCGTGACCTACGACTACGCGGGCTCGCTCCGTTTCAACGTGAGTCCGGCGTGGATCACGAAGAGCACGTTCGGCGCGCAGTATTACACCAACACCATCTCCAGTCTCTCAGCGTCGGGAACCCATTTCCCGACACCCGGTTTGTCCACGATCTCGGCGACGGGCACGAAGGGAACGCCTTCGTCGAGTTTCACGGCGAACAACACGCTCGGCTTCTACGGGCAGCAAGAGTTCTCCTGGAACGACCGGTTCTTCGTGACCGGCGCGGTGCGCATCGACAACAACAGCGCGTTCGGTAGCGACGCGAGCTGGGTCCGGTACCCCAAGGCGAGTTTGTCGTGGGTCGCGAGCGAAGATCCTCGCGTGCGCGACCACCTGCCGTCGCTGATCGACAATCTGCGACTGCGTTTCGCGTTCGGCGGGTCCGGCCAGCAGCCGGCGGTGAACTCGGCGCTCCGAACGCTGTCGCCGATCGCCGGCCCGAACGGCGCCACGGTGCTGACGAATGGCAGCGTCGGCAACCCGAACCTCAAGCCCGAACGGGTTCTGGGGACCGAGGTTGGATTCGAGACGGGCCTGTTCGCCGAACGCGTGGGTGTGGACTTCACGTACTACAGTGACGTGTCGCACGACGCGATCCTGTCGAAGACCACGGCGCCTTCGACCGGATTCGGCGGCAGTAGCCAGTTCTTCAACGCCGGTCAGATCAACAAGCACGGCATCGAGCTCGGAGTGAATGGCCGCGTGATCAGCCGCCGCGACTACGGCTGGGACATGCAGCTCAACCTCGCGACCGCGTACTCGAAGATCGTGAAGCTGAGCGGTGCGCCGGCCGACACGTCGATCGACCTGGGCACGGCTCCGCCGCTCGGCCATCGGGTCGGCTACTCGCCGTTCGATTACTTCACGTACAACGTCGTGAGCGCGACGTACGATCCGACAACGAAGAAGGCGATCAACGCACAGTGCGCCGACGCGCACGGCGTGATCGCGCCGTGCTTCATCTCGGGAACGACCAGCGTGCAGGCTCCGAAGGTCTACTTCGGCCATTCATTGCCGACGATGACCGGTTCGCTCTCCAACACGCTGCGCTACAAGCGGCTGCGTCTCTACGGCATGGTGGATTTCCAGCGCGGGTACAACAAGTTCGACAACAACCTGCGCATCAACTGCCAGCTGAACGGCGATTGCCTCTACGACGTGTTCCCGGACAGGTACGATCCGGCGATCGTCGTCCAGACGCAGAACTCCGGCACCATCCGAAACTTCTTCATCAAACCGGGCTCGTTCACGAAGCTGCGCGAGTTGTCGGTGTCGTTCGACGCGCCGGAGCGCTTCTCGTCGTATATCGGCGCGCATTCGCTCACCGTCGTCGCGAGCGGCCGCAACCTGCACACGTGGACGAAGTACACGGGGATCGATCCCGAGAACAACCTGGGCGGTAGCAACGCCAGCAACGCCCTCGATCAGTCCGAGTTCCCGCAACTGACGTCATTCCTGTTCACGATCCGGCTCGGCTACTAATCCCCCCCACATCAACTCGACGGAATCATGACAACGGTCAAATTCACAAGACCAGCGAGACGAGTGGCGGAGCGTTTGAGTGCGTCACTCGTCGGTGCTCTCTTCATGGCGACGGTCCTCGTCGCGTGCAACACCGATAGACTGCTCACCGTTCAGGCTCCGAACAGCGTTCCCTCGACGGTGTTCGACGACCCGGCCAACGCGGCGTTGATGGTCAACAGTATCATCGGCGATTTCGAGTGTGCATTCGGCGGGTTCGTCACCGCCGAGGGGATCGCGACCGACGAGCTCCAGGACGCCACGATCACGGCCGCCAACTGGCAGCTCGACCGCCGCGACGACGGCTTCACCTCCGGCACGTACGGAACCGGAAGTTGTACCAACGGCGAAGGCATCTACACACCGCTGTCCACCGCGCGATTCGAAGCCGACGCGGCGATCAAGCGGCTCACCGGATGGACGGATGGCGAGGTTGCCAACCGACAGTCGCTGGTCGCACAGGCGAACCTGTATGGCGGATTCGCGTACGCGACGCTCGGCATGGCAATGTGTCAGGCGGCGTTCGACCTCAGCGAGCCGGTGGATCAGAAAGGAATGTTCGCGCTCGCCGAGAAGCGCTTCAGCGACGCGATCACGGCCGCGCAGGCTGCCAACCTCACGAACGTCCTGAACGCGGCGTACGTCGGTCGGGCACGCGTGCGGCTCTTCCAACACAATCTCACCGGCGCCGCCGCCGACGCGCAGCTCGTTCCAAAGGGCTTCGTGTTCAA
>DATMHK010000031.1:0-55228 GCA_035554995.1 Gemmatimonadaceae bacterium
GGAGCGCACGCGTGAGGCTGGTGCCCGCGCTGTTGATCTATCGGCGGACCTGCGTCCCGGCAATGGGTGCGAGGGGATTCCGTACGGCTTGACGGAGTTGAACCGTGAGCTCGTAGTCGGAGCCAGCGTCGTGGCGAATCCCGGCTGCTATCCCACGTCGATTCTCGTCGCATTGGCGCCGCTCGTCGAACGCGGACTTGTCGCCAACGGCGCGACTGTCGTCGTCAACGCGGCGAGCGGCGTCACGGGCGCCGGGAATTCGCCCAAGCGCGAATTGCTGTTCGGTGAAGTCGCGGAAGACTTCCGCGCGTACGGGATCGGCAACACGCACCGGCATCTCAACGAGATGCGAGCGACGTTGGATACCTGGGGGATGTCGGCCGATCTCGTTTTCACGCCGCACCTTCTCCCAGTCGCGCGCGGCATTCTCTCGAGCATCGTCGTTCCGATGTCCGGGCCGTTGGATGACCCGCTCGGACCGTGGCGCGAGATGTACGAGGGCGAGCCGTTCATTGAGATCTCGTCGGAGACGCCGACATTGCGCGACGTTCGCCATCGGAATGTCGTGCGTATCTCCGCCACGCCGCTCGCCGGTCTGAAATCGCCGGCGCTTCTCGTCACGTCGGCGATCGACAACCTGATGAAAGGCGCGGCGGGGCAGGCCGTGCAGAACGCCAACCTGATGCTCGGTCTCGACGAGACTGCGGGCCTGCCGGCATGACGCGCGTCATCAAGGTCGGCGGGCGACCGCAGGGTGATCCGGCGTTGGCCTCGACGCTTGCCGCGGGATGGACGCGCGAGGGCGGCGGCATGGTGCTGGTCCACGGCGGCGGCGACGAGGTGACGGCGCTTCAGCAAGCGTTCGGCATGACGTCGAGCTTTGTCGGCGGTCGGCGGGTGACCACCGCCCAGGACATCGAGCTGGTTCGCATGGCGTTGTCGGGCAGCGCGAACAAGCGACTCGTGTCGACGTTAGTGGAGCAGGGAATCAGCGCCGTCGGACTGTCGGGCGAAGACGCGTCGCTCATCTCCGCGAGCCCCATGGACGCGAAAGCGCTCGGGCACGTCGGAGTGCCGAGTCGCATCAACGTGGCGTTTCTGCGGCACCTGCTCTCGGGCGGATATCTGCCGGTGATCTCGCCGGTGAGTCGCAACGGTAGCGACGAACTCGGAGCCGCGCTGAACGTGAACGGAGACGACGCGGCCGCCGCGATCGCAATCGCGCTCGGCGCTGCCGAGCTGCTGCTGGTCGCGGACGTTCCGGGTGTGCTGCGCGATGGACAGGTGATTGCCTGCCTTTCTCTCGAGGAGGCGCGGAATCTGGTGTCCGACGGGACGGCGCAGGGTGGGATGCAGGCGAAGCTTCACGCGGCACTGACCGCTGTGGAGGGAGGGGTACCGCAGGTCCGAATTTCCGACATTCTTGCGATCGACGATCTCACGCGGGGGACGGTGCTGCGACGCGCCGGAGGATTATCATGACCGTGTCTATAGACCCCGTTGTTGATTCCTTGCTCGGTACATACAAGCGCGCGCCGGTGTCGTTCGTCGATGGCGAAGGCGTCTATCTCGTCGACAGCGAGGGCAAGCGATTCCTCGACTTCGTGAGCGGGATCGCAGTGAACGCGCTGGGCTACGGCGACGCCGGGTTGCGGCAGGCGATGCACACTGCCGCCGACGGGCTCATACACGTTTCGAACCTGTACGCCACGCTCCCGGGCCAGCAGCTGGCGAACACCCTCGTCGAGCGTTCGTTCGCCGATAAGGTGTTCTTCTGCAACTCGGGCGCGGAGGCGAATGAGGGCGCGTTCAAGTTCGCTCGTCGCTGGGCGCGAACCATCGGCCCGGCCAAGCACGAAATCGTCGCACTACGCGGGGCATTTCACGGCCGGTTGTTCGGCACGCTCGCGGCGACGGACCGACCCTCGTATCGCGCGCCGTTCCGGCCACTCGCGCCGGGCATCTCGATCGTCGAGCGTGACATCGAAGACATCGCGCTCGCACTCGACCCCGAGACCGCGGCCGCGCTAATCGTGGAACCGGTTCAGGGAGAGGGCGGCGTGCGCGTGCTCGACGCCGGATTCGTTCGCGAGCTGCGCGCGTTGACGCGGGAGCGACAAGTAGCGCTCATCTTCGACGAGATCCAGTGTGGGCTCGGACGGACGGGAAAGCTCTTCGCGTACGAGCACTTCGGTATCGAGCCTGACCTGTTGACGCTGGCGAAGCCCCTCGCCGGCGGATTGCCGATGGGCGCGATTCTCGTGAGCTCGCCGATCGCGGCGACCATCAAACCCGGCGATCACGGCACGACATTCGGCGGCGGACCGTTTCTGGCCAGCGTGGCGAACTACGTCCTCGAGCGGCTTTCCGATCCCGAGTTGCTGAAGCACGTCGAACAGGCCGGCGCCTGGTTCGGCAAACGGCTGACCGAGATGGCGCGCCGCAATGATCGCATCCGCACGGTCCGCGGGATCGGCTTCATGTGGGGAATCGACGTCGCGGGTCTTGCTTCGCAGGTCGTACATCGCGCGTTCGACGCGGGGCTCCTCGTCTGCTCAGCCGGCGACTATACCGTCCGTTTGCTTCCTCCGCTCGTGGCAACGCGCGAAGAGCTGTCCGCCGGACTGACGATACTGGAAGACGCGTTCTAATGACCGTCGCGGCAACGATCCGTCGCGGCCGTCCGGAGGACGCCGAAGCGATCGCGGGCCTCATCGCGGATTTTGCCGATGAGTCGCTCATGCTGCGGCGAACGCCGCAAATGGTGGCGCTGGCGATCGACGATTATCTCGTTGCGATCGATCAGCGCGGGCGAATCGTCGCGTGCGGGGCGCTCAAGGAGTACTCGCCCTCGGTGGCCGAAATCGCGGCGATCGCCGTGTCGCGCGAGGTGCACGGCTGCGGGCTGGGTCGCGCGATCGTCGATGCAGTCGAGGCGCTTGCCGTGAAGCGCGGAATCTTCGACGTGTTCGCGCTCACGCTTCAACCGGCGTTTTTCGCCGCCCTGGGATATCAACGCGTGGATCGCGCGCGCTATCCCGAAAAGATCGGCCGCGACTGCCTGGGCTGCATTCGACGGTTCGCGTGCAACGAGATTTGCTTCGCGAAAAATCTGCACGCCGAGGCGCGCGCCGCGGCGTGAGCGCCGCGTGATAAATTGCGCCGGATGAGAAACGATCGCGTCGGCCTGAACGGACTGAAGCAAGCGTTCGACGAGGCGCGATTCGGATCGCAGCGAACGCTGAACCTTCGCGAGTCACTGCCGACGGCCGAGCAGGCCGCGACGCGCGCCGAGTCATGGTTGCGACAGAGCCAGATGGCGCGCGCCGGTGAAGTTCTCATCATCACGGGACGAGGCCGGGGGAGCGACGGGGGCGTCTCCGTGGTGCGGGAAGCGATCAACGCGCTCCTGCACGTCCTGCGGCGCCGCGGCGTGGTACGAGAGTTTCGCGAGCACACAGCCGGCTCGTTCGTCGTGACCCTCGCGCCGATCGCCGAGCTCTGGGAAGCTCCGCGGCGGAAACGCGACCGCGGCAAGCCCGAACCCTCCAAGAACCCGCCAACGCTCCAAGGGCTCGATGACGACACTCGCGACCTCCTGCGCAGTCTGGCGGAACGCGCGCTCGAGGGGCTCGGTGTGAAGGACACTGCGGAATTCCTCGAGGGTGAGATGGCGCGGCAGTTCAGCGCGATCGCGGCTTCGATTGGCGCGGAGCGCGACGACGACACCGCGCTTCGTGAAGCGATTCGAGCGGCACTCGAGCAGCACGAATAGTCGGCGGCTTCTCGCGTCGGTAGATTCGTTGCGTCCCAACAAGGCAACTCTCGTGTCGATTCGCACCGCAATTCTTGCTCTTGCCGCAGCCGCGTTCACCGCCGGAGCGCAGGCGCCGCTGCCCGGTTACACGGCGCAGTCGTCGGTCTCGGAGCGCGCGCTCGAAGCAGACGCCATCAAGCGACCGTCACCCGCCACGGCGTCCGGACATTCGCGCGCGCTCTCGAAGGAGACGCACGTCTCCGGAACACCGGCGCAGGCAAGAACGCGCGATTACGTGATCAACCAGCTGAAGAGCTCCGGTCTCGAGACCGAAGTGCGGTCGTACGACATCTGGATGCCGCACCCCACGGCCGTGCACGTGAGCCGCGTCTCGCCGCAGCCGAAAGAGCTGACCCTTCGCGAGCCGCCAGTAGAAGGCGACGCGACGTCGTCACTGTGGCAGTATCCGACGGTAAACGGATACAGCGGCGCCGGTGACGCGAGCGGCGAAGTGGTGTACGTCAACTACGGGCTGATCGAGGACTACGCGCAGCTCGACTCGCTGGGAATATCTGTTCGCGGCAAGATCGCTGTCGCGCGGTATGGTCGCTCTTTCCGCGGTATCAAGGCGCGTGAAGCGGAAAAGCACGGCGCCGTGGCGTTGCTCATTTACAGTGATCCGCAGGATGACGGATACGTCGTCGGCGACGTGTATCCCGAGGGCCCGATGCGGAATAGCGCCGGCGTCCAGCGCGGAAGCGTGTTGAACCTCGACGGTGATCCGTCGACGCAGGGATATCCGAGCAAGCCGGGAGCGCCGAGGCTGGCGACAGATCGCCTCGACGTTCCCCACATCCCCGTGGTGCCGATCGGCTACGGCAATGCGGCGGAGCTTCTTCGTTTCGTGCGCGGGGCCGCAGTCCCGCGCGGCTGGCAGGGCGGACTGGCGTTTCACTATCACGTCGGCCCGGGCCCGGTGAAGGCACGTGTCACCGTGCGGGACGATCGCGCGACATCGCCGACCAAGCCGATTTACGACACGTTCGCAATGATTCGCGGTAGCCAGTATCCCGACGAGATGGTGATCATTGGCGGGCATCGAGACGGATGGGGCCCGGGAGCGGCGGACAACGTCAGTGGAACCGTGAGCGTGCTCGAAGCGGCACGAGCGGTCGCGGAAGCGGTGAAGCAGGGAGTGCGACCGAAGCGCACGATGGTGTTCGCGACGTGGGACGCCGAGGAATGGGGACTGATCGGCTCGACCGAGTACGTGGAGGACGACTCGCTCCGCCTCAGCCGCGGCGCGGTGGCGTACCTGAATCAAGATGTCGCCGCACAGGGCGTGCGCTTCGGCGGCGGAGGCTCACCGTCACTGCGCGGCGTTTTGCGCGACGTGGCGCGACTGGTGCCGGATCCGAACGGGAAGGGAAGCGTCTATGCCGAATGGCGTCGCGCTTCGGCTGTTCCCGACAGCGCGGAGCCGGCGATGGGAGATCCCGGCGGCGGATCGGATTTCGCCGGTTTCTACAACCACCTCGGCATTCCGATCGCGGAGTGGGGGTTCGGCGGGGCCGGCGGAGTATACCACTCGCAGTACGACAGCTACGCCTGGATGACAAAGTTCGGCGATCCGGGCTTTCAGTATCACGCTGCCGCCGCGAAGATCGCCGCGGCGATGATGCTTCGTCTCGCGAACGCCGATATTCTGCCGTACGACTACGTGGAGTACGCCCGAACGATGCGCCGCTACATCGCGCCGATCGAGCGGAGCGTGTCGGATCGTAAGTGGAATTTGTCGGCGACCGGACTCCGCGCGGCGATCGATCGGTTGGAGCGCGAAGGTACCGCGTTCAACGCGGCGCGGGATTCGGCGTTGAGCGCGGCACCGTCGTCGCAGCAACTGCAGCGCACGAACGCCGCGCTGATGCGCGTGGAACGCGCCCTCACGAGGCCGGAAGGCTTGAAGACGCGCCCGTGGTTCAGAAATCTCATATATGCCGCGGACGAGAATAACGGCTACGCGAACATGGTGTTTCCGTCGGTGAACGAAGCGATTCGCTCGGGCGACGAGACACTGGCGCGATCGGAGTTGGATGATCTGGCACGTCGCTTCGACGCCGCCGCACAAGCCGTGAGCGACGCGCGTGCCGCACTGCGAGGCCGCTAGATACCGACGATCAGGGCTGCCTCGTCTCGACGGCCGGCGGCCGGCTGCCGTGCGTGACGTAGAGCGTCACCGCGGCACTGACCGCCGCAGCGATGAAGACCATTGTCACGACGAGCAGCACGATCTGCTTTACACCCAGTCCCGTTTGAGGAATGCTCCGGAGCGCAGGGGCCGAGCTCTCTGGCCGCGGCGCTTCGATTGAGACGGGGATTGCACCGGCGTCGGTGGGCGCGATGTCGTCCAGATCCAGCGCATCACGATCCGGAAGAGCGTCGGCGGGTTGTGCCGAGCCGTTTCGGCCGGACGGCGACTTGCGGCGGGCGACATAAGCGCGGGGCAAGCGCCGTCCGTCGACGTCACGGCTGATGGGAAGCGACCCGGAAACCGGTCGAGCGCTGGGCTGCGAAGCCGGACGCAACCCGGGGGGGGTGGCGGGGGCGTTCACACCCCTCGCCGGGCTGACGCGCGGCTCGAACTGGCCTCCGGTCTTCGCCACGCTCGGCTGTGTCGTCGCCGCGCCGACGGCTGACACATCGACGGGCGTACGCGGCGTCGCCGGGATCGGAAGATCGAGATCGATCAGCGGATCTTCGTCGACGACGGGCGTCGTAGCACGCGGCGGTTCGGCGGCCGCGATTCTGGGTCGCGCCTCGCCCGGTGGCACACCGGCGACGGCGCCACTACAGACACAGCCCAGTCGGGGACCGGCGTCGATGAGAACATTCGCACCGATCAGCAGCAGCTGCGCAATCTCAGCGACGAAATCATCGCTCTCGACTTCAGCGAGGGAGCGCGATCCTGTTTCCGACCACAGGTGTTCGGCCGTTGGCGTCCCACCCGGTTGGGAGCGAAAGCGCCGTCGATCGGGAGGTATGATCGACTCGAAGACGCGAGGTTGATCCTCGAGCATGATCTGGCGCTCGGCGATCATTGCCATGAGGGCGTCGGGCGTCATGCGAATGTCGATCGAGTCGTCGACCGCGCCAGGACAAGCGCCGACGTACGTCACGCGCATTCGCGTGGGGTGCGACAACGCGCGGAGATAACGCGCGAGGGCGACCGGCGGCGAAACGAGCGGCAGCAGGACGGGGCGCAAATCGCCACCAGTCGTGAGCAATCGGTGTGCGACGATGGGGCAACTGCACTGGATCGCCGGTCTCTCGCCGAAGCGCGGAAGGCGCTTGAGCACGGCAGCCGCGATGAGCTCGTCGCCCCAACTCGCCGGGACGACGTTCCCGAACCCCGCGCGGAGGCAGGCGTGCGCGAGCTGAACGGGAGTAGCCGGAGCGGCAGCAAGCAGCGCATCGGCACCCAAGATGACGATGGGCACCGCTGGCGACATTATTGTGTCGCTTCCGTCGGGGCCTGCAACGGCGAGGGTCATGACCGCGCGTTCAATCCTTAAGAATCAACGTGGCGGGCAGTACCCAAGACCCCGCCAAAGAGGGTTAGGTCCAACGAAGGTGGAAATTCGCCACCTGTCAAGAGCGGCCCAGACATTGCACGTTCCCGATCCTGTTGCGGGACGCGAGGATGGTTGTGGGGGAGACGAATTTTGGGGCGGCGCGGCTCACAGAGACCGAGCGTGAGTCGCTGGTTGCGTACGCGGCACGCGCATCGTGGCCCGCGGGTTTCGTAATCTATCAACGGGGCGCTCCGGCAGACGGAGTGTTCGTCGTGACGCGCGGCAGAGTCGTGCTGCGGAGCCGAGTTCGCGCGGCTCGCGGCTTCGTTCCCTGGATCGCGTGTCCAGGAGAGACCTTCGGATCCGAAGGTCTCACCCAGACGGCGCGGTATGCCACCGACGCACGCGCGGACGACGAAAGCGAGACGTTGTTCCTGAGCTCCACGCGGTTTCGAGCGTTCGTGCGCGAACAACCGCAGCATGCGCTCACGCTCCTGAGCCAGCTCGTATCGGAACGTTCGGCGCTGCTGGACAAACTACGCGAGCTCACGACGCTGAGCGTCGAGCAGCGCTTGTTGGCGACGCTCATTCGAATGGCCGCGAACGACACGTTCACGCGAGCCGACGGTCGCATTGTTTTGTGTTCGGCGCGATATCGTCTCCTGTGCGAGCTTGTCGGCGCCACGCGCGAATCGGTGTCGCTGGTGCTCGGCCGGTTGACGGGAGAAGGATTGGTCGAGCGCGACGGCTCGTCAATGATCGTGGCCTCGCCGTCGCTCCTCGCCGAGCGCCTCGATGCGGCGAGCTTTGATGGCGAGCTGCCGTTCCCCGCAATCGACGAAGCCGCAGAACAAGCGGTTCACTAGTCCGGCT
This sequence comes from Gemmatimonadaceae bacterium, assembly GCA_035554995.1. Classification (GTDB taxonomy): domain Bacteria; phylum Gemmatimonadota; class Gemmatimonadetes; order Gemmatimonadales; family Gemmatimonadaceae; genus JAQBQB01. Next base: position 8,203 of record DATMHK010000031.1, read on the forward strand.
CTTTACTTGAACGTTCGCGGCCACCCGGCTCAGCGCAGCCCGGGTGGCCGCTACATTTGACCGATGGCGTTTGTCGCCCTCGCGGCCGTCGTCGCACTCGTCCTGATGGTGCGTCTCTCACGACGTCGCGCGTGGTCGGCTGTTCAATCGCGGCATCGCGTCGGACCGGACGGCGTCATCGTTGGCGCGGCGGGATACGAGCTGGCGCGCCCGGATGCTCCCGCGGTGCTCGTGTTTCACGGCGCCGGCGATACACCGCAGACAGTCCGCTATCTCTCGGAAGAGCTGTACGCGCGCGGATTCCACGTCGTAGCGCCATTGTTGCCGGGCCACGGGCGCACGATTAGAGAATTCTCGCAGGTAACGGCGGACGCGCTCACGAACGCGGCATTCGAGAGCTACAGCGCGCTGCGCGATCGTCACGAATGGGTCGGCATCGTCGGCGTTTCCATGGGAGGGGCGCTGGCGGTCCAGGTGGCCGCCGCGACGCCCGGGCTGCCGGCACTCGGATTGGTGGCGCCGTATCTCGCGATGCGACCTCACGCCACGCGTCTGGCGAGGACGAGCCGCCTCTGGGGTGTGTTGGTGCCGGCCTTTGCATCATCGGAAGGGTTTTCGATTCGCGATCCGGATGAGCGCAAGAAAAGCCTGGCCTACGGCGCCTTCACCGCCGGTGCGTTGCGCGCGCTGTATGCGACGGTGCAGCGCGCCGTCTTGGCGCTCCCCCGTGTTGTGGCGCCGACGCTCGTGATCCAGTCGCGCGAGGACAACCGCATCGGCATCGAGGATGCCGAGCGATCGTTCGCGCAGCTAGGCGCGCGCGAAAAGCGCCTCGAGTGGGTCACGGGCGCCGCGCACGTCATCACCGTCGACTATGGACGCGAGCGTGTGATCGAGCTGCTCGCGTCGTGGATGGAAGGAAAGCTGGTCAGCCGGTAACGCGCTCGACGAGCGACTCGCCCATCTCCTTGATGGCTTCCACGCCGCCGGTCACCGCGGACGTTGCTTGCTGCGCGACTTCCTTGGCGACGCGCGTGACACGCGCGATCGGCGCCGGAACGCGGGATTTCTTCGCGCTCTTTTTCGCAGGCGCCTTGGCGGAAGCCGTCTTGGCCTTTGAACGGGAAGCGCTGGCGCTGCGTCGCGAGCTCGATCGCTTTGAAGCCGCCACCTTGGCGCGACCCTTTTTGGCCGGCGCGCGCTTGGAGGATTTTCGCTTGCCAGCTCGGGAGCCGGTCTTCGCGCGAGACTTCTTGGCTTTCGAGGCCATCGGTGTTCTCCGTGGGGGTCGTTCGTGAACGAAGGGCGGCGGCAGACACAGCAAGAACTAGACTCAGCGGTAACGCGCCGCTAGGGCCATGCGCGTTTCTTGGAATAAGGTTTACCAAAAACGGTCGCCAATGTCGAATCGGCGTCGGCAGCGCGCACGACGACGTCGATCCGCGGCGAGAGCGGCATCAACGTCGAGAAATCGCGGTAGCGCGAATAGCCGTGGCAGAAGCACCAGGGCCCGCGACGCGTGAGATCTCCGAGCCAGATATCCGGAAGACCGATCCAGGTGAATGCGTAGAACAGATTCAACTTCTTGAAGCGGGGAAGGTCGCTCTCGATGACGCGGTGCGGCAACGAGCCGTGCTTTCCCCACTGAACGTCGATCGCCACCTGCCCGCGATCGTGCCAATCGGCGTGGAGCAGGGTGCCGTGCCAGAAGGTCCAAACGTCGGTCGGCGCGCGCGTGGAATCGTAGCCGACCCAAAGGACCTCTTCGTCGGTTGGGACGGTAAATGGAATCCAAGACCCGTGGACGTCGTCTCGCCAGAGGAGATGGTAGGCAACGACCGGCCGAGTCGGGTGGACGACCGCAACCACCCGTTCGAGTGGGAACCACTCGTCGCGTTGGACGTATAACAAAGGGGCGATCGCGCGAGCGAGGGTTGCCGCGCTGTCCCCTGGATCCAAGGCTCCGGGGAGCGAGGCTGGTGCGGGGATCGGGGGAATGTGGGCGTGAGGACCGCAGCCCACGAGCCAGAGCGTAGCGAGCCCAACCGCCAGGTGGGCACGACGTGACAAATCGATACCCTCGTTAGTCTTGTACTCTTAGAAGGTTAGTGTTCATCGGCGACCGGAGCCGCTGTTTTCCGGGGCTGTTTGATGTTGAGGAGGGGCATATGCGCAAGCCGCGACCGGCCACGTATAACCCAGCGCAGGCGCTTAATCTGATTGCCAACGATCGAACTGGTTCACCGCTTAGCTGCCCGTCGTGCTCGGGCATAATCGAGCGAACGCCGAACCAGGTTCCACCCCCGCCGAGATCGCACGTGACGCTCCGCTGCCGCGAATGCGGCCGTATTGCGCGCTACATAGCGGGCGCAGCGTAAGTCCTCGCCTCTTCGCGCCCGCCATCGTCCGGCGAAGCGCTCCAAGTTGCACAAAACTTGCCCCGACGACGCTCAAGCGACCTCGCTGTCGCATGGGTGTAGTGTGCGCGGCGAGGTGGATCACGCCGGGCGGGGTGCGCGGGCTGTGCCTCGAGCGCGGGATCGAGAATCACCGTTTTTGTAAGAGGTAAGTGCAATGGCTCGTCTTACCGGCACCGTGAAGTGGTTCAACGACGCCAAGGGTTACGGCTTCATTTCGCGTGAGGGCGGCCCTGACGTCTTCGTGCACTTCAGCGCCATCCAGGGGAGCGGGTTCAAGTCTTTGGCAGAGGGCGATCGCGTGGAATTCGAGATCGTTCAAGGTCAGAAGGGGCCCCAGGCCGCGGATGTCGTGAAGGCCTCGTGATCCGGCGCGCACGGCCGAGCAATAACGCTCCGGCATTTGCCGGGGCGTTCTTGTATCCGTGAGGTTCGCGCGGTGGCCGACGGACGGAAAGTTGCGTCCACACGCAGTATGGCGACGAGAAGGAAGCGCCTCGGCGCGACACGAAAGCGGAAACTGCGCAGCAGTACAACAAGTGTGAAGGATGTGGTCGTCGCGCAGCTCGACGAGATCCAGCGGTCCGGCGGCGACGGTGTTCTCGAGCTCGGGCGCGGCGCGTCGTTGCAGGTGTCCAGCTTGGATAAGATGTATTTCCCGAAGGACGGATTCTCGAAGGGCGATCTCATGCGCTACTACGCGACAGTAGCGCGGGCAATCTCCGCGGCGATCAGGGATCGACCGTTGATCCTGAAGCGATACCCCAACGGAATCGACGGGCCGTCGTTCTTCCAACAAAATGTGAAGGACGTACCGGACGGAGTGCGTACGGCGCGCGTGAAGACGGAAGGAGGTCGAACGGGCGAGCGCATCATCGGCGGAGATCTACTGACGTTGCTCTATACGGCGCAGATCGGGACGATCGCGACTCACGCATGGCAATCGCGGATCGGAAGTCAGGGTTTCGCCGACACGACAACGATCGACCTCGATCCAAGCGACGACGTTCCGTTCTCGAAAGTCGTTCTGCTAGCCAAGCATGTGCAAGAAGAGTTGGATCGAGCGGGGCTACACGGTTCGGTCAAGACGTCGGGCTCGCGCGGCATTCACATCGTGCTGCCGATGCCGACGCGAACGACGTTCGATATCGCCGCCGGGGTCGCTCAACGTCTTGCCGAGCGCGTTGCAGCTCGCCATCCTGATTTGGCAACGGTCGAGCGAAGCATCCGGGCGCGTCCGAAGGGTTCGATCTATGTGGATGCGATGCAAAACGCGGAAGGGAAAAGCGTCGTGGCGGCCTATTCCGTGCGTGCTCGCCGCGGTGCGACCGTCTCGGCGCCGCTCGAGTGGTCGGAACTTCGACGAACGCTGCGTCTCGAGGCATTCACCATCGAGACGATGCCGGTCCGGCTGCGCCGGATCGGCGACATTTGGGGCGCGGCGATGAAGCGGCGCAACACGAGACGGGTGATCGACCGCCTGTTGAGTGGCGAGTGACACCGGAGAAGTGCGATGGACCCAGACCGGGAAGTGTCGCTGAACGCAGCCGCCATCTATTGGCGCGAGCTGCCGGGCGGCGGATATGTGGCGATCGACGTCCGCCGCGAGCGCGAAGTTCCGAAAAGCTGCGTGTCGGTGGAGCGCCGCGCCAAGCATGAGCGGCGCGGAGGCCACAATCCCGTCGTGATCGCCGAGGCGGACGGTGACGAGCGATCGCCTGGCTTTGCCGAGTTATATCGGCTGGCGACGGACAACGCGGCGATCGCTCGAGCCCTGCTGCAAATCGAGGGGCCGCAAAGGGCCGATTGAGCCGGCTAGCTGAGCGCGTCGAACCTGACGCCGCGGCGTGCGCGGCGGCGTCGCGGCGGCGCGTAGCGGAACAGTTGCGCCGGACGACCGCGACCTTCACTCCGCCATTCGTCGGTTGCCTCGACCAAGGACGCCGCGTGCAACGCGCGGCGAAAGCTGGCCTTGTGCAGCTTTCGACCAAGAAGCAACTCGTAGATGCGTTGCAGCTCGCTGAGCGTGAAGGTCGGTGGAAGCAATCGAAAGGCAATCGGCTGCAGATCGACGCGCGCGCGAAGCGCGGCGAACGCGGCGTCCATCTCATCGCGTTGACGCGGCGAGAGTGATGCCGGCGCTTCGGACACTTCCACCCACGCGTGTGGTGAGCGAAAGGCCGTGCCAGCTGGGAGCAGCCCGAAGTAAACGACGGTAATCCTCGGTCCGTCGGCTGACTGCTGCCGTGCGCCGGTGAATGTCCCGACCTGGTCAATCACAGCGGGTGCCGCGGCGGCAACTTCCTTCGCGAGATCGAGCGCGCTTTGGTCGAGGATGTCGGCCGCGCGCAACGTCGTCGCGGGGAGCGTCAGCCGTGCGCGCGAGCGCTCGTCGCCGCCGGTGCGCAGCAGAACGCCGAGCTCACCATCGCTCGGCGTAAACAGCACGAGCTCGACGCCGACGGCAAACCCGCGCGCGGCGGCGCGCTTCGGCGAAGAGCGGTGAGCCATGCCGGCGAATTAGTCACATGCTGTGAATAACGTCAAGATGGGCGACGGGCGACGGGCGACGGGCGGCGGGCGGCGGAGACTAGGGCGAGGGGGCGCGGGTGACGCCGGCACCAAACGAAAGGACGGGTGGAATGCTGATCGGAAGATGCCCGCCGATCGCGGCGGTGCCGAGAAGAGCACGCGCGGCGGCGGTCTGCGAGACCGGGAAGCCGCCCCAGGCGACAAGGTAGCTCGACGCGGCTGGTACCTGCTGCAGCAGGTATGGATTGCCGAACGCGACGACAATCGTACGTGGATGACGTTGCACGATCGTGCGCAAGAACTGCGCGATCGGCTCTGGCGCGTTGGGGTTGGAGACGTTCGTTCCAGTGGTGATGTACGAACCGACGATCGCCACGTCGGAGGAGTCGGCGGCGCCGAGCAGACGATCAAAGTTCGCGGACGGATCGTCCGGGACGATTTGTTCGGTCCGAAGCTCGGGAAACGAGCGTCGCAACTCGGCGTTGAACGCGGCACCCGCGGCGAGATCCGTGCGACCCGCGATCGTGATCGAGAGGACGCGGGGACCGGGATTCGTCGCGCGGGGAATCGGCACGAGCGACAATGAATCCTTGGCGAGCGTAATGGAGCGTTGAGCGATCGTAGCCGCGACGGCAAGATGCGCCGTGTCGCCGACAATCGCGCGAAGCGAGTCGAGATCCACGACGCGACGACGGTTCAAACCAAGTCGCTGCTTGATCTCGAGGACGCGACGCACCGACGAATCGACCCGGGCCTGCGAGAATCGCCCTTCGCGCACCCCGCTCACGACCGCGTCGATCGCGGCAGGAACGTCGCTGGGCATGAGGAGAATGTCGGCACCTGCGGCGATCGCGAGCTTGCACGCCTCGGCGATGCTCAGCGCGTTTTTGATCGCTCCGTAGTTGCCGGTCGCCGATTGACCTGCCGAAGCACCCGTCGTCACGCGCGCCAACACGCCGTTCATGTCCATCGCGTCGGTGATGAGCAAGCCCTTGAATCCGAGCTGCCTGCGTAGCAATCCGGTCATGATCGCCGGATTGAGCGTAGCGGGAACCGATGCGCTATCGATGGCGGGGACAAGGCCGTGGAAGGTCATCATGCCGTCGATGCCCGCGGCAATCGCACGGCGGAACGGCACGAGCTCCACCGAGTCGATGCGCGCCCGGCTGGCGTGCACCGTCGTGATGGTGAGATGCGAATTCTCGTCGGTGTCGCCGTGCCCCGGGAAATGCTTCCCGGTGGCGAGGACACCGTGACTCTGAAGGCCGTGGATCACGGCCTGTCCCATGTCGGCGACGAGACGCGGATCCTCGCCGAAGGAACGCATTCCGATGACCGGATTCGCCGGATTGTTGTTGACGTCGAGAACCGGAGCGAAAGCGATGTGAACACCAAGCGCTCGCGCTTCAATCGCGGTGATGCGTCCTTCTTGATAGGCGAGTGTCGTATCGCGAGTGGCGCCGAGTCCCATTTGGTATGGGAACATCGTCCCGCCGCCGAGATAAATATTGTTCGGGAGGAAGTAGCCGCCACGCTGACGGAATGCCACGCCGGTCTCGTAATCGGCGCCGATCACGAGCGGCAGCGCGCTGAGACGTTGCATGGCGTTGAGCTTTTCAGCCGTCTCTGTCGGTGAACCGATCGACATGATGAAACCGCCGACATGCTCGCCCGCGATCAGTTGCTGCACACGGATCCACCCGGCACTCGACGTCGGCGTGTAGTCGCCGAAGAGCTGCGGCCAGACCAACTGCGCCGCGCGGTCGCGCGGAGACAGCGTGGCGAGCACGGAGTCGGCCCAACGTCCGGCATCCGGCGCGGCTCCAGGTGCCCGGGCGACGGTAGACGTTGCTCCGGCGCAGCCGAGCCCGAAGACAGCTGCTATCAGCACCGTCGACCACCGCGACAACTTCACCACTGGATCGTGCCCTTTTTCGAGGTGTCGACCTCTTCCTCGGATCCCGACTTGAACAGAAACCCTTGCATGTTCTGCTTCAAAAAGCCGCGGGCTTGCGGATCCATCACGTTGAGCCCGTAGTGGTTGATCAGCATGGTCTGCTGGCGAAGCCATTGTGCCCAGCAGTCCTGACAGATCTGCTCGACGATACGCTGGCCAATCGCGCCAGGAAACGGAGGACGCTCGAAGGCAGGCTTGACCTGCCCGCACCGAACGCAGGTGATCTCAGGCATAGGTTGTTGGTTGGAGCTTCCGCAATTTAGGGACTCGGCGACTCGGCGACTCGGCGACCGTGAAAAAAAAGGGTCGCCGAATGGCGACCCCATGGTGAAGTATTAGCGAGGCGTCGATCAGTGGCCGCGGGCGTAGTCGACTTTGGCCAAGCGAACGAACTGAAGCATCCGAATGTAGACCCAGCCGATGTCGAACTCGAACCATCGCGCGGCGAAGCGAGCGGACTTGGGATCGGCGTGGTGATTGTTGTGGAGCTCCTCGCCGCCGAGCCAGATGGCAATCGGCGTGATGTTTCGGCTCTCGTCCTTCACCTGGAAGTTGCGGTAACCGAGGGCGTGTCCCACGCCGTTGACGATACCGGCGGCCCAGAAGGGGATCCACATCATCTGGACGCCCCAGACGACGGGGCCGATGAAGAAGCCGAACAGATAGACGTCGGCGGCGAGCATGATCAGGATGCCGAGCCAATTCAAACGACTCAGGATGTGGCGCTCGATCCAATCGTTGGGAGTGCCCTTGCCGTACTTCTCGAGCATGCCGGGCTGACGCACGGCCTTGCGATAATAGAAAGCGCCCTTGAAAACGATGTTGCGGAGGCCCTCGAGCAGCGGGCTATGAGGATCCCCTTCACGATCGGCAAAGGCGTGATGCTTACGATGGCAGGCCACCCACTCCTTGGTCACGATCGCGGTGGTCAGCCAAAGCCAAAGGCGCATCGGGAGTGCGGCGAGATAGTGCAGCCTCACGCCACGATGCGTCTGCGCACGATGAAGGAAAAGCGTGACGCAGACGTTTGTTACGTGGCCGGCGACGACCACAAAGAGAATGGGCATCCACCAACGCGCTGCCCATATGCCGAAACCTGGCATTGCTGAACTCCGCACTTGAGACCAAGGTCCGGGGATCGCCAAGGCGTCCCCGGTCGAGCCGAGCAATTTAAGCGGCCCCGGTCACCACTGCCATGAGACGACGCGTTTTCGATAAAGCCACTAGGGTGTTTTCGTATTTGGCGGGCGCGCGGTCTGAACGGCGTTCCCGGCCGCCGAGCCAGCCGTCGCGTCCGCTGGCGGCGCGTCGCCCCAGACGTCGTTGGCGGGATTCACGTCGGGCACGGTTGGCTCTGGCCAGAGGCGCACACCGACAACGGACCGCCGAACCGGGATTGTGGCCATGTATCGATCGGTTCTCGTCCAAATCTCCACAGGCAGTCGTATGTCGGTCGTGGTGCGATCATCGAGCTTGAGGCGCATCGTCACGGGAAATGGAATCGACGTGGCGCGACGCAAATGGATCTCGACGACGTTCTCACCCGCCGATTGGCGCATGTTGACGCCGTCGACGGCGATGTCGAGGACGTCCGTGCCATAGAAGAAGGAGCGCCAGAACCAGCCGAGATCCTGTCCGGAAACGTTTTCGATCGTTCGGAAGAAATCGGCGGGCGTTGGATGCTTGAACGCCCAGCGGCGGACGTACTCGCGCATCGCGCGGTCCATGGCATCGCGGCCAACAACGGTCGAGCGCAAGGCGAGCAACACCGCGCCGGGCTTACGATACGCCATGGCGCCCAGCGCCTCGGGGTCGATGCGATCGGCAGGCGTCATGACAGGAGACTGCCGGCCGCTTTCGACGGTTTGACGCCAACTACTCAGGTACGCCGGGAAGGCCGCGGTGTTTGGATTGCGTCGTTCGTTCGAGAAGGCGTTCTGAAAAGTGTTGAACCCTTCATCCATCCACGCATGGCGCCGCTCGTTCGATCCGACGATCATCGGGAACCATTCGTGCCCCTGCTCGTGATCGATCGTACTGAAGATCGACGACGGGTCCGTAGCGCCGTATCCCACCATGACGAGCATCGGATATTCCATACCGGACACCGGGCCAGCCACCGACGTCGCTTGTGGATACGGATAGTGCATCCAAAGCCCGGAGTAGGTGCGGATCGCCCACTGAGTTTGCTCCGCAGCTGATTCCCAAGCCTGGCCGGCTTTCGGAGACTGATACAACGCTTGTATCAGAACGCCTTCCCAACTGGTCGCGTCCCAGCGGAAGTCCGGCGCGGCTGCCCACGCGACGTCGCGCACGCGCTCGGCGCGGAAACGCCAGGTCTTCGAGCCGGCGACAGCGCGCCGTCGTTTCGCGTTGGCTTCATCCGCGGTAATGACTTGAACGACAGACGCCGTGTTCGAGGCTCGATCCAGCCGATCGGCCTGCGTGCTGGTAAGCACGTCGCGCCCGTTCTGGAGTGTTCCGCTTCCGGCCACGACGAAGCCCGTGGGGACGGTGACGCTGTAATCGACGTCGCCGTAGTCGAGATAGAACTCGCCCTGACCGAGGTAAGGATCGGTGTTCCATCCGCGGGCGTCGTCATAAACGGCCATGCGCGGATACCACTGCGCGACGAGATACAGCGAACTGTCGCGACCCATCCGGTCCGAGCCATGCTCAGGTACGGCGAATGAATACTGCATGCCGATGGTGAGCTGCCCGCCTTTCGGCAGGAGCGGCGTGTCCAGATCGATGCGCATCATCGTATCGTCGATCTTGCCGGCGGTGCCGCGTCCGTTGATCTGGAGGCCGGTGATATCGTAGCCGCCGGCGAAACCACGAACGCCGAAGCGCGACTGCGGCGGAAAGACCAAACTTCCCTTGCTGCCCGGCTTGTACAAGTTTTGATCGAGCTGAAGCCAGACGAAGCGCAGCGTATCGGGTGAGTTGTTTGTGTAGCGAATACTCACAGTCCCGCGAACGACCTTCTCCGTCGTGTCGAGCGTCGCGGCGATGGTGTAGTCGGCACGCTGCTGCCAGTAGTCAGGCCCGGGAGCGCCGGAGGCGGTGCGCACTCGCGACGGCGACGGCCAATCGAGCGGGTCGACGCCGTGGAAGGGATCGTCGGCCACCGTCACCGGAGGACGAGTGACTGTGATAGGCGGCGTCGGCGCCCCGTTCGCGAACCTTGGAGCGACCAGGACGGGCGTCACGACCTGCGGTCCCCCGCCGAAGCAGGCCCCGCTGAGGAGAACGCCGATTAACCCCAACGCTTGCGCGGCTGGCAGAGCCCGGCTAGCTCTGGTTTGATGGCTCGAAAGACACCGACGAGAACAGAGAGCGCGCCCGCGACCATCGATGGCCAGGCGACGCAAGCGGGTACGGCGCGATATCGCGACCGATGCAGCGCGGAGTTTGTCGCGGATCATTTTCGAACGTCCTTCGTGGGTTTCATGTCGTCCATCGGTATTGGCACCTACCTAGGCGACACTACCGATGAGGATGACGCATCCTATACCTCGGCAATCCAACACGCAGTTGGATCTGGGATCAATGTCATCGATACCGCGCTCAACTATCGAGCGCAGCGGTCTGAACGAAGCGTCGGGACCGCGATCCGGCGCGCCATCGAATCCGGCGTCATCCAGCGAGACGAGATCGTCGTCTGCTCGAAGGCCGGGTACGTTCCACTCGATGGTACTCCACCCGCGACGCGAGAGGAATACCGGCAGTACGTGGAGCGTGAATTTCTCGAAAAAGAAATCGTCCTGCGTGAGGAGCTGGTTGGGGGCGGCCATAGCCTGGCGCCGCGCTTCCTGCGCTACTGTCTGGCAAAGAGCAGGCAGAACCTCGGCCTGCGCACTATAGACACCTATTACCTCCACAACCCGGAGCAACAGGCGCGCGCGGTCGATCGGGAGACGCTATACGGCCGGATCGAGGCGGCCTTTCGAGTACTGGAAGAGGCGGCCGAGCGCGGCGAGATCGGCGCGTACGGCTGTGCGACCTGGAACGGTCTGCGCACCCCGCGTGATTCGGCCGAGCATCTGAGCCTGGACCGGCTGGTCGCGCTCGCGAGGGGAATCGCCGGAGACGCTCACCACTTTCGCGCCATTCAACTGCCGATCAACCTGGCGATGCCTGAGGCGATCCGGCAGCATACGCAAACGATCGACGGCAATCAGGCGAGCACGGTCGAGGCGGCCCAGGCGTTAGGGCTCACCGTGGTGGCGAGCGCCACGTTGCTGCAAGCGACACTCGCGTCGGGTTTGCCGCCCGAGATCGAAGAGCACTATCCCGGCGCATCGGACGCGCAGCGGGCGATCCGATTCGTACGCTCGATCCCCGGCGTCACGACAGCGCTCATCGGAATGAGACGGGCCGCGCACATCGACGAGAATCTCGCGGCCGCTAAGGCTTCCACTCCGCAATAAAGAGATTCAAATCGCCATCCTTGGATGAACGGCCGGAGGCCCAGACCAACGAGCGGCCGTCGGGGCTGAACATCGGAAAGCCGTCGAACTCGGGATGGTGGGTCACCTGCTCGAGACCGGAACCGTCGGCGTTGATCAGGTAGAGCTCGAAGTCGCGGCTGCGCGGATTCTTGTAGTTCGACGAGAAGATGATCCGGTTCCCGTCCGGGGTGAAATACGGCGCGAAGTTGGCGCCGCCGAGGTTGGTGATCTGGTGCTGGTCCGAGCCGTCCGCGTTCATGACCCAAATCTCCATGCGATTGGGTCGAACGAGACGCTGCTTCAGCAAATTCTGATAATTGGTGAGTGCGGTGTCGCCGACCGGCGGGTGCCAGGCGCGGTAAACGATCTTCTTGCCATCAGGTGAGAAGAAAGGACCGCCATCGTAGCCCGGCGCGGTCGTCAGCCGTTTCAGTCTGGTCCCGTCGATGCGCATGGTGTAGATGTCCAGGTCACCGTCCTTGAGCGACGTGAAGACAATCGTCTGGCCGTCGGGGGAGAGGGTGCCTTCCGCGGTGTAGACGCCGTAGTTGGTCAGTCGGCGAAGATCGGACCCGTCGGGGTTGGCCGTGTAGATGTCGTACGGGTCGAGACCCCAGACGTATCCCTTCGACGGATCGGGCTTCGCTGGACATGCTTTGTCGGCGGCGTGCGTCGATCCGAAGAAAATCTTGCGATCGTCGTCGTAGAAGTAGCCGCATGTCGTCTTACCAAAACCGGTCGAGACGCGATGGACGCCGGAGCCGTCGACGTTCATGACGAACTCCTGGTCGCAGCCATTGCCGAGGCGCGTGGACTGAAAGATCAGACGCTTGCCGTCGCGGCTGAAGTACGCTTCGGCGTTCTCGGCGCCGAAAGTGAGCTGCCTAATCGCACCAAAGTGGCGTTCACCAGCTTCCGGTGCGGGGCCAGTCGCGGCGGGATGACGCGCGCATGTAGAAACCGCCGCCGCGACTGTCATCGCGGCGGCGGCGGATTTCAGTAGTCGCATGCCCGGAATTTAGGGCTTTTTCGGCGGCGTGGCGCGGTTGCCGTTCGCCAGCGGCTCGCCGGCCATGGCGAACAGATCGCGTTGCGTGTTGCCCTTCTCGAGCAGGTCGATCGCTTTGCGAAGCGTGGCGTCGTACGGCAGGTCGCGGCGCTTGGCCGACGAATCGCCAAAGGCGTAATGCGCGACGCGCTGGTCGAGCAACCGGCTGATGTAGCGGCTTGCACCGTCGTACTGCTTTCGGTCGGTGGTCACGCCTTTCGTCTGGAGGCGGTTGTAGAACTCGTTCATCCAGGCGGGCTGCACCGTGAAATTCGGCTGCACGGACTTTCCAAGCTCCATGCTGTAGTCCTCGAGCGTGCTGCGGAATTCCTGGCTCTTCGGCGCGACCGCGCGCGCGAACTGCTGCTCGGGCGTCGTGAGCGTATCGTCCGCCACGATGACGTCGGGGGTGATTCCGCCGCCGCCGTAGACTGTGCGGCCGGCATCCGACTTGTACGCCGGGCGGGTCTTCTTCGACACGTTGGTCTCGGTGGTGTCGGGCTGTTCCTCGACGAACTGGCCGTTGACGAACTTGCGCGGGCGCTGAATCGAGCGTCCGCTCGGCGTGAACCACTTACCGGTCGTGAGCTTGAGGGCGTAGCCGCCATCGAGCGAGTAGACGCCTTGAACGAGGCCCTTGCCGAAGCTCGTCGTTCCAACGACGAGTGCGCGATCGTGATCCTGCAGCGCACCGGCGACGATCTCGGAAGCGGACGCCGTCCGCTCATCGGTCAGGACTACCAGGGGGATACTTGGTGCGATGGGCGTTGTCTTCGCGCTCTCGACCTGCATGGGGCCTTCACGTCCCTTCACCGAGGCGATGAGCTGGCCCTGCGGAATGAACATGTTGGCGACCTGCAGGCTCTGCTCGAGAATGCCGCCCGGATCGCCGCGCAGATCGATGATCAGGCTCTTCGCGCCCTTTGCCTCGAGCGCACGAATCGCCAGCATCGCATTTTCGGCAGCGTTCTCGTTGAACTGCTGGAGCGGGACGTAGCCGATCTTGTCGTTGAAGGTGAGGGTGTACGGCACCGCCGGAATACGAATGATCGCGCGGGTGAAGGTGGCATTGATCGGCGTGGCGACACCGGGCCGGGCAAACGTGACCTTGACCTTGGTACCGGGCGTTCCGGTAAGCGAGTCGGACACTTGATTGATCGTCCAGCCGCGCGTCGGCACCGTGTCGACGCGGATGATGAGATCACCCTCATGGACGCCACCGGCTTCCGCCGGCGTGTTCGGATAGACCGTCACCACACGAACGGTCTTCGTCACCGGTTCGGGCTCGATGAGCATTCCGAGGCCGCCGTAGCGTCCACCAGTGCGGCTATTGAACTGCTTGAGGTCGCGCGGCGTGAGAAGCTCGCTATACGGATCGTTGAGCTCCTTCACCAAGCCGGCCGCCGCCTTCTCGTAGACGTCAGGCTGCGGAAGCGTATCGACGAAGCGCTCGGCAACGAGCGTCATCACCTGATCCAAGAGTGCGGCTCCTTCACGCTGGGGTCGAGCCTGGAGGAAAAAGCCTCCGCCGACCACCGGGATCAGGAGCGCGCCGGCGAGCGCGAGCTTACGATTGCGTTGCATGAGGGCGTCCAGCGTGTGGTGTGTGTTGAACGATAACCTTGGCAAGAACGGCTCCCGAAACGACGGTCATTCGTCGTCGGGTTCGGCGTCAGTGATCGCATCTGCGGCATGTCGGATCCACAGAGACTTCCAGGATAGTGCCACGCCGGAACGAAAGCGCTTTTTCGTCAGCCGAAAGCCCGCCGGAGAGATGGCGATCGTGAACGCCTCGCCATCGATCTCGATCTCGCGTCGGATAGTCTTGTCGAGCTTGGTAGCCATGGGGTGTCGTCAGAGTGATACACTCGCCAAGCCGGGCGGTTCTGTCGAGTATCAGCTGGGGCCGCTTTCAGCTAGAGCGGCTTCCGGCCGGCGAGGACATAGTCGACGAACCACTCTCTGTGTTGCTGACGAACGACCGCTTCGCGGATCACTCCGGCGTCCTTGAGCATGTCGTGGGCGGGCTGAAGCACGCGCTGGAGGTGCGAGGGGTAACGTTGTGCGAGGGGCAACTGATCGCGGAGCCGATCGAGCGCGACCCGCCAGGTAACGGTGTCCCGGACCCGGGCAACCTCGATCAGGCGATACAGCCGGCGCGCCACGGGCGACGGCAGGGAGAAGTAACGCACGACGTTGAGCGGGACGACGTAGCGAGCGGCGACGTTTTGCCGAACGAACGGAGCGAGAATGATCCGTGCCTCTCCCGGCTCCGCGGCGACGACCGAGGGGAAGAGCGCTAACTGATCGCGCTCACGAGAGCGACGGCGCTCGATCATGACGGAGCTCAACAATGTGAAGCTGACGTCGGCGGGGGCGGCGGCGGTCGTGTCGAAATAGCTCTGCTCCGACTGAAGGGTCGTGCGCTCGAGCCGAGTCAGCGCGCCGCGGAGTTGCTCGTAGGTACGACCGTCGGCCTGCCGACCCATCGAGCGGAGAAAGGCGTGCAGGGTGAAGGTGAGCGCTCCATCAGCCGGTTCGCCTGCCTCCTGAAAGCGGTGCATCAACTCGATGTACACGTCCTGATCGAAGGTGCCGGGCAGGCGGTCACCCGGGCTTGCCAGCACGCGCCATCGTCCGCCGTCTTCGGTCGTGTACGAGATCGCGGCGTCGTCCGGCGTATCGCTGAGGCGAAACAGCGGCAACTCCTCGAGCGAACGATCGAGGAGAACGCTTCGAGACTGAGACCGGCGTTTCGCGGCGAGAGTCATGAGCGGACGATCACCCGAGCGGCATGACGGTACCCGTGATTGCGCTGGCCTCCGCGGAGCACAGGAAGAGAACCGCGTCGGCGACCTGCTGTCTCTCTACGTATTGGACCGATTCACCCATTGCCTGCACGTTCGACGCCGTGCGAATCGACGATGGGGCGAGTGCGTTGGCGCGCACGCCATTCGGTCGTTCTTCGGCGGCGATCGCGCGCATGAGCGTCACCACTCCGGACTTCGCCACCGCATATGCCGACATCTTGGCCACGGCGCCGCCGGGGAGGGCGGCCCGCGAAGCGAAAAACACGATTGAACCACGGCTGCCGCGGATGAAGGGGATGAACGCGCGGGACGTGAGGTATGCGCTGGTGAGATTGATTCCGAGCTGCCGATTCCAGACGTCGTCGGTGCTCTCGGCAACCGGTCCGCTCATCGCGAAGCCTCCGGCCATGTGCACGAGGGCATTGAGGGAGGGGCCGTGATCGCGCCGAATCGTCTCCGCCAAACCGGCGACGGCCTGGGAGTCCGTCAGATCACAGGGATACCCGTGCGCCTGATGTCCGGCCTCACGAATGGCGCGGGTACGCGCTTCGACGCGCGCCGGCTTACGGTCGACGAGGATCACGGAGGCGCCAGCCAACGCGAAGGCTCCGGCGACAACCTCGCCGACTTGTCCTTCGGCACCGACGCCGGTAAGGAGGACCGCGGATCCCTTGAACATTGAGCGTCGCCTCAAGACTGGGTGGGAGCCCTGCGGCCCAGGCGAACGTTCGCTGGCACAGAGCGTGTTACGCTAGGGGATACATGGGCAAGCTGAAACGCACGGGTCTCGTGGCGCTGGCCGTCTTTGTCTTGGCGATGGCGCTCATCGGCTTACTGACTATCACGCGAGGAACTCCGATTGGCCGGGTCGTAACGCTGTCGGACTCGGGTCCGCCGGCGATCGTGGATTCCCTGTTTGAGCGCACCTTTGAGCTGTTCACGGGCACGCACATCTCGAACGGGAATTCCGTGCGCCGCGCGGACAACGGCAGCGTGTACCCGCCCCTGTGGGCAGATCTCCGATCCGCGCGTCAGACGATCACGGTTCAGATGTATTACTCGCTGCCCGGGCAGGTCGCGGACACGCTGGCGGCGATCCTTCGGGAGCGCGCCCATGCAAAGGTGCGCGTGCTGCTCCTGCTCGACGCGTTCGGCTCGCAACATCTCTCACGCGCCTGGATCCGCAGCCTGCGCGACGCGGGAGTCGAGGTGGCGAAGCTTCGTCCGCTGCGGTGGTACACGGTGGCGACGGCGACGAACCGCTCACACGTGCGCGTGGTCGTCGTGGACGGCCGAATCGGCTACACGGGAGGGTGGGGCATCGCGGACTATTGGCTCGGCGACGGACGGCACGACGAGCAATGGCGAGAGTCGAACGTGCGGTTCGAGGGGCCGGTCGTGATGCAGCTTCAGGCGGCGTTCGCGGCGGCGTGGGCCGAGGCGACGGGTGAGCTGATCACCGGCCCGCTGTTTTTTCCATCGAGCGGTTTTCAGCCCGCAGGAAAGACACACGCGGGTCTGCTTTTCACGTCGCCGACACTGGGCAGCACTGCGGCCGAGCGATTCCTCTCGCTCACGGTCTCCGGCACGAGAAAAACGCTCTATATAGAAAACTCATATTTCGTCCCGGATGACGATTTTCGTCGCCTGCTCAAGCGGGCGGCGCGCCGTGGCGTGGACGTCCGCGTGTTGACAGTGGGCCCGAAGACGGACGTGAAGACGACTCGGTACGCCGGACGGCACTGGTACGAGGAGCTTTTGCGCGGTGGTGTGCGGATCTACGAGTATCAGCCGACGATGCTGCACTCGAAGACGCTCGTTGCCGATGGGGTCTGGAGCTCGGTCGGTTCGATGAACTTCGACAATCGCTCGATGGCGTTCAACAACGAGTCGAATCTCGTGGTGCTCGATTCCGCGTTTGGTCGCGAAATGGATTCGACCTTTTTCGAGGATCTGAAATACGCGACCGAGATCAAGCTGGACTCGTTCTCGAAACGATCCGCATGGTCGAAGCTCGTCGAGACGGGTGCGATAATGTTGTCGCGGATTTTGTAGCCGGCGATGGGCGATGGGCGATGGGCGATGGGCGATGGCGATCAGGGATCAACGAATGTCTTCGCGACCGAGCGCGGCGCGGACGGCTTCGCGCATGGCGATGAGGGCGTCGTGGCGTGCGGCTGGGGAGTCGTCCCGGACGTGAAGCTCGACGCCGTCGGCGACGGGAAGGCGACGCCAGCTCGCGGCATCGTCGTTGTCTGACTGCTTTCGCGTCTCGATGGTGGCGCCGAGCGCGGCGGCGAGCGACGTCGCGACACGACGTTCGAGCGCGTCGCCGGTGACGTCCTTCATCTCCTGTTTGATGACATCGAGCGTGACGCCTTCGCGCTGTCGGATCTTGATGGACAGCAGCTGGAGGAAGTGACGGTAGTTGTAAGTCGCGGCGGTCCCGGTGCCCTCCGGACGTTCGAGGAGTCCGTTGGCGACGTAAAACCGAATCGAACGCGCGCTCGGTGCCGCACGCGCGGACGCGTTGGTGGGTCGGACGCCGGCGACGTCGACGAGGGCGGTAACGTGTGCGGCGAGGCCACGCGCGTTCCAAGGCGCGTGGCGGGCGTGCGCGCGCAATAGCGCGATCGGGGACTCAGCGGCCACGGGCCGGAGGCAGAACGAAAGTGACGGTTGTACCGCTGTCTGTCTCGCTTTCGAGCGCCAGTGAGCCACCATGATCGGTCATGACGCGCTGAGCCACCGCGAGCCCAATCCCAACATGACCGGCCTTGGTTGTGACGAGGGGTTCGAACGCTCCGGCCAGGATATCCGGTGCGATGACCGAACCCGGGTTCTGCAGCCGAGATTCCCAGGCGCCATCGGGCGTTACGGAGGAGACAATGCGAAGGTCGCTGCCCTCGGGCGCGGCTTCGATCGCGTTGACGAGCGCGTTGCCGAAGGCCTGAGCCAATTGCTCAACGTCGATGTTGAACGGGTCGGCGGACGGCGCCGCGGCGTGGTCGACGAGCAGGGCTTTGCTTTCCAGTGCTCCGCGATGCGACTGCAGAACGTCGATCCACACGTCGTCGGGAACGCCGGGGCCGAGGCGGACGGGGGCCGGTCGCGCGAACTCGAGCAGGGCCGCGACGAGGGTGTTCAGTCGCTCCGCTTCGCGCATGATGCGTCCGATGTTCCGCTCGATGAGCGGATCGTCGGAGACGCGATAGCGGAGCAGCTGGGCCGCCGACGTGATCCCGTAGACAGGGTTTCGCAGCTCGTGCGCGATGGCCGCCGCGAGGTTCTGCGAGATCTTGATTCGAGCGCGCTCTGACAACCGGACGGTCGTCGGCTCGTCGGTTCGTGGCGGGGTATCAGCGGGTGGCGCCGTCATGTTGGATATTAAAGCAGAACGGCGGCGGAGCGACCAGGTGCGCGCTCCGCCGCCGTGCTAGCAGGCTCGCGGTCAGCGGCGTTTCTTCGCCGCCTTACGCGCCGCTTTTTTCATGGGCCGCTTCTTCGCGCCGCCTTTCTTTGCGGCCTTCTTGTTGGCGGCTTTCTTGGGCTTGGCGCTTTTCTTGGCGCTTTTCTTCGCAGCTTTCTTTGCCGCCCTTTTCATTGCGGGCTTCTTTGCCGCGGCCTTCTTGGCAGGAGCCGACTTCGCCGCCGGCGCGGCTTTCTTCGCGGCTGGTGCTGCTTTAGCCGCCGGCACGGCGTTCTTGGCGGGAGGTGCGGCTTTCTTGGCGGCGGGCGCGGCTTTCTCAGCGGCCGGCGCAGCTTTCTTTGCCCCGCCACTGGTCGCTGCGGCTGCGGCGCCAGCCGCAGCGTTCGCGGCCGGCGCCGCGGCTGCGCGCGGCGCGCGCGCTGGACGCGCCGGGAACGACTCCGACTCCTCTTCTTCCTCGCCGGCCTCTAACTCGGCGCCTCCTTCCTCCTCGTCGTCGTCGACCTCGTCGGTGCTGTCCCAGAGGTCGTCGCTGTCGTCCTTATGCGTCATCCAGCCGCCGTCATCTTCGTCGTCATCGTCGTAGGATGCGCTGCCACCACCGCCACCACCGTAACCCAAATCATCGACGTCATCGTCGCGATCAGAGAATCGGTACTCGTCTCGCAACTCGTCACCCCGCGGCATGCCCGCCTCCTGAGAGGTTGATTGATCAGGACTGAGACTCACCGGCGCGCGCTCAGTCGAGCAATGAGAGTCGCGCGCCACGCGATGCACACCGCCGCATCGCGAACCGGCATTTTTCAAACGCCTTAGTATACTGGCCCGGGCGCTTCGTCAAGAAGAAGGCGCTCGACGCCGATGGCGACGCGACGCGATGTGCGCACGCGCGAGTGACGACGATGATGCGTGCCGAAGAGAAACGATTGCGTCGAAGGTGGCAGAACCGCGACCGCAGGGAATGAAACGATGGTGGGCGGGGCGTCCGGTCAATCCACGAATTCGACCGTGACAGTGTGATCGATTAGTCCGCGTTCGACCCCGCGCTGCAGAAACTGTCGAACAGCCTTCCGCCCGCGGTCCCCATAGTCGAGTGTCCAGTCGTTGACGTACATGCCGACGAACGTGTCGGCGCGCTCGCGTTCGAGCCCGCGGGCGTACTGCATCGAGTGGTCGAGCGCGGCTGTTCTATGCTTCAATGAATACGCGATACTGTCGTGAAGGTGTCGTGAAATCTTCTTGATCAAGTCGGGCCCCAGGTCCTTTCGGATGACGTTACCGCCGAGTGGAAGGGGGAGGCCGGTCTCCTGAAACCACCATTCGCCCAGGTCCTGAACGAGGTGGAGGCCGCGGTCTCCGTAGGTGAGCTGCCCTTCGTGGATGAGGAGACCGGCGTCGATATCAGCCCGCTCGACGGCATCTTCGATTTGATCGAAGGGAACGACTACCGGCTCGAAGTCCGGCTCGAAGAGTCGGAGGGCGAGGTAGGCGCTCGTGAGCATCCCGGGGACCGCGATCCTTTTGCCGCGTAGCTGGTCGCGCGACATCGGCGTGCGTGCGACGAGTCGCGGTCCGTATCGGTCGCCCATCGATGCCCCGTGCGGAAGCAGGGCATACTTGTCGGACAGATACGCGTACGCGTGGATCGAAACCGCTGTGACCTCGAGCTCACCGCGCAGCGCGCGTTGATTCAGCGTCTCGATGTCCTGTAGCTGATGGACGTAGGAGAGCCCTTCGGTATCGATCTTTCCGGCGGCGAGCGCATAGAACATGAACGCGTCGTCGGAGTCCGGACTATGGGCAACGTGAATGGTTGTCATGGCGGGAGCGAGAAGGGGAGCGGTCATGCGGTAAACCTACACAACCGCTCGTCTTCAGTCGCTACCGCGTGTGACGACCACCAGGTTCCGAAATCCGCTCGACGGTTTCGCCGGCCAGACTGGTGTCGCTGGTCTTTCGAAGGACGTCTGCTTGTGAGACGATCCCGACGAGCGAGCCACGTTCGTCGACAATGGGAATGCGGCGCACTTTTTCGCTGCGCATCGCGTCCATGAGGTTCTCGACGTCGTCGTGCTGGCGGCAGGTCGCGAGGTCGTCGGTGGACATGACGTCGCGAACGCTGCACGTGCCGTCCTTGCCGTCCGCGATACAGCGGATGGCGATGTCGCGATCGGTGACGACGCCGACGAGCCGGCGACCGGACTGACCGTCCACGACAGGCACGATGCCGACATCTTCGCGTTTCATGACCTGCGCGGCCTCTCGCACGCTCGCGTCGGCGGTGACGCAGCTCGGGTCCTTGGTCATGATGTCTTGAATCTTCATGGTATTCCTCCCGGCGTTTTAGGCATTCCGGGCGCGCAAAGCGCATGCCGAGTGACGGGTACTTGGCTTTACAACGGGCGTCACGCGGTCTTAGCGTTGAGGCGACCTGCTCCCTGAGGATCTCCTGCCGCTACGCTCTCGCTCGCTCGCCCCCGACATGGCCGGGGCGACGAAGTCCGACGTGCTCGAGCTGACCGAAAAGCTGAACGTGCGCTTCATGCGACTTCAGTTCACGGACATTCTCGGCATCAACAAGAACGTCGAGATTCCGTCGACGCAGTTCGAGAAGGCGTTGGCGGGCGACATCATGTTCGACGGCTCGTCGATCGAGGGGTTCGTGCGGATCGAGGAGTCGGACATGCTGCTCGCGCCGGACCTCGAGACCTTCCTCGTCTATCCGTGGGGTGACGACGAGAATCGAATTTGCCGTCTCATCTGCGACATTCGTCGTCCTGACGGCGAGCCGTTCGTCGGCGATCCGCGCGGGCGTCTCAAGGCCTCGCTCGCGAAGGCGAAGCAGCTCGGCTTCACGATGAATGCGGGAATGGAAGCGGAGTTCTTTCTGTTCAAGCCCGGCGAGCAGGGTGAGGCGACCACCGCGACACACGACGTCGGCGGCTATTTCGATCTCGCGCCGACCGACCTAGGCGAAGACGCTCGGCGAGCGATGGTGGACACGCTCGAGCGGATGGGATTCGAGGTCGAAGCAGCGCACCACGAAGTCGCGCACGGGCAGCACGAGATCGACTTCCGGTACGCGGATGCGCTGAAGACGGCGGACAACATCGCGACGTTCCGATTCGTGGTGAAACACGTCGCGTCGCGATTCGGGCTGCTCGCGTCGTTCATGCCGAAGCCGATTTACGGACAGAACGGCAGCGGGATGCACACCCACCAGTCGTTGTTCCGCGGCAAGGAGAACGCGTTTTGGGACGCGTCCGCGGAATGGGAGCTATCGACGACGGCGCTCAACTACATCGGCGGGCTCCTGCGGCATGCGCGCGGCATGTGCGCGATCACGAATCCGTTGGTCAACTCGTACAAGCGGCTCGTGCCCGGATATGAGGCGCCGGTGAACGTGGCGTGGTCGATTCGCAATCGATCGCCGCTCATTCGGGTGCCTGATCGTCGTGGGCCGGGCACGCGTTGCGAGCTTAGAATGCCGGATCCGGCGGCCAATCCGTATCTCGCGCTGACGGTGATGCTGGCGGCCGGATTGGACGGCATCGAGACGAAGGCGGATCATCGCGAGCCGGTGAACGAGAACATCTGGGAGATGAGCTTTCGCGAGAAGCGGCGCCTGCGCATCGACGATTTACCGCACGACCTCAACGAAGCACTGGACGAGTTGGAGAAGGACGACGTGATCATCGAGGCCCTCGGCAAGCACATCACGTCGCACTTCGTCGCGGCGAAGCGACAGGAGTGGCGGGACTACATCACGCAGGTGAGCGCGTGGGAGCTCGACAGCTACCTGGCGAAGTATTAGGCGATGGATAGGTGACGGACGTACTGGTTCGTGACGCCGACGAACGCGACGCGCCGGTCATCGCGTCGTTGTGCGGACAGCTTGGGTATCCGACGCCGGCGGAGGCGGTCGCGTCGCGCATGGATCGATTGCGCGATGGTGGTCAGGCGCGCGTCGTCGTGGCGGTGGTCGGTGACTCCGTCGTGGGTCTGGCGACGGTCGTTATTCGCCACATGATCAACCACGAGGCGCCGATCGGGCAGCTCACGTTGCTCGTCGTCGACGAGAGGATGCGGGGCCATGGGGTCGGACGAATCCTCGTAGCGGAGTGCGAGTCGTGGGTGCGCGCGCGTGGGTCCAAGCGATTCGTCGTGACGACCGCGCTGCGGCGCATGGAAGCGCACGCGTTCTACGAGCGGCTTGGATTCACGCACACCGGGCGCCGGTATGGGAAGGATTTTTCGTGAAGCGGGCGATGGGCGATGGGCGATGGGCGACGGGCGACGGGCGACGGAGGAGGATCAATGCGACGCGCAGCGACAATTGGGGCGGCGATGGCGACAGCGGTCGTCTTACTCGCGATGCGCCCGGCCACGCCGACCTACGAAGTGTACGCGGTGCGCTACGCGACGCTTCCGAACTTT
The DNA here is from genome assembly GCA_035554995.1 of Gemmatimonadaceae bacterium. Classification (GTDB taxonomy): domain Bacteria; phylum Gemmatimonadota; class Gemmatimonadetes; order Gemmatimonadales; family Gemmatimonadaceae; genus JAQBQB01. The sequence continues at coordinate 31,288 of DATMHK010000031.1, forward strand.
CGCGTGGCGAATCTCATCCAGGGCGCCGACACGAGCCGCCGGTTGGACATCGCGATGATGGTGTGGTTGATCAAGGGATCGGACGGGCGGAGGGTCCTGGTGGACGCGGGGTTCCATCGCGCGGATTTCGTGACGCGATGGCGGCCGGCGGACTTTGTGCCCCCCAGTGAAGCGGTCGAGCGGGCAGGGGTGAAGGCCGACGACATCACCGACGTCATCATCTCACACGTGCACTGGGATCACCTCGACGGCATCGACCTCTTTCCCAAGGCGCGGGTGTGGATTCAGCGCGAGGAATTCCAGCACCATCTGGATTCGACGGGCGCGGTGCACGACCGCGCGATCGACGCCGGCGACGCAAAGGTTCTCGCGGACATCGCGCGACAGGGCCGGTTGATGCTCGTCGACGGCGACGCGAAGGAGATCATTCCGGGGATTACGGTCCACATCGGGGGTAAGCACACCTTCGCGTCGCAATTCGCGGCGGTGAGGACCGGCGGGAACACGATCGTGCTCGCGTCCGACAATTTGTATTTATACGAGAATCTCGCGCGGCGTGTGCCGATCGCTCAGACGTTGGACGCCGCATCGAACGTGAACGCGCAAGCGCAGATGCTGAAGCTGGCCAGCGACCCGAAGCTGATCGTGCCGGGACACGACCCTGAGGTGTTCACGCGCTTCGCGAGCCCGGGGAACGGCATCGCGTGGATTCACTGAGAGCGGGCGATGGGCGATGGCCGACGGGCGCTGACGTCGGCTAAGCGACAGCGGTCGGGCTTTCCGAGAGAGACAGGCCGGGGTTGGGCGTGATTCCCACCGGGTGAGCCGCCCGCGGCAACGCCACCACGAACACGGACCCGCGACCGAGCTCGCTGGCGACGGAGAGCGACCCTCCCATGCCCGCGACGAGCTCGCGACTGATCGCCAGCCCGAGGCCGAGGCCTTCTTCGGGGCGATTGAGAGAGCGTTCGCCCTGGACGAACGGCTCGAAGATCTGGCCGATTTGATCGTTCGGGATGCCGGGCCCGGTGTCCTGCACGCGAAGATGAACAACGCGGTCTTCCGTGTCGGCGAGAACCGATACCGTTCCGCCGTCCGGTGTGTACTTGATCGCGTTTCCCACGAGGTTGAGCAGGACCTGACAGAGCTTGTCGCGATCGGCGCGAACGGCGAGCGCGGGGGGCGCCGCGGGAGGGCATCTCACGCAGGTGAACACAAGCGGACGGCCGCGCAGCAGCGGCGTGGCGAGCGCTTCGACGCTCGCGAGCACGTCGTCGACGAGAACGTCGCGGACATTGAACTGCACGCGTCCGGCATCGATCCGCGCGAAATCGAGAATGTCGGTGATGAGGGTGAGGAGATGCGCCTGGCTTCGCTCGATGCGAGCGAGGTCGCGCTCCTGATCCGGCGTGAGTGGGCCGTGAACGCCCATCTGCAGGAGCTGGGTGTACCCGCCAATGGCATTGAGCGGAGTCCGGAGCTCGTGACTCATCATCGCGAGGAAGTTGCTCTTCGAGCGGTTCGCGCCTTCAGCTTCACGGCGCGCCGTCTCCGCTTCAGTGGCACGCTGCTCGAGCTCGCGGCGCGCGGTCGAAACCTGGCGCGCCATCGAGTCGAAACTGGCGGCCAATCGCCCGAGCTCGTCGCGTCCGCCGGTGACGGCGCGATCGTAGGTGCCGCGCGAAACGGATTCCGCCGCGGTGGTGAGCTCGGTGAGGGGACGCGTTACGTATCGCCCGATGACGAGCGACAACACCGCGCCAACGAAAACGACGAGGAGACTGAGGGGGACGAGCAGACGCAGGGTCTGTCCGACGAGTGGATCGAGCGCGTGGGAGACGGGAAGCTCAAGCGCGACAACCCACGGCGCCCTGGGAATGGGCGCCTCGGCCACGAACAGGTCGCCGACACCCGGGCGGAAGGCACGCATACCCGTCGCCGTTCGACGGACGCGGTCGGGCGGAGCCGCGGAACGATCGGGCGTGGTGACCCAGACTGATGCGTCGGCATTTCGAAGATACGACGTGACGCTGTCGAACAGGAATTCGCGAACCATTCTGAGAGATTCGCGCTGCCCCACGACAAAGCGCGGCTGTGCGAGGTACCCGATGCGGCGGCCGTTGTCGTCGACGGATGCGATGATCCAGAACCGGACACGCTGACCACTGAGCTGCATGCTGCTGAAGTGGACGCTCGACGAATCCGAGGTTGGCGGCGGTGGCGGGCGCACGCCGTCCACGGCCGGGCCAATCGACAGCACCGGCCGTCCGGCGAGGTCCCAGAGCTCCGCGGGTCGCAAGGAATCGGGCGAAGCAACGATCGGGGCGACGGCCTGACGGAGCGCGAGGGTGTCGACGCGCTGGCCTCGTTCGGCGTCGAGCAACGCGCGACGGACCGCGGGCTGCTTGGTCACATTGCCGAACTGCAATTCGCGGTCAAAGAGCGCCGTATCGACTTCGCGCGCGAGCTCCGTGACCGCGTGAGACATGCGATCGCGCGTTCGCTCTTCGGCTCGTCCGCGAAGAACGACGTCTGTCGAGAGGAGGAGCACGGCCAACGCCGCCGCGATGCCGGCCGTCATGACAATCGGCAACTTCCACTCGAGCGAGAGTGAAGGCCGTCGCTGGTCGCGGACATCAGAGGGGGTCGCGGCCGACATTGCCGAGGAAGCTATCGGCGGTCCAGCGGCTGACAAGCGAACCCGACTAGGGACTCATGGCGCCATCGCGGCGTTGTTCCGTCGGACGCGGCGTTTCTTGAAAAGCGACGCGTCCGAGGTTGAACGCCGTGCTGAGGAGAGCGATGTGCGAAAACGCCTGCGGAAAGTTGCCGGCTTGCCGGCGCAGCAGGGGATCATACCCTTCGGCAAGCAACCCGACGTCGTTACGGAGCGACAAGAGGCGCTCGAACAATCGAACGGCGTCGGGGCGGCGACCCAGAAGGATGTAATTGTCGGCCAACCAGAAGCTGCACGCGAGAAACGCGGCTTCCCCCTCGGGCAGACCGTCGTCAGTCTCGGCGCTGTCGTAGCGAAGCACGAAACCGTCGACGACCAGGCGCTTCTCCACAAACTCGACGGTGCCGCGAACGCGTGGATCGCTCGGAGGCAGGAAGCCGACGAGCGGAATGAGCAACACGCTGGCGTCGGCAAGCTTCGACCCGTACGACTGAACGAAGGCGTTCACACTGGGGTTGAAGGCTTTCGCACAAACGTCGGCGTGGATCTTGTCGCGCATCTCGCGCCAGTGGTCGATCGGTCCGTCGAGGCGGAACATCTCGGCGCTCTTGATCGCGCGGTCGAACGCGACCCAGGCCATGACCTTGGAATGCGTGAAGTGCTGTGGCGCTCCCCGTACCTCCCAGATGCTCTGGTCGGGTTGTTCCCAGATCTGTTCGAGCCGCTTGGCGAGGGCCTTCTCGAGTGACCAGGCGTCGGGGATCTCCTTGATACGCCCCAAGCGCGCCTGGTGTAGCGCATCCATCACCTCGCCATAGACGTCGAGCTGTAGCTGCTCGTGCGCCGCGTTGCCGAGGCGTACGGGTTTAGAGTTTTCGTAACCCGGCAACCACGGCACTTCCCACTCTCGCAGCAGCCGCTCGCCGGCGATGCCATACATGATCTGCGCCTGGTCGGGGCTCCCCGCCGCGGCGCGTAGCAGCCAGTCTCGCCACGCCTCAGCCTCGCGGAAATAGCCGGCATCCATGAGCGCGAGGAGCGTGAGCGTGGCGTCGCGCAGCCAGCAGAAGCGGTAGTCCCAATTGCGGACGCCGCCGATCTGCTCAGGGAGAGAGGTCGTCGGCGCGGCGACGATGCCGCCGGTCGGCGCGTAGGTGAGGGCTTTGAGCGTAAGCACCGAGCGCATGACCGGCTCGCGCCATTCGCCGCGATAGGTGCAGCCGCCGGCCCAGTGCGTCCAGAACTGCTCCGTCGATTGCAGCGCTTTGTCCGGATCGGCGGTCTTGGGCGGCGGCTGGTGCGACGGCCCCCACGTCATGACGAACGACGCGCGCTCGCCTTCGCCGATGGTGAATTCGCCGACCGTCGTGAGTCCCTTGCCGTGCAGCTCGACGTCCGACGTCACGACGATCATGTCCGGTCCGGCGATGGCGCGAAGCGATCCGTCGTCGAGGCGACTCACCCACGGGACGACGGACCCGTACTCGAAGCGGAGAATGAGCTGTGTGTGCATCGCGACGCGGCCACGCAATCCGACGACAGTCCGCACGACGTTCGAGCGATGATCGCGCAGGGGCATGAAGTCGATGACGCGGACGGCGCCGTCGCCCGTTTCGTAATCGGTCTCGAGGATCAACGTGTCACCGCGATATCGCCGCGACACCCGGGCGTCGCTGTCGACCGGCGCGAGCAGCCACCGGCCGTTCTCGGGAGTGCCGAGCAGCGCGGCGAAGCAAGCGCCCGAGTCGAAGCGCGGCCAGCAGAGCCAATCGATCGAACCAGTCCGCGATACCAGCGCGGCGGTCTCGCAATCGCCGATGAGCGCGTAATCCTCGATTCGGTCGGGCATATTCTCGGCTAAGCGACGTTCGGAAGCGTGGCGTCGTCGAAGAGTACGACGGTCTTGATGTCGTCTGCCCGATGACTGAAGGCCTGCTTCCAGTCGGCGAGCGGCACGCGGGTGGTGATGAGCCGATGAAGCCAGCGGCAGTCAGCGTTGGCAAGCGCGGTGATCGCGGCCTCGTAGTGACGACGATTGGCGTTCACCGATCCGAAGATGACGCGGTTGTCGAGGACGACTTCTCTGTTGAGCGATCCGAGATCAACCGACTGGACGCCGCCGCTGCGGGACACGCCGAGCAGACACACCAATCCATCGGCTGCGCTTCGCCCCAGGACGCCGGCGATGACGGGCGGCGTACCGGTGCACTCCATGATCACATCGAAGTCGCCGGGCACCGCGTCCAGCGACGCGTGGTGGTACGTCGCGCCGAGCGCGCGCACAATTTCCGGTTTGGGTCCGTCCTTGGCGCGATCGAAGACATGCACCTCGAGGCCGCGCTGGCGACCGAGCAGCGCCGCCAGTAACCCGACCGGACCAGCGCCAGTCACGAGCACCGCTTGGGGATACCATCGTGCGCGGCGGCCGATTCGCTCGCAGTGCTCCCACGCCTTCGCGACGACGCTCGCCGGCTCGGTCAGCACTGCGACGAGGCCGAGCGATGCTTTGACGGGCACGACAAATGAAGGTTCCATGCGCCAGAATTCCGAGCCAAAACCGTCCAACGATTTGATACCGTGCTCCGTGTACCGACCATTGCGACACATATCCCACTCGCCGGCGGCGCAGTTCGCGCAGGGCACGGGGTCGGGATGCCGAACGATGCCAACGACGAGCTCTCCGGCATCGAGGCCCGAACCTTCGGGCGCCTCCTCGACGACGCCGAGCGATTCGTGCCCGATGATCAGTCGCTTATGACCGGGAGGCGGGTCGCCGTAGTCGCCGGCGATGATCTCGCGATCGGTTCCGCACACGCCAAGCGCTACGGCGCGGACGAGCACCGATCCGCGATCGGCGGACGGAATCCGGAATTCCTCGAGCTGGAGCGAATCGGGGATCCCCGGCTCGACCGTCAGCGATCGCATGGAGGGCACGCCGACGGTCTCTGCAGAAAACGCACCGGATGCGGCTGCTCGGCGGCTCGGCGACTCGGCGACTCGGCTGCCAACTAGAGCATGAGCGACGCTGCGGCTCGGCCCCGGGTCATCATCGTGATGGGCGTCGCCGGTGCAGGAAAGACGCTCGTGGGCTCCACGTTCGCGAAGGCGCTCGGTTGGAGCTTCTACGACGCCGACGATTTTCATTCGCCCGAAAACGTGGCGAAGATGCATCACGGCATCGGGCTCACCGACGCCGACCGCGCCCCGTGGCTGGCGACGCTCCGTGATGTGATCGATCACGTCATTCGCGACGGCAGAAATGCCGTGATGGCCTGTTCGGCGCTGAAGGAAGCGTATCGACGAGTGCTCACCCCAAACGACGTTCCGGACGGCGCGGTGCGCTTCGTCTATCTCGACGTGCCGGCCGACGTACTACGCGATCGTTTGGAGCATCGCGCGCATCATTACGCGCCGCCCGAACTGCTCGAGAGCCAACTTGCGACGCTGGAGCCGCCGCGCGACGCGATCCGGTTGGATGGAACTCTTCCACCCGACGAGATCGTTCGCGCGGCGCGCTCGGCGCTCAGCGTCTAGCGACCGGAGCCCGTGCGGTTCGCGACGGTGTTTCCGCCGTTCACGAATGCGACGAGCGCGGTGATCTCGCGTGGTTCGAGCCCGAGCTTTGGCATGCGCACGTAGGTCGTTCCACCGATGCCGCTTTTCGGATTCTGAGAGAGCGGGCTCTTGTCCGGATCATCCAGAAAGGCAGCGAGAACCTCGGGCACATAGCGGCGGCCGGTGAGGTTGGGGCCGGCGTTAGTCGATTCCCACTCCCGCGTCTCCGGATGCTCATGGCAGGTGACGCAGCCTTTGGCGACGAAGAGGTGCTTGCCCCGCATGGCATCCGGCATTGGCGCTGGTGGCGAAGCGCCGGCCGCGACGACTCGTAGAGGCATCAGCGGCGTCGACATGGTGCTGTTCATGAAGCCCGAGCGAATGTCGATCGTCCACGCGCCGTCGCGCGGCAGGTTCAGTGTCGCCGAGTAGTGAGACGGTGAGGTTTCCCCGGCCTTCGCTTCGACCAGGCCCGACCCGTTTCGGGCGACGACATATGGGCGGAGGCCGCCAAGCAGGGTCATGCCGTGCTGGCGCACGGTGTACGTAACCGTCGTGGGCTTTCCGGCCACCGCGTACTCAGGTAGCGAGTCCACAGTGATGACGACCCAACCGCCGAACGTGAACGCGACTGCCGGGACCGCGATGAGGGCGAGTGCTGCGATGCGAATCGAGCGACTGGACATATTGGCTCCTCCAACCCACGTGGGTTCATCCGCACGACGCACGCCCTCGCGCCGGACTCGCTGTGGGCGCCGCTGATGTCCGCGGCCACACGTTGTCCGACGGATCACGGTCCGGGAAGCGACAGTGCGGATCCAGAGTGATCTTCTCGACCTTTCGGCCTCCCAGTTGGATGTCGGCTTTGAAGGTTTTGCTTACGCCGGCGAACCACACGTCGACGGGATAAGTGACCACGACCGTATCCCCCGAAACGGTCGCGTTCGACGGCGCCCTGATCGGCGTGGTCCCGGGTGCGAGCTGAAGCTTGAGAACGATTGGCGACGGCATCTGTCCGTCCTGGCGAACAGTGACGACGGTGTGATCGCCATTCGTCGTCACATCCTGAATGGAGCCGTCGACGGATTCGGTGGTGAAGAGCCAGTAGTTCCAGAACCAGCCGAGGTCGCGGTGAAGCGCGTTGCTCATGAAGAACGCGTAATCCCAGGGCGACGGGTGCTTGAACCGCCAGGCCTTCGCGTACTGCGATTGCGCGCGCCAGACGGCGGTATCGCCGACGATCGCGCCGAGCATCGAGAGCATGAGCGGGGTCTTGGAGTACGCCTGGAACGAGTACAGCGGCCCGCCGAAGTTCTCGTTCCACATGAGCGAGCCTTCGCGTTCGTCGCCGCTCGTAAAGCCGTACGACTGGCCGCGTCCGTCGAGATCGGGTGTGCGATGCGCGGCGTCGGCGCCGGAGAGGATGTTCATGTACTGGTTGAAGCCTTCGTCCATCCAGCCGTACCACGTTTCGTTGTTGCTCACCGTCATCGGCCACCACTGGTGACCGGTCTCGTGATCGGCGGCGCCGTCGTTCGACATCACGAACATCGGATACTCCATTCCGGTGTCCGGTCCGTCGACCATGGTGTGCTGAGGAAACGGGTCGGGCATCCAGAGCTTGGAGTAAAACTCCAGCGCGTGGCGAAGGATCGGCCCGGCATTGGCGAATTGCGCGGCGCGGCCCGGCAGATAGTAGACGTTGACGGGAATCGGACCGCGTCCGGGAATTGTCGCTCGTGTCGCCTGCCAGACCCAATGACGGGCGGTGGCCCAGGCGAAGTCGTTCACCGTATCGGCGACGAAATGCCAAACCTGTCTATCGCCGCCTCCGGGCGACGCGAGTGTCTCGTCGGCGCCGACGATTGTCCGTGTCGAATCGGATTCCAGCACGCGGGACAACCGTTCGCGCGCGGTGTTCGAAAGGACCTGCGTGGGATTCTGCAGGACACCGGTGGCGGCGACAATCCAGCCGGAGGGCACGTCTATGTTGACGTCGAACCTACCAAAGTTGTTGTAGAACTCGGATGGCCCGAGATACGGCTCGAGGTCCCAGGCGCGGAGGTCGTCATAGACGGCGACCCGCGGATACCATTGCGCGACCTGGTAGAGTGAGTCGCCCCAACGCAACGTCATGCGGTGACCGGCGCCGGCTCCGCCGGCGAGCTTGTTGTGCCACGCGAGTTCGAGTGTAGCGACGCCTTTCGAGGCGATCGGGTTCGCGAGATTCAGTCGCGCCGAGGTCAGGTGCAGCCCGCTGATGGAAGGGCCCCCGGCGGCGGGTCCGGCGCCACGTCCGCGGCCGCTCGGCTGAGCCGCGAGGTCGACCGCCGAGCCATCCACTTTGAGATCAGTAATAACAAATCCCTCATGGTTCTCGGCGGGTACCGATGCACCACGAGGGTTTTCGCCGCGGAAGATGTTCTGATCGAGCCGGAGCTGAATGGACGAGAGCGAGCTGTCGCTGTTGTTGTGGAGCTTGATCGTCTCACGCCCGGTGATGGTGGACGTCGCGGGGTCGAGGCGAACGTTGATCGTGTATTCCATCCAGAGCTGCCAGTAGTTTCGGCCCGGCCGACCGGTGGAATCGCGAGTACCGGCGGCCAGCGCGCGGCGAATCGCATTCGTGAGCGGAATGTCGCGCCGGATGGCGCGGGTCGGCGCCTGGGCGTTGGCGGAGAACGGCAGGACTGCAGTCGTGGCGAACAGTGCCGCGAGCGACGAGCGACGGATCACGGTCTGAGACTCCGAGTGAAGAGCTTGAGGAACGGTCCCGGATTCTACATCATCGGCGCATGAAAGCCACGTTCTTCAAGACCAGCGCCGCGTTCCGCTCGTGGTTGGAAAAGAACCACGACAAAGTGGACGAGCTGCTGGTGGGCTTCTATAAGGTCGGCTCGGGGAAAGCCAGCGTGACGTACCAACAGGCGCTCGACGAGGCGCTTGCGTTCGGATGGATCGACGGGGTGCGTCGCGGTATCGATGAGGTCAGCTACTCCGTTCGTTTCACTCCCCGGCGTTCGCGCAGCATCTGGAGCCTAGTCAACATCAAACGCGTGAAGCTACTGGAGGCCGCGGGCAGGATGGCGCCGCCGGGGCTCGCGGCCTTTGCAAAACGCGAAGAAGAGCGTTCGGCGATCTATTCGTACGAGCGGGAGAATGCCGGGTTCAGTCGGGAATCGCTCGCGACGTTCAAGGCGAATCCGGCGGCGTGGAAGTTTTTCGAGGCGCAGGCGCCGTACTACAAACGGCTGATGACACACCGAGTGGAGAGCGCCAAGCGGCCCGAGACGCGCGCCAGGCGTCTCGAGGAGCTGATTGCGACTTCGGCGAGGGGTGAGCGGATTCCGCTATTGTCGCCGGCGAAAAAGCCGGGACAGTAGATCCTTCGGTCGCTGCGCTCCCTCAGGATGACAACTAGGGAATCGGGCGCGGAGCGGGAGTCTTGATCTCGTAGTCGGCGGGCGGTTCCGCGCCCATCAGATACTTCACGAAATAATCCCAGCGGCGGCGCATCATGTAGTTGGACATGTTGCCGTAGCCGTGCGGCTGGTTCGGCAGCATGAGAAGGTCGAAGTTCTTGTTGGCTTTGATGAGCGCGTCGACGACGAGCATGGTGTTGTACGGCGGCACGTTGTTGTCCATGGTGCCGTGCGCGAGCAGCAGGTGGCCCTTGAGGTTCTTGGCCATGTTCTGATTGGCTTCGGGGTCGTAGCTGTCGGTGCCGTCGGCGTTCTTCGTCAACAACCCCTGATAGCGCTCGCCCCAATCGTCTTCATATTCGCGCTGGTCGTGGTTGCCCGATTCCGAGATGCCGACTTTAAAGAAGTCGGGAAATCGGAACATGGCATCAGCAGTGATGAAGCCACCGCCCGAATGGCCCCACATTGCGGCGCGATCGATGTCGATCCACGGGAATTGCTTCGCGAGATCCTTCATGCCGGCAACTTGGTCGGGGACCGTATTGTCGCGACCCATCGCGCCGTAGTACGAGTCGTGAAAGGATTTCGACCGGCCGGGCGTTCCGCGCCCGTCGATCGACACGACGATGAAACCCAATTCAGCGAGTGCTTCCTTGTCACCGTGCGCGGCGGCGAACTGACGCGAACCAACGCTGCCGGATTGCGGGCCCGGATAGGCGTTGTTGATGATCCCGTACTTCTTCTGTGGATCGAAGTTGGTCGGGCGGAACATCATGCCGTAGAGGTCCGTCTTGCCGTCGGCCGCCTTCACCTTGATTGGAATCGGCGGCTTCCAGCCGGTGGCGACCAGCTGCGAGATGTCGGCCTTCTCGAGTGGTAGGACGAGCTTGCCGTCCGCGTCGCGGAGCGTGATGACCTGGGGTGCATCCGGCCTGGAGTACGTGTCGACGAGGTACTTGCCGTCAGGGGACAGCTGCATCTGGTGATCGCCGTCGTCGGGCGTGAGCGAAACCTGGGTGCCGCCGTCGAGCCCGATGCGATAGAAGTGAGCGAAATACGGATCCTGTCCTTTCTCACGACCGTTCGCGGCGTACCAGAGCATGCGAGCCTTCTCATCGATGCGCGAGATCTGCGTGACGGGGCCTTCGCCGGTCGTCACCTTTCGTTTGAGCGCGCCGGTGTTGAGATCGTACAGATAGAGCTGGCCCCAATCGTCGCGCTGCGAATACCAGAGCACTTCGTTCGTCGGCCAGAGCACGCGCCACCCCGTCCTCGACTCGAAGTGCGTCGGCGCCTTTTCCTCGAATACAGTGTGGACCGCGCCGGACTTCGCGTCGGCGACGCGGAGAATCGCCTGCTTGTGGTCGCGCGACGTGGACACCAGGGCGAGCTTCGATCCGTCCGGACTCCAGTTGTAATCGCCCATCGAGATGTTGTCGCCGATCGTGGCGCGGTGGAACTCGGGCGGGAGCTGGAGGCGCGTCACCGTGCCGGCGTCGACGTCGATGATGACGCGCTGGAGCATCGCGACCACGCTGTCGCCGGGGAGCGGGTACTTCCACGCCTTGAGCGCCGGATGCCCGACCTTGGTCTCGACGAGATACATGTCGCCCACTTTGCGCTCGTCCTGCTGCGAGGTTGCGATCTTCTTGGAATCGGGAGACCAGAGCAGAATCGGCCGATCACTGCCGGCCCAGCCGGCGTTGTCCGTCGCGTAGCCGAAGTCCTTGGCGCCGTCGGTCGTGAGCTGCTTCTCCTGACCGGTTGCCACGTCGCGAACCCAGAGATTCCAATCGCGAATAAACGCGGCGCGCTTGCCGTCCGGCGACATCGCGACCGGTGCCGCCGCGCCGCCGCGTCCGCCACCGCCTCCGCGCCCGCCGCGACCACCACCGCGTCCACCGGCGGCGGACGAATCATTCAACGGGACACCGGGACAGTTGCTGCCCGTCGCGTCGCACACGGTCCGCGTCTTCTTCCCCGGATCCACCATCACGAGCTCCGAGCCGGAATTGGTTCGAACCCGGTACCAGAGCCGGCCGTCGGCAAGCCAGTTCGCGTTCACCGCGTTTCTCGAGACGAGGTTCGTCACGCTCGGGCCGAGGAGGCGAACGGCCCGGTCGTAGTCGGCGGTGGTCAAACGCTGAGTGGACTGCGCGGCAGCGGGCGGGAGCGCGAGCGCCGACAGAGTGGCAAGGCTCAAGACGAGACGCTTCATATCGTTCTCACGGGTGAGGAATCGCGAAGGGGTATGTGGAGGGCGGCAGGGGCCAAGGCTCAAGCAAAATGGCTCCTGTCGCGCGCCCCCGGCAACCGAGCGGGCTCGAGAAAGGAAACTGAAAGCGAGTTGCAAAGAGGAAACGACTCGGCTGTTCGGGCATATAACTCTGTGTTGCTGGCAGCGGTCGGTCCCCCCAATACTTCAAGATTCGACCGTTCTTCGCCCGCCCCTACCAACGAGCAGTCATCATCATGAAGAAACGCGCTTACCCCCTCGCGCTGTTGTTGGCGAGCGCGCCCGTCGTCGCTCAAGCCCCCAAGCAGCAGCCGGCGGCGGCGACGCCCGCGCCGACCACGCCGCTTCCGATCGACCCCAAGGTCAGGGTCGGCACGCTGCCAAGCGGCATTCGATACTACATCCGCCAAAACAAGAAGCCGGAGAAGCGCGCCGAGCTCCGGCTCGTCGTGAACGCGGGATCGGTGCTCGAGACGGACGATCAGCTCGGACTTGCGCACTTCGTCGAGCACACGGCGTTCAACGGGACGACGCACTTCGCGAAGAACGATCTCGTGAAGTACCTCCAGTCCATAGGTGTACGGTTTGGTGCGGACCTCAATGCGTACACCGGCTTCGACGAGACGGTGTACATCCTTCCGGTACCGACGGACACGGCGCGGCTGGTCGAGCAGGCGTTCACGATCCTCGAGGATTGGGCGCACGGACAGGTGTTCGACTCGACCGAGGTCACGAATGAGCGCGGCGTCGTCCGAGAGGAGTGGCGTCTGGGCAAAGGCGCCGGCGACCGCATGCTGCACCAGTGGCTGCCGATCGCGCTGCGTGGATCGAAATACGCGGAGCGTCTGCCGATCGGAAATGAGCAGAGCATCATGACGGCGACGCCCGCTCGCCTGCGCTCATTCTACCGGAACTGGTACCGACCAGATCTTCAGGCGGTGATTGCCGTCGGCGATTTCGACCCGGCGGTGATCGAGGCGCAGATCAAGAAGCACTTCTCCGGGCTCAAGATGCCGGCGAATCCGCCCAAGCGTGTGGCGCCGACGGTCCCGCCGAACAAGGAGCCGTTGATCGCCGTGGCATCCGACAAAGAGGCGACGGGTTCCGACATCGAGCTGATGTTCAAGCTGCCCGCGGAAAAGACGAAGACCGTCGGCGACTACCGGCGAAACCTGATGGAACGGCTGTACATGTCGATGCTGAATCAGCGGCTCGAAGAGATCTCGCAGAAGCCCGACGCTCCGTTTCTCGGGGCGGGCGCTTCGAAAGGAAATTTCATCGGCCGCACGACGGAGGCGTTCACGCTCGGCGCGAACGTCAAGGATGGCGGCATCGATCGAGGCCTGGAGGCGTTGCTCGCGGAATCAAAGCGCGTCGATCAATTCGGGTTCCTGCAATCGGAGCTCGACCGGGCGAAGCAGAACCTGCTTCGCGGCTACGAGCGCGCGTACGCCGAGCGTGACAAGACGCAGTCCGCGGCGTTCGTGCAGGAGTACGTCGGCAATTATCTGAACGGTGAGCCGATTCCCGGAATTGAATACGAGTACAAACTCGCACAGCAGCTGGTCCCGGAGATCACGCTGTCCGAGTTGAACAAACTGGCGAGCCGCTGGATCACGGACGACAATCGCGTGATCATCGCGCAGTCGCCGCAGAAGGACAGCCTGAAGATCCCGACAGCCGCCGAGCTGCTCGCGGTGTTCGACAAGGCGGCGAAGACGCCGGTCGAAGCGTACACCGAGACCCTATCCGGCGCGGCGCTCCTCGACGCCGAACCCGCTCCAGGCAAGATCGTGAGCGGCAAGACGCTTCCGGCGATCGGCACCACGGAATGGACGCTGTCGAACGGCATTCGCGTTTACGTGAAGCCGACGGACTTTAAGGACGACGAGATCGTGTTCAACGCGTCGAGCCCCGGGGGAACGTCGCTCGCGCCGGACCCGGACTTCATGTCGGCGGCTTTTGCGTCGCAGATCGTGGCACTGAGCGGGATCGGGAAGTTCACCGCAATTGATCTAAGCAAGAAGCTCGCAGGTAAGGCGGTGCGCGTGAACGCGGCGGTCGGCGAAACGAGTGAAGGGTTGGCGGGACAGGCGTCGCCAAAGGATCTCGAAACGTTGTTCCAACTGATCTATCTCCAGTTCACCGCGCCGCGGCTCGACACGTCGGCGTATCAAGCGTTCAAGAACCAGGCGGCACCGTATCTGGCGAACCGCGGCGTCGACCCGGACGAGGTCTTCAGCGATACCGTCCAGGTGACGATGGCGCAGCACAACTATCGCGCGCGACCGCTGACGACGAGCACGTTCGCCGAGATCAATCCGGAGAAAGCGCTCGACTTTTATCGAACCCGGTTCGCCGATGCGAGCGATTTCGTGTTCGCGTTCGTCGGCAACGTCGACACGCTGGCGTTGAAGCCGCTGGTGGAGAAGTATCTCGCGTCGCTGCCGGCGCTCAATCGGAAGGAGACGTTCCGCGACAACGGAGTGCGTCCGCCGACCGGCGTGGTCGAGCGCGTGGTGCGCAAGGGCGTCGAGCCGAAGGCGAACACGATCATCGAATTCACGGGCAGCTGTCAGTACGCCCCGGAGATCCGGTTCGCGATACGGGCGATGATGGAGCTGGTGCAGATCCGGCTGAACGAAACGCTGCGCGAGCAGCTTGGTGGCGCGTACAGCCCGAGCGCGGGCGGCTCGTGCACGCGGACGCCGCGGCAGGAATACTCGATGAACGTGCAGTTCAACTCGTCGCCGGACAACGTCGAGAAGCTGACGAAGAGCGTGTTCGCGACGATCGATTCGCTGAAGACGAATGGCCCGACGCAAGCCGACGTGAACAAGGTCAAGGAGCAGCTGACCCGGGCGCGCGAGGTCGAAGTCAAGCAGAACGGCTATTGGGCGGCGAACATCGTCGGTCGCGATCAGGCGGGTGAGGACGTCTCCGGGCTGCTCGCAGCGTACGACAAGATGGTGGCCGGGCTGACGGCGGCGCAGATTCAGGACGCGGTGAAGAAGTATTTCAACACCGCCAACTACGCACGATTCGTCCTTCTTCCTCAGTCGGGAAAGACCACCCCATGATCTCCGCCACCACCCGCTCGGTTGTTCTGTTGCTCGCCGTAGGCGCGAGTGCGACGGCGCAAATTCCCGAGAGTGAATTTGCCGCGCGCCGCGATTCGTTGGCGCGACGCATCGACAGCGGGGTCGTGATCGCCTTCGGTGGTCGCACGCCGGTCACGGACTTCGGGACGTTCCATCAACTACCGGCGTTTCACTATCTCACGAACTTCGACGAGCCCGACGCCGCGATGGTCATGGTGGTCCGCGGCGGCAAGGGCTCGACGACGCTGTTCATCACACCGGCCGAGCCGCGTGCGGCTTTCTATTATGGATGGCGCCCCGACTCGGCCGCCATCCGGCGCATTCACAATCTCAACGCGCGCTCGTTCTCTTCGCTGGCGGCGGTGACGGACTCGCTCGCCGCGGCCGGATTGCCGATCCACACGGTCGACGATTTCGAGGACGCGGATTTTTCACGCGCCGACTCGCTGACGCGCGGGCGGGTGTTCGTGCGCGCCCTCGCGGCGCGGCATCCGGGCGTCGTGGTGAAGGATGCTCACTCGCTGGTCGATCAGCTTCGCGCGAAGAAGAGTGCCGGCGAGATCGCGCTGCTCCGGCGCGCGGCGGAGATCAGCTCGGAAGGGCACAAGGCGGCGATGCTCGCGCCGTTGCCTCAGCACGAATACGAGCTGCAGGCGACGCTCGAGTACAACTTCACGCGACTCGGAGGCTCGCGTCCGGCGTACGGATCGATCGTCGGATCCGGCGTCAACGGGACGCAGCTGCATTACATGAAGGACCGCGGGACGACGAAGCCGGGGGACGTGGTGGTCATGGACGCCGCCGCCGAATACGAGGGCTACGCCGCCGACATCACGCGGACGATTCCCGTCAGCGGCACCTTTACGAAAGAGCAGCGCGCGATCTACCAGCTCGTGCGCGACGCGCAGGCAGCCGCCGAGCGAAACTCAAAGCCGGGGATGCTCGGGTCGGCCGCGCAGGATTCGTCGGTCGTCGTGCGGACGAAGGGATTGGCTTTGCTCGGTTTGATAGAAAGTGAGTCCGCGACGTTCGATCCGCCCTGGCAGGCGAACTGCGAGCGCACGCCGATGGCGTGCCGGCAGGCGAACTTCTGGATGATCCACGGCATCAGCCACGGCCTCGGACTCGCGGTGCACGACCCGGCGCAATTCTCGTTCGGGGACCGCACGTTCAAGATCGGCGACGCGTTCACGATCGAGCCGGGGATCTACATCAGCACGCGGATGTTCGACGCGCTGCCGGATACGCCGAAGAACCGCGCGTTCATCGCCAAGGTGAAGCCGGTGGTCGCCCAGTACGAGAACACGGGCGTGCGCATCGAGGACGATTACGTGATCACCGAGCGCGGGCTGGAGCGAATCAGCTCGGCGCCGCGCGAGATCGCGGAGATCGAGGCGCTGATGAAGAAACGCGCGCGGCCTGTCATACCCTGAGCCCCGCGCACATCAGAGCTCGTCAGTAGGCCAGTTGTATCCCAGCCGATGAACTGGTCCTTGTCGGTGGCGAGCACCTTCCACACGCCGCCCAACCCCTCGGCAAACCTAGAACGAATCCCCGCGTACGGATTTCGATCGAACGCGGTCAATGCGTAGAGGGCGAAGTGACTGGCGAGGTCGTGGTCGGCTCGCAAGCCGACTCGCACCGCGTTGGCCGATTCGATCCCGCCGGTCTTGCCATAGACCACGCCGATATCCTGCTTGAACTCCCACGTCTGGATCCGTCGGATGTATCGCTGGTTGGTGCTGACCGTGCTGGTCGACGTGTTGCCGGCGACATCGACAAAGCTGAGGTCCGCCGTCAGCTCCGTCGGCGGTGGCTTTTTGACTTCCTGGGCGCGGGTGGACGGCGCAAGCGAAGCCAGGATGATGCACGAAACGGCGGCAGCGCCAAGTCGCATTCGGATTCCTCGGGTCATTGGGGGGTCACTGGCTGCCCCGGCCGTCCACCGACTCGCTGCCGAGCAGGCCACCGTCGCCTAGAACAACAAACCAAAGGTGACCGGCACGGTCTGAATCGAGCTGCGCGAGATCACGCTCGTACGGTATGTCGGTTGCATCGGGTCGAGCGGTCGGACGGGGTGCCTGGCCAGCCAACGAGTTTGCGCAGAGGACGAGGACAAAGGCAAAACGAGCGGTCACGCGTCCTCCTCCTTCAAATGGTGAGGTTATGGATCTTCTGATCGTGCGTCACGGCGTCGCCGAGGACAAGAAGCAGTTCGCCAAAACGGGAAAGAGCGACGATGTGCGTCCGCTCACCGACAAGGGGCGAAAAGAAATGAAGCGCGCCGCCCGCGGGCTCCGTACCATCGTACCTGAGGTCGGCTTGCTTGCCACCAGCCCACTCGTGCGCGCGCAACAGACGGCCGAATACATCGCCGACGCATTTGATGTCAGCATCGGCGAGGTCGTCGACGTCCTCAAGCCCGACGCGCCCCTCGAAGCATTCATCGAGTGGCTGAGGCCGCGCGCGGATAAATCGCCGGTCTGCGTGGTCGGACACGAACCCCATCTCAGCAGCCTCGCGACGTGGCTGATGTCCGGCGTCAAGGATTCGCGGCTTGCGCTGGCAAAAGGGGGAGCGTGTTTGCTGTCATTCGATGGCGAACCACAGCGTGGTGGCGCCGAGCTCCGCTGGTTGCTCACGGCCAAGCAACTCGACGCCGTTGGCAGTAGTCACGGATGAACGACCGAACTCGCCGGTGGACGAAAGTTCACGTCGAGAGCGCGTAGTCGCTCCAAGTGAGGCGCGAGTCGAGCCGAGAAATCCGCGAAGTTTTTCCGATCGGCCGGCGTCCAGAGTGCCTCGGCGAGAGCCGCCGCGCGCGGAAACGCCATGTATTCGACGCTCTTCGGTCCTTCGATGTACTCTGTCCAAACCTGCGCCTGTGCCCCGAGAATGTGCGACGCGAACCCGGGCTCGAGACCGGCGGGAATGGGGTCGTACGAATAGACGGTGTCGATCGGTAAATAACCGCCGATGGCGAGTGGTTCCGAGTCGGGCTTTGCCTGATAGTGATCGAAGTACGTGTGACTGCCGGGGGTCATGATGACGTCGTGGTTCGCCCTCGCAGCGGCTATTCCGCCGGCAGTGCCACGCCACGACATGACGACCGCGTTGGGTGCGAGGCCGCCCTCGAGAATCTCGTCCCATCCGACCAGCCGGCGTCCGTGCGCGGTGAGAAACGTGTCCATCTGCTTGATGAACCAGCTCTGCAGCTCGTCCTCGGCGCGGTACGGGTGCCGCGTGTCGGCGGAATCGTCGGGAACGATGCCGAGCTCGCGAATCTTGGCCTGTGCGCGCGGACTGGCCTTCCACTGCGGCTTCGCCGCTTCGTCGCCACCGATATGGATGTACGGTCCGGGGAAGAGCGCGATTACCTCGGTGAGCACGTCCTGCATGAAGCGAACGGTCGTATCGGACGGGTTGAGGATGTAGTTGCTGACGCCCCACATCGTCCACGGCTTGATCGTGTCTCCGAGGTTGCCGAGCGCGGGATACGCGGCGATGGTCGCCTGCGAATGACCGGGCATTTCGATCTCGGGGACAATCGTCACGAAACGATCGGCGGCGTAGGCGACGATCTCGCGGACGTCTTCCTGCGTATAGAAGCCCCCGTGACGCTTTTTGTCGAAAGGCGCGCTCACGGTGTCGCGGGGCTGGTGACCGACGATGGTGCTGTCGCGCCACGCACCGATTGTCGTGAGCAACGGATACTTCTTGATCTCGAGACGCCAACCCTGGTCATCGGTCAGATGCCAGTGGAAGGTGTTCATTTTGTGAAGCGCCAGGAGATCGATGTACTTCTTCACGAACTCCTTAGGCATGAAGTGGCGCGAGACGTCGAGGTGCATGCCTCGCCATTGGAAGCGCGGGCGATCGACGATCGAGAGCGCCGGCACGACCCATTTCACCGAGTCGTACGACGCGGCGCGAAAGATTTGCGGCGGCAGGAGCTGCTTGAGCGTTTGTGTTGCGTAGAACGCGCCGCGAGACGCGGACGACGTGATGGTGATCGCGTTCGCGGCGACGTCGAGGCGGTAGCCTTCCGGTCCCAGCGAGGTGTCGCGTTTCGTTGCACGACGGAAAACGATTCTATTCCTGGTGCTCGTTGAGCCGACGATGACGCGCGGCTCGAAGCCCGTGGCGGGTGCGATGGAGCGTGCGAAGCGCACGGCAATCGCTGAATCGGCGCGATCCGTCGCAATGACGGTTCGGCGCGTCAGCGCGAACGATCCGTTACGAACGACGACCGATTCGGGGCGAGGAATGACGGAGAAACCGTCCGATCGCTGGGCCCGGATTGGACGCGCCGCCAGGATCAGCGTGACCAGCAGCAGGTAGCGCCTTGGAGACATCAAGAACCCAGGTTGTGTGCGGATGTTGGCGGATGTTGCGGATCAAGCGGATGCTTATTCGGCGTGGGTCGATTCCCTTTCGCCTCAGTAGGACGATCCTATTCACGCGCATGATCCGCAAGAACCCTTTGTCTCTTGATGCCTGCCCGCGATTGCCGCCGTCGTAGCATCGGCCCATGTTACGTGCGATGACACAGGACAGACGCGAGTTTCTCTCGACCCTGGGGTTGGCGGCGATTGCCGGGTCGTCACCCAGGACCCTTGCAAATCTGCTGGCGGGCCGACGCGCGAAGCTTCAGCGAATCGGCATGGAGCTGTACACCGTGCGAAGCCTGACGGCGAAGGACCTTGCCGGCACGCTCGCTCAGCTCGCCAAGATCGGATACAAGGAGGTCGAGTTCGCGGGCTATCAGAACCATTCCGCGTCCGAAGTCCGGGCGATGCTCGACCAAAACGGCCTCACGGCGCCGTCGGCGCACATCGACCTCGCAAAGATCGAGGGTGACGCCGCTGCGACGTTCGGCGACGCCAAGGTCGTCGGCCACAAGTGGATCACGGTGGCGTCGCTTCCTCGCGGACGGCGAGAGTCGGTTGACGACTGGAAGCAGCTCGCCGGCCGATTCAACGCGGCCGGAAAAAAAGTCAAGGACGCGGGATTTAGTTTCGCATTTCACAATCACAACGATGTCTTTCGCAAGGCGGGCGACGAGCTGCCGATCGACATCCTCATGCGTGAGACCGATCCGGCGCTGGTGAGCTACCAGATGGATGTCTATTGGGTCGTGAATGGCGGCGGGAATCCGGTGGAGCTACTGGGCAAGTATTCCGGCCGGTTCAAGATGCTTCACCTCAAGGACTCGATGGGCGCGCCGGATCACAAGATGGCCGACGTCGGGGCGGGCACGATCGACTTCAAGGCCGTTCTCTCACACGCGAAGGGGATCGAGAATTATTTCGTCGAGCGGGATGATCCGACGGATCCGATGGCAAGCGCGGTAGCGAGCTTCAATTATCTCTCACACTTAGAGTACTGAGCGCCCGACGGGCTTCGAGAGCGGGATGGTAGATCCCCCTCGCTCCGCTCGGGAGGATGACGACAACTATGCAGCGATCTGAATACGACGTGTGCATCATCGGCTCGGGCGCGGGAGGCGGGATGGCGGCCTATGCGTTGACAAAAGCCGGCGCGCGCGTAGTGATGCTCGAGGCGGGTCCGCGATGGTTCGCGTCGAAAGACACGAAGATGATGGTGCCGAATTACGCGACGCCTCATCGCGGCGCGGCGATTCACGGACGGCCGTTCGGCGAGTTCGACGCCTGCGACGGCGGATGGGAGATCGACGGCGAACCGTACACGCGCGCGCCGGGTACGCAGTTCAGCTGGTGGCGCGCCCGCATGCTCGGCGGCCGCACGAACCACTGGGGCCGCATCTCGCTTCGCTTCGGTCCCGACGACTTCATGCGCAAGAGCCTCGACGGTTTGGGCGACGATTGGCCGATCACGTACGAGGACGTGAAGCCGTACTACGACAACGTCGATCGATTTATCGGATTGTACGGCTCCAATGAAGGCCTAAGAAACGCGCCGGACGGCATCTTCATGCCGCCGCCCAAGCCGCGCTGTCACGAGCTCCTCGTGAAGAAAGCGTCGGACAAGCTGAACATCACGTGCATTCCCGCGCGACTGTCGATCATCACGAAGCCGCTCCCGGGTCGGCAGGCGTGTCACTATTGCGGCCAGTGCAATCGCGGCTGCCAGGTGAAGGCAAACTTCTCGAGCGGCGATGTGTTGATCGCGCCGGCGCTGGCGACGGGCAAGCTCACGCTCATCACCAACGCGATGGCGCGCGAAGTCACCGTCGGATCCAGCGGCCTCGCGACCGGCGTTTCGTACATCGACAAGAACACCGGCGCGGACGAGCATGTACGCGCGAAGGTCGTGGTGCTGGCGGCGAGCGCGATGGAAACCGCGCGGCTCCTGCTCAACTCGCGGTCGTCGCAGTTTCCGAATGGACTGGCGAATTCGAGTGGCATCGTCGGCAAGTATCTCACTGACACGACCGGCGCCGGCGTCTCCGGCCATATTCCGGCCCTCGAGGACCCCATTTCGCACAATCACGACGGTGTAGGCGGCATGCACGTCTACATGCCGTGGTGGCTGGACAACAAGAAACTCGACTTTCCCCGGGGATATCACATCGAGGTCTACGGGGGCGCCGGCATGCCGGGCTCTGGATTCGGCGGCGGGATTCAACGGCGCAACGGGGCGGGCGGCGGCTACGGCAAGCAGCTCAAAGCCGATTATCGGAAGTTATACGGCGCGTCGATCGGGTTTGATGGCCGCGGTGAGATGATTCCGAACGAAAACTCGTATTGCGAGCTCGATCCGAATGTGGTGGACAAATTCGGCATTCCCGTGCTTCGCTTCCACTGGAAGTTCACCGACTACGAGTACAATCAGGCGAAGCACATGCAGGAGACCTTCCGTTCGCTGATCGTCGCGATGGGGGGAACGCCGTCGTCGCCAATGCCGACGAAGGAACAGAACTACGGCCTCGCGGCGGGCGGCACGATCATCCACGAGCTGGGCGGCGCGCGCATGGGGAGCGATCCCAAGACGTCGGTCGTGAACGCGAACTGCCAGGCGCACGATGTGAAAAACCTCTTCGTCGCGGACGGCAGCCCGTTCGTCTCACAGGCGGACAAGAATCCGACTTGGACGATCCTGGCGCTCAGTTGGCGGACGAGCGACTTCATCGCGAAGCAGAGACAGGCGGGGGTGTTATGAGAACAGCGGGCGAGGGGGGATCGGCGATGGGCGGTGAACTGCCGGCGACGGGCGACGGGCGACGGGCGGCGGACGAGGAGCGCAACGGCGCCGAAGCCGTGAGTTCGGCCACGTTGAATCGTCGAGAGGCGTTGAAGGTGCTGGGTGTCGTGCCGGTCGCGGCAGCGATGGGGCCGGCGGTCGTGCACGCGGAATCCACGTCGGCGGCAGTGAAGGCGGCGATTGCGCAGCAGGTGGCGCCGAAGTTTTTCAACGTCCACGAGTGGAAGACGGTCCGCGTGCTCGTCGACGACATCATTCCGCGCGACGAGCATTCGGGCAGTGCCACCGACGCGAAGGTTCCTGAATACATCGACTTCCTGCTCGCGGAGAAGGACGCCAATCCCGCGACGCAGGTTGCGTGGCAGGGTGGTATTGCGTGGCTGGATACCGAATGCAGGAAGCGATTTCAGAAAGGCTATGCTACCGCGACGGACGCGCAGCGGCGGCAGGTGCTCGACGACATCGCGTATCCGGCGAAGGCGAAGCCGGAGATGAGCTACGGCGTGTCGTTCTTCAACCGCGCGCGCGATATGACCGCGTCGGGATTTTTCTCGAGCTCGATCGGCTGGCAGGACCTGCAGTACAAGGGAAACGTGTTCAATCCCGGCTACGACGGTTGTCCACCCGCCGCGCTCGAGAAGCTCGGCGTCAGCTATGACGTCATGCAAACCAGAGTGAGCCCACAAGAGCGATGAGCTCGAAGAACGGAAGACAATCGTCGCGACTCGGTGTCGCGTTCGTCGGCAGCGGTTTCAACGCGCGGTTTCATCTTCAGGCATTTCGTGCGGTGCGCGACGCCGACGTGCTCGGCGTCTGGAGCCCGAACAAGAAGAACGCGGCGTCCGCGGCACAACTCGCGCGCGACATCGACGTCGGCGCGGCGAAACCGTACGCGTCGATCACCGACATGGTGGCCGATCCGGCGATCGACGCGGTCTGGCTCACCGGGCCGAATCACGCACGCATCGAGAACGTCGAGGAGATCGTTCACGCCATCGAGAGCGGGAAGGGCACGCTCGCCGGGATCGCGTGCGAGAAGCCACTCGCGCGCAATGTTGCGGAAGCGAAGAAGGTGAGAGATCTCGTGGCGCGTGTGGGCATCGCGCAGGGTTACCTCGAGAATCAGGTTTTCGCGCCGCAGGTCGCGACAGGTCGCGAGCTGCTTTGGGCGCGTGGCGCGGCGACGACGGGTCGGCCGTATCTCGCTCGAGCCGCCGAGGAGCACAGCGGACCGCACATGCCGTGGTTCTGGCGCGGCGACCTGCAAGGCGGCGGCGTGCTGAACGACATGATGTGTCACTCGGCGCTCGTCGTGCGGCACCTGCTCACGAAACCGGGCGCGCCGCTGTCGAGCGTCCGTCCCGCCCGCGTGACGGCGCACATCGCGAGTCTCAAGTGGACGCGCCCCGACTACGTCAAGCGTCTGTCGAAGACGTACGGCAAGGAAGTGGACTACGGACGCTCGCCCGCCGAGGACTTCGCGAGCACGACGATCGAGTTCGAGACGGACGACGGCCACATTGTGATTGGCGAAGCGTCCACGTCATGGAGCTTCGTGGGCGCCGGATTGCGTCTGTCCGCCGAACTGTTGGGCCCCGAGTACTCGATGTCGTGGAACACGCTGGACAGCGGATTGAAGCTCTTCTTCTCGCGTGAGGTGCGTGGCAAGGCCGGCGAGGACCTCGTCGAGAAGCAGAACGCGGAGATTGGGCTCATGCCGGTGGTGGCGAACGAAGCCGCGGCTTACGGGTACGAAGCGGAGGAT
>DATMHK010000032.1:0-20587 GCA_035554995.1 Gemmatimonadaceae bacterium
GCGAGCGCCAGCTCGCCGATGACGAGCAGGCCGCGCGTCATGCTCCTCTTGATCGTCGTGCTGGATTCCTTGAGGGTCGTATGCACGTCCGGCGCCGAAGCGCGCAGTGCGGGCAGAAGCCCGAACAGCAGCCCGGTGAGAATCGAGACACCGAGCGAGAAGACGAGCGTCGCCCGATCGACGTCGAACGTGACGTAATACGGGAGCCGGTCGGCGGCGACGGTGCGAATGACGTCGACCGCCCACGCGGTCAGGAGCAGGCCGAGTGCTCCACCCGCGGCGGAAAGAATGACGGATTCGGTGAGCAGGTGCCGCACGATGCGCCGGCGCGTCGCGCCGAGCGCGAGTCGGATGGCAATCTCGCGCTGACGCCCCGCGCCGCGCGCGAGGAGAAGCCCGGCGAGATTGGCGCACACGATCAGCAGCACGAAGCCGACGGCGCCGAGCAGTGCACCGTACATCGACCCGGGCAGCGCCTCCGAGATGTGGAAGGGCGTCGCCTCGGCGGTCCACTCTTTTTGCTCGGGATATCGCTCTTCGAGCGACTTGGCGATGACGTGCATCTCTTCGTTCGCCATCGCCATCGAGACGCCAGGCATGAGACGGGCAACGACACCGAAGTCACGCTCCTCGCGCGTTCCTCCCGCTGCGTTTGGCGCGAACGGAACCCAGAGGTCCGCGAACTCCGGGAAGCGAAAGCGTGGCGGCATGACGCCGATTACCGTGTGCGGCACCCCATTCACGCGGATGGTCTGTCCAATGATCCGGCGATCGCTGCCGTAGCGACGCGCGAAGATGGCGTCGCCAAGCATGACGACAGGCGTGGCTCCGACGCGATCGTCGTCCTGCGTGAAGGAGCGTCCGAGCACGGGGTGCGCGCCGAGCAGTGGGAACGTTTCCGCTGAGACGAGCGCGCCGCCGATACGTTCGGCGTTCTCCGTTCCCGAGATGTTGAACGGCCGCTCGATGTACGCGCCCATCTGCGAGAACGAGCGAGTGTTGGCCCGCCAGTCTATGAACCCCGGGTAGGAGGTGCCGACGCCGCAGCCCGCGCACAGCTTGGTGGCGCTGAGCTCGTGGAGGTCGACGAGGCGATTTGCCTCGGGGAAGGGAAGCGCCTTGAAGGCGAGCGCGTTGACGAGGCTGAAGACGGTGACGTTGGCGCCGATGCCCAGCGCGAGCGACAGTAGGGCGACGACCGTGAACGTTCGCGACTTGGCCAGACTGCGAAAGGCGAATCGGATGTCCGACACCAATGCATCCATGGCAAGCCTCTGGCTCGGGGCCGCAGTGGCGGCCCCTTGTGCCTTTCGTTTCTTGAATGAGAGCGGCTGCTTTTCGGTTACTCGGCCGCTCGGCTATTCGGCAGTTGCCGAGAAGCCGAGCCGCCGAGGTGCCGAGCAGCCGTTAGATCCCGACGTTCTCGCCGCGACGCTCTTCGACGACGCGTCCGTCGAACAGGTGGATGGAGCGGTCGGCGTGCGCAGCGTAGCGGGGATCGTGCGTGACCATGCAGATCGTCGCGCCGCCGCGATGCAGCTCACGGAGGAGCTCCATCACCGCTTCGCCGTTCGTCGAGTCGAGGTTACCCGTCGGCTCGTCGGCGAGGAGGATGAGCGGATCGCCGGCGACGGCGCGGGCCACGGCGACACGCTGCTGCTGACCGCCGGAGAGCTGCGCCGGATAGTGCTTCATGCGGTGGCTCATGCCCACGCGCTCGAGCGCGTCCGTGACGCGCTGCTTGCGCTCGGCCGCCGACATGCCGCGATAGGTGAGCGGGAGCTCGACGTTCTCGTACACCGTGAGATCGCCGATCAGGTTGAACGCCTGGAAGATGAAACCGATCTGGCGATTGCGGATGCGCGCGCGCTGCGATGGTGTGAGCTGCGCGACCGGCTCGTTCGCCAGCAGATACTCACCCTCTGTTGGGGTGTCCAGCAATCCGAGGATGGAAAGAAGCGTCGTCTTTCCGCAGCCGGACGGGCCAGCGATGGCGACATATTCCCCGGGCGCCACCTCGAGGTGAATGTCCTGCAGTGCGTGGGTCTCTACCTCGTCGGTATAAAAGACCTTCTTGATCCCGCCAAGGCGGATCAGAGGCTGGTTGCCTGACCCCGACGCAGCGGAGAAGGCGGCCTGGGACGAGGATGCGGACTCAGTGGCCATAGGATGCTCGAGGTGAGGGGATGGGGTTGGGTGGGTTATTTGATTCGTACGCGGTTGGTATTGTCGAACGGCGTCATGTCGGACACGATCACGCTGTCGCCGATGTTCAAGCCGTTCTTGATTTCGATCGTATTGACGGAGGCCCGCCCGAGGCCGACGGTCACGCGCGTCGCTTCGCCCTTGCCCGGAATCACCTTGAAGATTCCGACGGAGCTATTCGGCTGACCGAAGCCCGGGCGCGCCACGTACATCACGTTGTTCAGTCGCTCGAGCTCGATCGTGCCGTCTACCGCGAGGTCGGAGCGCGTTCCGGCGGGCAGCGGATCATCGATCGTGACTTCCACGGTGACGGTGCCGGCGACCGACGACGGGTCGGTGCGCATCACGTGGCCTTTCACGACCGTGTTGTTGTGGAGGTCGATCTTGGCGGACATGCCCTGAACGATGTCGACCGCCTGATT
Source organism: Gemmatimonadaceae bacterium (assembly GCA_035554995.1). Classification (GTDB taxonomy): domain Bacteria; phylum Gemmatimonadota; class Gemmatimonadetes; order Gemmatimonadales; family Gemmatimonadaceae; genus JAQBQB01. Next base: position 2,628 of record DATMHK010000032.1, read on the forward strand.
CTCCGGGACGCGAAGCACCGCCTTGAGCTTGCCCGGTTGAACGACGCGAGCGAGCTGCGTTCCGGCGTTCACGTACTGTCCCAGCTCGAGCGGCGGATTGCCGAGCATCTGGAGCTGTCCGGCTTCGGGCGAGACGACACGCATCGCGGCGACGCGCTTCTTTTGTTCCTCGACGATGCGCTTGAGGCTCTGGATCTGCCCTTCCTGGAGGTCGATCTGCTGCTGCTCGGAACCCACGACGTCCGCCAGGCGCTTCTGCTCGATGTCGAGGCGCTGTTTGAGCTCCTCGACCGCGTCGTGCGCGGCGGCGACATCGTTCGCCGACGAGAGGTTGCGCTTGCTGAGCGAGTCCTGCACCGCGGCAGTGCGGGCGGCGTTGTTGTACTGGGTGCGCATGTTCGCGACGTTCCCCTGCTGCAGCAATACCGACTGATGCAGCGACGTCTTCAGACTCGCCAAGCCGGCAATCGCCGTGTTGAGCGACTGCTCGTTTTGGAGAAGCCGAATGTCCTCGTCGGGGTTGCTCATCACGACGAGCAGGGTCCCCTGCTGCACGGGAACGCCCGGTTTGACGGGTAACTCCTCGACGCGCCCGGTAGTGAGCGCGGTGACGTTGCGAACGTACTCCGGCTCGAGGGTGCCCGGCGCGTTGACGTCACGCGTCATCATCCCTTTTTTCACGGTGTCGAACCAGAGAGTGCCGCGCTCCACCGGCGGCGCCGCCGGCTGCAACTGGCTAATACCGATCGAGACAGCAACGATTGCGACGATGCCGACGCCGATGGCGATGTATCTCTTGGTTTTTTTGGGCGGTGCGCGCTTGATATCCAAAGTGCTATCTCGTGCAGAGAGGTCGAGGGTGGCGTGCGTAATCCCACAAGGCGCCTAGGGAAAGACCATGCCGAACTCTCACCTATCCTAAGCCTCACTGCAGTAAGTACTTAGAGCGTTATCCAACCGCGGCGATCCGATTGTGTCTGGCCGTCTTTGGGATTGAATGTCCCGAAACCGAACAGTCCAGACGGAAAGGCATGCAACGGGGTTTCAGCCACTGTGAGACAATTCAAGCCGGAAATAGGTTGACCGGGGTATTTCCCGCCTACGGCGTATGACACAGCTCGCATGAGACCGTTCCTGAGTCCGGTGCTCTTTGGTGCAGGCCTGCTCGCCTTGGCGCGCCCGGTTGCGTCGAGGCAGGAGCCGCGACGCCTGACCGCGCCGTTCACCCTTTGCGCCGGCGGGGACGTCACTCTCGGAACGAACCTCGACGCGAAGTGGGCGCGCTACGCTGCCGACACGCTGCGAAAGGTGTACGGACTGCGCCCTCATCCAGACAGTTTAGCGACATCATTGCGTCCTTTATTCACTGGGGCGCAGGTTGTCCTGGTCAACGTTGAAGGGGCCATCGGTACTGGTCCCGCGCCGCAGAAGTGCGGTCCAAGATCGACCAGCTGCTTCGCCTTCCGCCAACCGACGGCGGCGGCAAAGGCGCTGAGGCGCCTCGCCCAGTCGTCGGCCCGCGTGGTCGGCAACATTGCTAACAATCACTCGCGCGACGCCGGCGACGCGGGCAAGGACGCCACGGTCGCGCACCTGACTGCCGCCGGAGTGCTCGTGACCGGGAACGACACCCTGGCGACCGCGGTTCCGCTCCCCGACGGCGACACCATCGGCATACTCGGTTTCTACACCGACTCCGCGACCCCCGACGCCCGCGACCTCGCGGCCGTCCGGCGGCATGTCGAGCGTGCCGTGGCGCAGTACGGAACGGTCGTCGTCACCATGCACCTCGGCGCTGAGGGCCCTAGTGCTCAGCGCACTCGAGACACGGTCGAGCGATTCCTCGGTGGCAATCGCGGCAACCCGGTCGGTTTCGCGAACGCGGCATTCGACGGTGGCGCGACGCTGGTTGTCGGGCACGGCCCGCACGTGCTCCGCGCCGGCGAATGGCGAGAAGACCGGCTCGTGCTCTATTCGCTCGGCAACCTGCTCACCTATGGTCCCTTCAAGTTGCGCGAGCCGACCGACCGAGGCGTGGTTGCTTGCGCCACGATCGACTCGGCGCGCCATGTCACGTCGGCGGAGCTTCGCCCGACAATGCAGAAGTGGCCCGGCGTGCTCGAGCCCGATCGCAGTAAGCGAGCGTGGACCCTGATCGATTCTTTGAGCGCGCTCGACTTCCCGAAAACGGGAGTCGTCGTGGATTCAGCGGGACGGCTGCTGAAGCGGGGAGGTTAGCTACCGCCGCCCTTCGTGCCCGGGGTCGTCGTCGACGACGCGCTGTCGTCGAGCGAGAGCATGCGGCGCGCGCCGCGCCAGACTTTGATCAGGGGAGAGAAGGGGCGGTCGATCGAGCTCTCGATGACCCTGCCGGCCACGCTGCTCGCGTGGACGTAGCGGCCGTCGCCGACGTAGATGCCGACGTGGCTCACGCTGGTCCCTTTCTTACCCTTTCCGAAGGTGAGGATGTCACCCGGTTGTAGGCGGCTCGTGTCCTTCTTGATCGCCAACCCCGATTTCGCCTGCTGCTTGGCAGTGCGCGGAACGTTGAGCCGCAGCGCCCCCATGACGTACTGAATCAGCCCACTGCAATCGAACCCCTTGTCCGGCGATCCACCGCCCAAACGGTACTTGGTGCCGATTTGCGCGCGCGCGACCGCGACGACAGAGTCGCGAAGGACGAGCGCCGAGTTGCTATACGCCTCGAACGGTTTGGTCTCGATGCTCTGCTGAGCCGCGACCGGACCGGCAGCCGCGACGACGACCGCAGCAGCCAGGGCGGCTGTGCGGAGGCGAAGGAGGCGGATGGTTTGCGGTCGGTTCATAACGATCGAAAGCTTGATACGTGCGAGCGGTTAAGTGTCGTTGTTGTCGAATGCTCGACGCTTGGCTCGAGCGACGCGCAACGGCGAAAAAAAGCAGCCTCGGCGGGCAACAAATGCCGGGCTCAGTCTAATCGCTTTGACCCAATCAGGTCAACGATTTGGGATGAAGACAAGAATCGCGCAGCGACGCCCGTCACCGTACGAAAATGCCGTCATCGAATTCCTAGCAGCTTATGTGTTTGCAGGCTGAGCCGCCAGCGTGGATTTGCGAGACAAAAGTTCACCGCGGCCCGGGTGTTCTCGGCCAGCGCGGGGCCGTCCATCGGCTGTAAAAAAAATTGCTCGAAGTCCAGCGATTCGAATCGCGCCGGATCGACTCCGGTCTGCGGAAAGACGAGCTTCAACTCATTGCCGTGCGTCAGCGCGAGCGGAGCGTTGGACTTTGGACTGACGCAGATCCAATCCACACCGGCCGGCGGCTCCTGCGTGCCGTTCGTCTCAACGGCCACGGCGAAACCGCGAGAGTGAAGCGCGTCCACGGCGGGCGCGTCGAGCTGCAGCAAGGGCTCTCCGCCGGTGCACACGACGAAACGGTTCGCGCGCTCCTTCGTGGGCCACCGGGACTCGACGGCATCAGCGAACGCGTCCGGCGTCGCGAACTTTCCGCCGTCCGGCCCGACGCCGACGAAATCGGTATCGCAGAAGTTGCACACGGCCGTCGCGCGATCCGCTTCGCGTCCCGTCCACAGGTTGCAGCCGGAGAAGCGGCAGAACACGGCCGGCCGGCCGGCGTTCGCGCCCTCACCTTGCAGCGTGTAGAAGATCTCTTTGACGGTATACATCTTCGTCAAACGTAGCGTGCGGGATCCTTCACTCCTGCTTCCGCGAAGCCTTTGAGCCGCAAGAGACAAGAATCGCAGTGGCCGCACGCCGCGCCCGACGGATCGGGATCGTAGCAACTCCGGGTGATCGCGTAATCGACGCCGAGTGACAAGCCGAGCTCGATGATTTGCGCCTTCGAGCGAGCGATGAGCGGCGTTCGAACGTGGATCGGATTGGTGCCTTCCACGCCGCCGCGCGTCGCGAGATTCGCCATGCGCTCGTACGCCGCGATGTACTCCGGCCGGCAGTCCGGATATCCGGAGTAGTCGAGCGCGTTCACGCCGATGAAGATGTCACGCGCCTCGAGCACCTCGGCCCAGGCGAGAGCGAAGGACAGAAAGATCGTGTTGCGTGCCGGCACGTAGGTGACGGGAATCCCCAGGTCTTCGCTCCGATCTTTCGGCACGGCGACGTTGCTCGTCAGTGCCGAGCCGCCGAATACACGCAAGTCGATGTCGACGATCACGTGGTCGCGAACGCCATACAGCGTGGCGATGCGGCGGGCCGCTTCGATCTCGACGGCGTGGCGCTGTCCGTACCGGAAGGTCATCGCATGAACCGTGAACCGCTCGTTGACCGCGTGCGCGAGCAGCGTCGTCGAATCGAGGCCTCCGCTGAGGAGCAGAACCGCCCGAGGCATCAGCCGCGAAGCGCCTGGTCGAAATCTTCCTTCAAATCATCGATGTGCTCGAGTCCCACCGAGACGCGCAGGAGATTCTCCGGCGCGCGCGTCTCCGGTCCCTCCACCGACGCGCGATGCTCGATCAGACTTTCCGTGCCGCCGAGGCTCGTCGCCTGCGTGAAGAGCTTGAGCCGGCCGGCTACGGCGAGCGATTGCTGACGATTTTTGCCCGCCTGCACGGAGAGCATGCCACCGAATCCGCGCATCTGCTTCGCGGCCACGTCGTGGCCCTCGTGCGTAGAAAGCCCCGGATAATGCACGCGCTCGACGCACGGATGCTCGGCGAGGAATTTCGCCAACTCCTCCGCGCTCGCGTTTTGCGCGCGCACTCGCAACGGCAGTGTACGAATTCCGCGCATGGCGAGCCAGCACTCGAAGGGCGACGGCACCGCTCCTCCCACCATCTGCACCGTGTTCAATCGTTGATAGAGATCGCGATCCTCACGAACGACGAGGGCGCCGCTCAGGACGTCGCTATGTCCACCCAGGTATTTCGTCGTCGAATGCATCGAGATGTCCGCGCCCAGCTCGAGCGGACGCTGTAGAACGGGCGTGCCCCAGGTGTTGTCGACGGCGCAGAGCGCCCCGCCGCGCCCAGCGATCGAGGCGACAGCTTCGATGTCGACCACGCGAAGCAACGGGTTGGACGGCGTCTCGATCCAGACCAGCTTCGTGTCCGCCCGCATCGCCCGCGCGACATTCTGCGGATCCGTCATGTCGACGAGCGAGAGCTCGAGTCCCCACGGCCCGAACACGTCGCGGGCCAACTTGATCGTGCCGAAGTAGGCGTCGTCGGGAACGATCACGTGACCGGGACCGACGACCTGCAACAGCGTCATCGTCGCGGCCGAGCCGGACGAGAAGCAAGCAGCCGCGATGCCACCTTCGAGCTCCGCCAGACATTGCTCGAGTGAAGCGCGGTTGGGATTCGTATAGCGGGAGTACAGGAAGCCCGCGCGATACGAACCATCGCTCTCGCGCGAAAACGTGGTCGAGAGGTGGATGGGAGGAGTGACCGCGGCTGTCGCTTCGTCGACGGCGTGGCCTGCGTGAACGGCGAGGGTTTCGAGATGCATGTTACGGGCGATGGGCGATGGGCGATGGGTGCTTGATCAGTCGCGAAACTAACAAACACCCGAACCACCAAATGTCGGAAGGGGCGAAAATGCAAACGGCGGCCGAGCAGTTGCCCGCCGCCGTTCGTTCGTCCACCGCCTATCGCCCTATCGCCCTATCGCCCTATCGCCTATCGCCTATCGCCCATCGCCCACCGCCCATCCCCCACCGCCCTACGTCCGAAGTCCTCCCACCAGCTCTCTCAACTGCGTCGACCCTTGCAGCAGGACGTTTGACGCTGAGGTCATCTGCTCGCACGCCGCGCTCTGTTCCTCGGTCGACGCATTGACCTGCTCCGCCGCGGCGGCGTGGCTCTCGGCGGTCTTGGCGATCGATTCGAGATTATTGGCGGCGGTAATGACCGCAGAGGCGTTCGCCTCGGCGGCGCCCTTCACGCCGACGGCGGCGACCCGCGTGCGTTCGGCGGCGTCGCCAATAGTGCGCAGTGCGTCGTCGATGCTGCGTCCCACGACCTCGATCTCGCCGACGCGGCCGGCGCTCGCTTCCATTGCCTTCGCGCTCGACGCCACGCGCGTCGTGACATGGCCCGTCATTTGGACGATGTCGTCCGCGGCTCGCTGCGACTGCTCGGCGAGCTTGCGGACTTCGTCGGCGACCACCGCGAAACCGCGGCCCGCTTCGCCGGCTCTCGCCGCCTCGATCGCCGCATTCAACGCGAGAAGATTCGTCTGGTCGGCGATCTGGCTGACCGACGCGACGAACCGGTTGATGTCGGTCACCGTGGCGTTGAGCGCGGTGATCTCGCCCGCCGCGCGCTCCACGCTGTCCTTGACTTCGACGAGGATGCCGAGCGCGCGGTCGATCTCGGCGCGCTTGGCCTGCGCCGCGTCTTCGATGTTCTGAGCGAGCTCGGTGACTTCCGACGAACGCTCCTGCACTCCACTGGCCGCTTCGCGAATCGCTTGCAGCGTGTCGTCGATGGAGCGAAGCTGCCGCACCTGCGCGTCGGCGCCGTGCGACACTTCCGTCATCGCGCTCGCCATCTGGCTCGCCGACAACGAGATCTGTTCGGAGACGGACGCGAGATCGTGCGCGGACGTAGAGACTTCGTCGGCCGTACGCGCGGCGACGGCGACGACGCGGGACAAAGACTCGCCCGTCTGGTTCATCGCCGACGCGAGGATGTTGAACTCGCCGGGCATATCACCGGTGGCGCGACTGGTCAGGTCGCCTTCGCTCAACCGGTGCGCGTGCTGGACGAGGATGTCGAGCGGCTCGCCGATGTGGCGGACCGTGAACGAGACGACGAGGATGCCGAGAAGCAGCGCAACGGTGATGAGGCCGACCAGCCAGGTGGAGCGCCGTTCCGTTTCGGCGGCAATCTCGGCACGCGTCCCGGAAACCTTATCGGCCTTGAGCCGACCGAGGCGCGCAATGTCGTTGAGAAGCTCGTCGATCGAGCGGCGGTTCTCGCCCGCCACTCGCCGCGATTCTTCGGCGCGGCCGAGGTCGGCGAGCCGGTGCGCGAGCGCGTAGTTGATCTCCATCTCCGACAGCTTTCCATCGATCGTCGCAACGGTCGCGACTTCGGCGGAGCTTTGTCCGGGGCGGTTGTTCATCTCGCGCTGGACATCGTGGGCCAGCATCCCGAAGTGACGAAATGAATTCGCCGCCATCGAGTCGCGCGTCTCGAGGTACCGCGAGCCGGCGTCGATGGTCTTGGCAACATCCGCCGAGAGCTGGCTCGCCAGCTGCGCTTCCGTCTGCACTTCCGCGAGCGACTCGGTAATCGTCAGCGTGATGCCGCTGAACGATCGGCGCGCCACGAAGCCCGCGACGATGAGCAAGACGATGAGAATGCCGAGGCCGAACCAAAGACGGCCACGGATCGAGTTGCCGGAGAGACTCGGCAGTGAGGGCAGCAGAGGTATCGCGGTCACTTTGCGGCCTCCACGAGCAGCTCGCCGTTGCGGACGCGCGTCATGACCATGCTCTTGCCCACGGGATCGCCGTCGATGCGGAAACGGATCGAGCCCGTTACTCCGCGATAGGCGTCGCCGCCGGACAGTGTCGCGAGGTAGTCGCGGATCTTGAAACGATCAGGGCCCACTCGTTCGACGGCGTGGGCGAGCAGCTTCGTGGCGTCGTAGGCCAACGCCGCGTTGCCGTCCGGGGTCGTTCCGTACTTTCGGGTGTACGCGACGACGAACGCGCGTACTTCCGGCCGCGGGTCCTGGGCACTGAATGGCGCGCCAACGAAGATTCCTTCGGCGAGAGAGCTGGGCGCGACCGTCTGCCATCCGTCTCCACCAACGAGATCAGCGTTGAGCTGCTGGCGCCGGGCTTCCTTCAGAAACGCGAGCCCCGAGACATCCGTGCCCGCGACGAACACCATGTCGGGATGCTCTCGCTTGAACCAGCTCACGTATGGCTCGAAGTCCTGATCGGCCGCCTCGCTGATCGGATCCATGCCGATGATCTGGCCGGCGAAGCTCCGCCGGAAGCTTTCGGCGAGGCCGCGACCATAGGCGTTGTTCTCGTAAAGAATGGCTGCTCGCCGATGACCGAGCTTGTTCACGAATTGCGCGATGGTCATCCCGTTCGCGGAATCGCTCGGGATGACGCGGAAGGTCCAGCGCGAGATGCCGGTGAGCGCGGGCGACGTCGCGGTGGTGGCGACTGCCGCGAGGTTACCATCGTACACGTGCGCCGCGGAGACCATCGCGCCGGAGTTCACATGACCGACGACGGCGACGACGTTGCGATCGTTGACGAAGCGCTGCGCGATCGCGCTGGCTCTCGCGCCATTGCCGGAATCGTCGGCGAACTTGATCTCGAGACGCCGCCCGCCGGACCAGGCCGGGCTGCTGTTGATTTCGTCGAGCGCCAGCTGAATGCCCTGCTTGTTTGCGAGCCCGTAAGCGCGGCTGAACGGCCCCGCGGCGCCGAAGGCGACCGTGCCGGTCTGCCCGTGCGAGCAGGCCGCAAGTAGGCCAAGCAATGCAATTCGCTTCGACAAACGCATCGACCGTCGGGAAGGGCGTGGGATTCCGGCCGCTTCGCCGGGCACAGCGATGACGACAGATGCGAGAGTCCTGTAACAGTGGCGGCTGGCACCCAACCTGCCCGAAGACCGTCACTTGCACAGCGAGAGGCTGCATGAAAGTGCTCGTCACCGGGGGGACCGGCTCGATTGGGGATTCCGTCGTGCGAACGCTTCACAGCCGCGGACATTCCGTCCGCGTGCTCGCGCGTCACGCCGGCCGCGATCAGCGCTGGTGGCCGAACGGCGTGGACGGCTGGGCGGGCGATGTCGCCGATGAGCGAACCATTCGCGGATCAGCCGCCGACTGCGAGGCGATCATTCACATCGCCGGCATCGTCGCCGAAGTCCCTCCGGACCGAACCTTTCAGCGCGTCAACATCGACGGCACGCGATACGTCGTCCTCGAAGCCGAGCGGTCCGGTGTTCAAAAACTGATCTACGTGTCGTCGCTCGGAGCGGAGCGGGGAACGTCAGAGTATCACAAGTCGAAATCGGTCGCCGAGGAGGTTGTCCGCACCTTCACGCGCGACTGGCTCGTGCTGCGGCCCGGTGCGGTCTACGGCTCGGGCGACGAGCATCTGTCGGTACTGCTGCGAATGGTTCGCACGCTGCCCGTGATTCCGACGATCGGCTCGGGTGCGAAAGAGTTTCAGCCGATCTGGCACGAGGACCTCGCCTCCGCCCTTGCCGGCGCGCTGGAGCGCGAGGATCTCCGCTGCCAGTCGCTGGACCTCGCCGGTAGAGAGCGAACGTCGCAAAACGACCTCGTTCGACGATTCAGCGAGCTCACTGGACGCACGGTCGTGCAGGCGCCCGTTCCGGTTCCGGTCGCATCGTTCGGACTGCGCGCGATGGAAGCGATCGGCATCGACCTGCCGTTCAGCGAAGCCCAGCTCGAGATGCTCACCGACGGCAACGTCATCGCGGGAACGTCGTCGAACGCGCTGACCGACGTATTCGGAATCGCTCCGACATCGCTCGATGCTGGACTCCGCCGGCTTGTCGACGAGCAGCCGGAGCAGTTGCCGTCGCACGGCACCGGTAGGCTCACGCGAAAGCGATACTGGGTCGACCTGAGCGGCAGCCAGTACGACGCCGAGCAGTTGTTCGCGCACCTGCGTCACCATTTCGCCGAGCTCTTGCCGCCGTTGGTCCGGATGAAGCCTGGCGCCAATGGCGCGCCGCTCCTCGCGGAGGGCGAAACGCTGACGCTGGAGCTCCCGTTGCGCGGCGACGTACAGGTTCGCGTTGCCGAAGTGGTCGACCAGCGCCTCACGATGCTCACCCTTGCCGGGCATCCGATCGCCGGCGCGGTACGGATGCTCACCGCGAAAGAAGGCGACGCGGTGCGCTTCGAGATCCAAGTGTACGATCGCGCCGCGTCGGCATTCGACGAGGCCCTCATGGCCACCGTCGGTGGTTGGCTGCAGCGTTCGACGTGGAAGGAGCTTGCCCGCAACGTCGTCCGTGCATCCGGCGGTGAAGGGCGAGTGCAGATGGAAGAGACGGAGCTCACCGAACGCGAGCTCGATGTCGTCAACGAGTGGGCGCGGACGTTGAGCGCTCAGCTGTCGCGAAAGGCAACGTCGAGCGGACGCGATTGACAGTGCTCGCCGCAGCCAAGCCGGTATCGGTTTCGCGCGAACCAGCGGTAGAACTTATCGGCGATCCCGCGAACGAAGGGGATCTTGAAGAGCCAGGACATCCATCTCCCTTTCGGTAAGACGTCGAGCAGTTGCTCGATCGCGGCGGCACCCTGCCAGGTATGCCCGTTGGAGGCGATGAGCTGGAGCGCCTCGGCGTATGCGCGCGGCGGAATCCAGGGGAAGCGCGCCGTTACGCCGGGAGCTTGAGACGGCAGCACTTCGAGCGACTCGTCACGATCCCATTTTCGAAGCACACCGGCCAGTCGCGTGCAAACGCGACAGGTCCCGTCATACACCACGGTGTACTCGCGACCGAGCCCGCGCTGCGCGTCGCGTCCCGCAATCGTGAACCGGACGACGGGAACCGTCACGCCGACGCCCGATCGGGGATCGGCGCAGCCACCGACGGCCCGGTCGTGCCGTCGATCGCGATCACGGGTGGCTGCGCGAAGGTCGCGTGGATCGTGCACAGGGTGGCCACCCGTCGAGCCGCCTCGAGGCGTCTCGCGGGAAGCGAAGGCCAACGGAAGCGCATGTCATAGCGATCGACGCGCTGCGGATTCTGCGCGAAGGTCCAGGAGACCTCGAGAGTGAGGTCGCCGGCATCCAATCCCGCGCTCTCCGCCCAGGCGTACATGACCGAGAACGTGCAGTAGGCGAGTCCACTGGCGAGCATGTGAAACGGCGAAAAGCTCTGCTCGGCGGTCGGCGCCTCGATGGTCATCTGACCGGGCACGGGTTCCAGGCGAACCGAATCCTCGGATAACAGCGTGATCTTCATGGCGCCTCCGGTGGCCCGGCCGGTGGTGCAAGGCGCACGCCGACAGCGACTTGTCTCACGGATGCGCCGGCCCGGCCGACGGGTGCGGCGGGTGGGTGACTGGAGGGCACCAGCGTGCGTCAAGAATGAGCGACTCCTGACGTCGGCGAATGCCGACCGCCGGGAGCGCGGTTTTTTTCATTCCCGCCCCAATTCAGGCCCCTCCCCGCCGCTCGAATTCGAATGCGCTTGCGACGATGACGTCCCCCATCGACCGCCTGGTCCAACAAGCGGAAACCGCTGAACGCGAAGGGCGGGGCGATGAAGCGCGGGCACTGTACGAGCGGGCGCTCTTCTCCCTCAAGCGTAAGGACGACGCGCGGGTCATCGCCTCGCTGATGCGGGCCATCGCGCGCACCTACGCCAACGACGACGAACAGGACGCGGCGCTCGACTGCCTCGAGTTTGCGCGAACCGTCGGGGCGCTGAGCAACAACACGGCGGAAGTCGCGCATTCGGTGGGCGAGCAGGCATCGCTGATCCAGCAAACCGGCGACTTCGATCGCGCGGAGGCGCTCTACCTCGAGGCCCGATCTCACGCGCTCAACGCCGGAGAGACCCGGCTCGCCGGTGTTGTCGCCAAGAACCTCGGTGTGATCGCGGCGACGCGCGGCGATCACGAGAAAGCCCTCCGCTACCACCGTACGAGCCTCGCCGAGTTCCGAACGCTCGGCGCGCCGAAGGAAGTCCTGAGCGCCCTGAGCGACATGGGCACGCTCTGCACGGAGCTCGAGCGCTGGGACGATGCCGCGCGCGCCTTCGACGAGGCGGCGCAGATCGCCGATGCGTTGGGCGACATTCCAGCGCGCGTGAACCTCGACGTCAGCCGCGCCGGGCTGGAGATCGCGCGAGGGGATTTCCGCGCCGCACGGACCGCCTGCGAAGTGGCCATGTCGCTGTCCGCGCAGACCACAGACGGCGTCGCGCGCGGCGAGATCGAGCGGCAGCTCGGGCGCATCGCGCGCGAGCTGGGAGAATTCGCCGCGGCCGAGGAGCACCTCAGTCACGCCGAGCAGATCGCGCTCGATCGCGCCGACACGCTTCTCGAGGCGGAAACGTCATGGGAACGCGCCGAGCTTCACCGCGCGCAGGGTCGGTATCGCGACGCGCTGATCCACTTCAGCCGCGGCCATCGCCTGTTCGCGACGCTGAGCGGCAGCAGCGGAGCTGGTGGTGCCGGCGCCGAAATAGACCGACTGCAATCCCGCCTCGAGCGGCAGTTCGTCGAGACCGCACGCGAATGGATGTCGTCGATCGAGTCGAAGGACCGCTACGCGCAGGGCAACGCCGAACGCGTCGCGGACCTCGTCTGCGCTCTGGCGTTGCGCGCGGGCGTGGAAGCGCGCGAGTTGTTCTGGTTCCGGATGGGCGCGACGCTGCACGACGTCGGCAAGCTCGTGATCCCGTCCGAGATCCTGAACAAGCCGGGCAAGCTCGCTCCCAACGAGTGGGAGCTCGTGAAGCGGCACCCCGTCGCGGGCGCGGAGATGCTGGCCGAGATGAACTTTCCGCCGGCGATCATCCCGATGGTTCGCTCGCACCACGAGCGCTGGGACGGGCAGGGATACCCTGACGAGTTGGCCGGACAAGATATCCCGCGCTCAGCGCGCATCCTGTGCATCGCCGATATCTGGGACGCGCTGACCTCGAAGCGCAGCTACAAGGGACTGCTCGCTCCCGAAGCCGCGCTGCAGATCATGCGGAGCGAGGTCGGCAAGCAGTTCGATCCGGAGTTGTTCTCGCTGTTCGAGGATCTCGTCCAGACACGATCGCTGTCGGCGCGGCGCGGCTTGATCGACGCGAAGCGCCCGGAACGCGACGCGCCGGCGGTGCGCGATCTCAAGGTGACCGGCCCGTCCGACGACCTCACCGGTCTCCTCACGCGACGGCCGTTCGTCGACATCGCGAACACCATTCTCGGCGAGCGCGGGCCATTCGCGACGATGTCGCTTGTCGTGATCGACGTCGATGAGTTCAAGCAAGTCAACGACCGGTACGGACATCTCCAGGGCGATACGGTGCTCCGCGTCGTCGCTGGTACGCTCCGCGAGCTCGGTGCGTCCACGGGAATCATCGGCCGCTACGCCGGCGACGAGTTCATCATGCTGCTGCCGTATACGGGGCCGGACGAGGCGGGCGAGCTGGCCGACCGTATCCGGGCGACCGTGCGGCGCGCCGCGGTTCCGTTGCGGCAGCAATCGGGATCCATCTCCGTCACGCTGTCGATCGGCGTGGCCGGCGTGCGTCCCGAGCATCGCGACTTCGACGCGCTGTTCGCGGCAGCGGACCGCGCGATGTACGAGGCGAAGCGTCGCGGCCGCGACGCGGTGGTGCTGTCGACGGAAGTGGAGGAAGCCTCGCACGAGCCAACGCTCAACCTCAAGCACTTCGTTGGCCGCGACGACGAGACCCGTCGCCTGGTTCGCGTGCTCGAGCAGTCACTCGAGATCGGTCCACGCGTCGTTTGTGTCGTCGGCGAAGCAGGGATCGGAAAATCGACGCTCGTGCGCCGCCTGGCCGGCGAAGTTCGCGCGCGGTCGGGCTGTTTGGTCGCTGGGCAGGCGAGCGAGGCAGACGCCAAGCCGCCGTTCGCGCCGTGGGCCGAGGCGCTCGACGCGCTCGATCAATTCGCCGTCGTGCCGCCGCGCGAGTGGCGCGAGCTCGGACGACTCGTTCCGGCCCTCGCCCGTCCAGGCATGGAGCCGACGGGCAACAAGTACGCGCTGCTCGAGGAGATCGCGGCCTACGTTCGCACGGCGGCCTCGCTGCATCCGGTCGTTCTCCTGCTCGACGACATGCAGTGGGCCGACACCGGCACATGGGACGCGCTCGAGCATTTGCTGTCGCAGCTCACGCATGAACAGATCGTCCTCTGCGTCACGGTGCGCACCGAGGATCTGCGCGGCGAAACGCTCGAGCGCCGCAACCGGCTGCTGCGCGACGAGCGCTTCAGCGAGATCGCGCTCGGCCGCCTTTCCGAGGCGGATGTGCGCCAGTGGCTGGCCGGTGTGTTCGGCGGCGAAACGAGCCCGGAGCTGCTTGCGTACCTGCACGCACACTCCGAGGGGAACCCGCTGCTCGCCACGCAGATCGTGCGGATGATTCTCGACGAAGGCGGTGTGCGTTACGAGCACGGCCGCTGGGGGCTGCGTCCGGAGTACGAGCGCGGGCTGCCGGCGGCGGTGCGCGGTCTGATGGATCGCCGGCTCGAGCGTCTGTCCGCCGAAACGCGTCGTGTGCTGAGCACTGCCTCGGTGATTGGACGGACATTCGACGCGGATGTCGCGGTGGCGGCGGGCGCCGGCACGGAGGACGAAGTTCTCGACGCGATCGACGAAGCGATCAGCCACGGCGTCGTGGAAGCGTCGTCGAAAGCGAAGGACACCCCTTTCAAGTTCACGCACGGGCTCCTCGTCGATGCCGTGCGACGCTCGATCAATCCGCGCCGACTTTCTCGCATCCACGAAAAAGTCGCGCAGGCGCTCGAGACGCTCGTTCCGGATCGAGCGGCGGAAATCGCGATCCACTACGATCGAGCGGGAATTCCGGCTCGCGCGTACGACCACGCGATCGTGGCCGGTCGCGAGGCCATGAGGTCGTATTTGCACGACGAGGCACGCGGCTTCTTCGAGATCGCTGAACGCGCCGCCGGCAGTCCCGACGAGCGGGCCCGCGCGCTGCACGGCCTCGCCGAGCTCGCCGAGCTCGAAGGCCGTCATGCGCTGACCGAGGAACTGTGTGACCGCGCGTTGGCCAGCCTCGAGCCCGGCCGCGACGACCGGCTGGTACTCCGCCTCAAGCGGATGCGCGAGCGCACGCGTACCTCGCGCGGCCAGACGTCGCGCGAGACGATCGCCGTCTGCCAGGAGCTGCTGGGCAAAGCGAGAGAGTTGGGCGATTCGAGTGAAGCGGCGGCGCTGCTGAACATGATCGCGATGGGTCACGAGCGTCTCGGCGAGTGGGACGCGTCGGAGGCGGCGGCGCGCGAGTCGCTCGCCGCCGCGCGCGAGTCGAAGGAGTCGCGCCGTCTCGCCGAGTCGCTCGTTCGTTTGGGCCGCGCGATCATGGAGCGGGAGACCGGAGAAGCGGCAGTGCTGTATCAGCAAGCTCTCGGCCTGTTCCGCCAGGACGGCGACCGCCGCGGCGAGGCGCGCTGTCAGATCGGAATAGGAAACATCCATCAGCGCGCCGGCGAGCTCGCCGAAGCCGAAGCCGCGTTCAACCTCGGACTCGAGTGCGCGGAGCGCGCACGCGCCTCCGACCTCGCCGGACTCGCCGCGCTCAACCTCGGCGTGCTCAATCTCGCGCGAGGGCAGACAGATCTCGCCAGCACGCGCTACGGCGAGGCGCTCGATCGGTTCACGTCAGCGTCGAATGAATCGTATCGGCTGATGACATTGTTCAACATGGCCCACCTCGCGCGTGAGAGCGAAGACTGGGGAGCAGCGTCCGTGCTCTATGAGCAGGTGATGGCCGTCGCGTCGCGCGTCGGCCAGCCTGACATGGAGCTCGGCGCGCGCGCCGGCCAGGCACTCGCCGCGCTGGCGCTCGGCCAGCGGTCGTTCGCCGAGGACGCCATGCGCTGGGTCCGCGCGAACGTCGAAACGCGGCCGGAGTGGTGGTTCCAGGGCCGCGACCTGGTGGACGCACTGCGCATCCGGCTCGCCGCCGAGCGCGGCGACGATACTCACGCGATCCGGCTATTGGACGACGCGGTCGAGCTGGCGGAGCGATTCAACCCATACGTCGCGGCGTATCTCGTGCTCGAGTGCGCGCCGTCGCTCCGACGGCACTCGAACGACACGCTCATCGCGATCGTCGATCGCGTGAGTCCGGCCGCGGTGCGGCTCGGCTTCACCGTCATCGCGCAGCGGCTCGCGGCGCTCCGGGCTGATTTGCCGGGCAGTAACGCCGCGGCGTAACTATTGCCCCGGGCCGGCCGGCTGCTGTTGCGTGAGGCAGTGTAGCGTGCCGAGCCCCCACACGAGATCGACCGCGTGGATCCCGACGACCTGACGGTCCGGGAACAGGTCGGCGATGGTGTTCAGCGCGATCCGATCGTTGCGGTCATTGAACGTGGGAACGATGACGACGCCGTTCGCGACGTAGAAGTTCGCGTAGCTCGCCGGAAGCCGCTCGTCCTGCATCTCGACGGGTCGGGGAAACGGCAGCGTCACGATGCGCAGCGCGCCGCCACTTCCGCCGGCGAGCTGCAGCCGCTCGAGATTGTCGACGGACCGGCGGTGATTCTCGTCGTCCGCTGGATCTTCTTCGTACGCGAGGAGGATGATGCCGGGCGCCGCGAAGCGGGCGACGTCGTCGATGTGGCCGTGCGTGTCGTCGCCCACGCACCCTTCACCCAGCCAGATGGTTTGGCGGATTCCGAGATATTCGCGAAACACCTGCTCGTACCCGGCCCGCGAGAGGCCGGGGTTTCGCGCCTGCACTGATGAGAGCAGGCATTCTTCGGTGACGAGCATCGTCCCTTCGCCGTCGGTCTCGATCGCCCCGCCCTCGAGTACGACGCGCTCGCCGGTATCCGGCCTCACCGGCTCGGTGCGCGAGAGGCTCGTGATGCGCTCGACCGCCTGGCCGACTTTCTCGTCGCGCTCGTAGTTCGAGTACTTCGCCCACGCGTTGAACCGCCAGTTCATGAGCGACGTGCGCCCGTCGTCTCCGATCACGAACGTCGGCCCCGAATCGCGAACCCAGACGCGATCGTTCGGGACAATGTGCAGGGTGAAGTTCTCGCGGACGCCATGCGCGGCGAGATGCCCGAGCGCTGCCTCGCGAACCGCTTCGTCGTGGCAGAGGATCTCGACGCGTTCGTGGCGGTGCAGCACGCGTACGATCTCCGCGTACACCCAGGGAATCGGCGCAAGCTTTCCCGGCCAATCGGGTTCGTGGTGCGGCCACGCGATCCACGTGGCCGCGTGCGGCGACCACTCCGCGGGGAAGCGGTAGCTCACGAGGCGCTACGCGCCCAGGTAGCGGCTCAGGATCGGCGCGTAGGCGTCAATCCGGCGATCGCGCAGGAACGGCCAGTTGCGGCGCGTGTCCTCGATGAGTCGCGGGTCGCACGTCGCCGTGAGAATGGCGTTCTCCGTTCCGGCCTCGGCGAGAATACGACCGAACGGATCGGCGATGAACGAATTGCCGAAGAACTCGATGCCGTCCGTGCCCGGCTCGTCCTCGTGGCCGACGCGATTCGGCGACGCGACGAACACGCCATTGGCGATCGCGTGCGCGCGCTGCATTGTGCGCCATGCTTCGACCTGCGCCTTCCCGAACTCCGATTTCTCGCGCGGATGCCACCCGATCGCCGTCGGATAGAAGAGAATGTCGGCGCCGAGGAGCGAGGTGATGCGCGCTGCTTCGGGATACCACTGATCCCAGCAGATCAACACGCCGATGTTCGCGAAGCGCGTCTTCCACACGCGAAAGCCGCTGGCTTGCTTCGCAACAGTCCCAATCCTATCGTCGCGATCGTCGATCGCCGCGTCGCCCGGTGTGAAGTAGTACTTCTCGTTGATCAGCGGATCATCCGGGATGTGCATCTTGCGATAAACACCGAGCATCGATCCGTCGGCGTCGATGATCGCCGCCGAGTTGCGATAGACGCCGCGCGCTTGTTTTTCGAAGATCGGGACGATGAGCACGACGCCGAGCTCTTTCGCGATCTTCTGCATCACGTCGGTCGTCGGTCCCGGGATCGTCTCGGCGAGATCGAAGCGCTCGCACTGCTGCGATTTGCAGAAATACGGCGCGTTGAACAGCTCTTTGAGGCAAATGATCTGCGCGCCTCGCGAGGCCGCTTCGCGAATACGGCCGACGGCCGCCTCGACGTTCTTGGCGGTGTCGTCGACGGCGTCGTCCTGGATGATGCCGACGGTGAATGGTGCTGACATGCGGAAAAAGCTAAACGAGTCCGATCACGACGTCGTTGACGTTCGTTCCGGTGTCGCGACGCGGGATCAACGCG
>DATMHK010000033.1:0-39878 GCA_035554995.1 Gemmatimonadaceae bacterium
GGCCGCGATCGCGATCCCGAAGTTCGCCAACACGAAGCAGAAGGCGTACATCACCGCGATGAAGTCGGATCTTCGTAACCTCGTGACGTCTGAAGAGGCGTACTTCTCCGACAGCTCGTCGTACACCGCGACCATCGCGAATCTGAAGTACAACAGCTCGACCGGTGTTTCGAGCCCGACGGTTGTCCTCGGCACGGGTACGCAGGCTGGTGGTTGGACGGCGACGGTGTCGCACTCGCAGATGCCGAGCGGTTTTGCCTGCGGCGTTGGCGTGAACATGCCCAACCCGACGGTTACCACGGCTGCGGAAGGCGAGCCGGCTTGTAAGTAACACGCGTAGTAGAGCGTGGGGGGGAGCAGCCCGGTGGCGCGAACGCGCCGCCGGGTTGTTCGTTTTTATACTGTTAGGTGGCGGCGATCGGTCTGATCGCGGCCGGACATCCCACCCCTGCTCTCATTCCTTATGCGCCGCTTTCTGACCGCCCTCGCTCTGATCGCCGCGGCTTCCTGCACTGACTCGACGCTCGGCCCCGTGCAAACGGTCGACGGCGTCTGGTCGGGCGTGGACAACGGCTACTCGATTTCCATGAACATGACACAGGATGCGTCAGGCGCCGTTGTCGGCGAAGTGTCTCTGGCCAACCTCACCGGGTTTTTCGAGGGAACGATCTCCGGCACCTTCGTCCAACCGAACTTGCACGTGAAGTTCAACTTCCCGGGCATCGAGGAAATCAGCTACGACGGCACCATGTCGACGACCGAAGCAAAGATCTTCGGGAAGATGAACGGCGCGGGGATCAACAACACGGACCTCGACGTCCGAAAGAAGTAAGAACAGTCGAGAGCCGCGGCGGCGCGTCATAACGCTCCTCCGCGCGCTCGCACGATGGGGGTGCGCGCGCGGTGCGCACCTAGCTTGGCGCCATGGACCGTCATCGATCGCGTGGTGCGCGCGTCCGGCGCGGCTTCAGCATCGTCGAGCTGGTTGTGGCAATGATGCTCGTTGCCGTCGGAGTGCTCTCCCTCGTCGGCGCGAACGCGGTTTTCGTGCGACGCCGCAATGAAGCGCGCCAGCGCCTCGCCGCGGTCGCGGCGGCAACGAACCGCGTCGCCCGCCTGTCGAGCAACGGGTGCCTTCCGACAAGTGGCTCGGTGATCGGGCCGTTGGGCATGACGGAAAATTGGGCCGTGGTGCTGCGCGACAACGCGACGCGCGAGATCGCGGATAGCGTTCGCTTCGGCGCGCATCCCACGCACGACGTCGTCGTTCGGACGCGATTGCCGTGTTGACCCTTCGGCGGCACCGAGCGGGATTCACGCTTCCGGAGATTCTCATCGCGCTCGCATGCGCCGCGGTGGTGTGCGCGGCGATCGCGGCGATCGCCCTCAGACAGCAACGGCTCTTCGGGGAGCTCGCCGACGACGCGGCCGTGACGGGGCGACTTCGCGAAGTGATCGCCACGCTGCCGATCGACCTTCGCGCCGTGAGCCCGGCGGGCGGCGACATCCGCGAAGCGCGCGACACGGCGCTCGAGATCCGCGCAACTATCGCGAGCGCCGTCGTGTGCGATACGGTCGGCGGCGCCAGCGGACGCTCGGCGATCCTCGGTCCGGCGGTTGCCGGTGCCGAGACGTACGCCGCCTTTCTCGCGACGGTCGCCGCCGGCGACACGGCCTGGCTGCTCGATGCACGCGACACCATCGAGCAGTGGATTCCACGGAGCGTCACGTCCGTGTCGACGACGACGACTTCGAGGTGCGCGAGTGGCGGCCCTGTCCTGAGCGGCGCGCCCTTCGCCACGACGAGCCTGGCGCTCGATACGCTCGCTCCCGCGCGCCCGGGGTCCGCGATACGCGTGACACGCCCGGTGCGATACAGCCTCTATAAATCGTCGGACGGTTCCTGGCAGCTCGGCGCGCGCGATTGGAACGCGACGACCGCGCGGTTCAACACCATTCAACCGGTCGCGGGAGCGCTTCTGCCGCCGCCAGGGCGCGGCCTTGTCTTCTCCTACTTCGATAGTGGCGGCGTTGCCGTCTCCAATCCCGGATCGACATCGGCGGGCCTCGCGCTGATTCACATCGCCGCGCGCGCGCAAGCCCGTACGCCGTCTCGAGTGCTCGGCGCGAAGGACGCGATCCGGCGCGTGGATTCGCTCGACGCCGCGGTGTTTTTGCACAACCGAAGGTGAGCGCGGTGCGGGCCAGGCGCGGCATAGCGCTCGTGATGGCGCTGACACTTCTCGCGCTGCTCGGCGTCGCCATCGCGGGCGGGCTCGCACATACGGTCGTCTCGCAACGTGCGGCAATGTTGTCGCAAAATGCGGCGGTGCTCGACGCGGCCGCCGATCGCGCGCTGGGCACGATGCTCGGCGACGCGAGCTCACACGGCCTTGCTGGGCTCGAGCTCGGAGAAACGCGCGCGTTCAGTATGGATGCGGCAGACACGCCCCAGATCTCGGCCACCGTGGCGGTGACGCGGCTTGTCGGCGGCGTACTGTGGATGGTCGCTTCGGTCGCGCCGCGTGAGGACGGAGGCGGGGTCGGGGTCGGGGCCGCGGTCGCGGGGCGCCGAGTGAATTTGGTCGCGCGTTTCCCGCTGATCGGCGCTCCGCCGCCCGCGGCCATCGTAGCGCGCGGGAACATTCGACTCGGCGACGACGTCCGTTTCACCGTCGATACGACGCGGGACGCCGACTGCGCGGCCGGCGTCGGTCCGGACGTGGTCGTGGGGCCGGGCGCGAGCGTGCGCGTTCCCGCCGGCATTCGCGTCGACACGGCCGACGTGGCGCGCGATAGCGCCACGTACTACATGACCATGTCGCAGCGCGCGGCCCTCTCAGCAGCGGCCGGCGTCGTCCACGTCGCCGGCGACACGACGATCACCGGCGGCACGTTCGACGGCATGCTCATCGTCGACGGGTCGCTCACACTGCGTGGAGCGTTTGCCGCATCGGGCGTGATCATCGTGCGCGGCGGCGTCGACGCGAGTGACGCGCTGTTCTCGCTGCGCGGCGCGTTGCTCGTGTACGCGACGCCGCCGAATGTGTCAACAATTTTGACAGGGGCTTCGGTCGAATACTCGCCGTGTGTCGTCGCGCGCGTGATGCGCGCCGCACTCTCACCGCGCGTCATACGAATGCGAAGTTGGGCGGAGATTTTCTAAGCCACGTGATTGTTGTCACTTCGCTCATGCGCTGTTACCTGCGGCTCTGTTGGTCGTGTTCGGTGGGAACGTCACTGCTGTGGCCGGATGCATGGTCACTGCGCCCGAAAGCGGATGTAAAAACTCTTAACAGTCCGCGTAAAAAACGCTCTCAGTCGGCGCTTCGCGCCAACTCCAAATGGCTCTTCTGGGTCGAAAGCGAACAACCGTTGGTCTCGATATCGGCTCCGGCCTGATCAAGGTCGCCGTCGTCGACCATTCGAAGCGCGAGCCCGAGCTCGTGCGGGTTTCCATCACTCCGCTGCTCGCCGACGCGATCGTCGAGGGCGAGGTGATGGATCCCGGCATCGTCGCCGACGCGATCAAGGCGACGCTCGCCGCGGCCGGCGTGAAGTCGACGGCGGTCGTGACGGGTGTCGGTGGGCGCGACGTCATCATTAAGAAAATTCAAATCGAGCGCGTCAAGGAGCAGCAGGCGCGCGAGCTGATGCGGTGGGAGGCCGAGCAACACGTTCCATTCGACATGGAATCGGTGGAGCTCGACTTCCAGATTCTCGATCCGGACGCGGAAGGTCTCGAGATGAACGTCTTGCTCGTCGCCGCGAAGCGCGAGCTCATCGAGTCCAAAGTGCGCGTCCTCACGGACGCCGGGCTCGAGCCCGCATGTGTGGACGTCGAAGCGTTCGCGCTCCACAACGCGTTCGAGGTGAGCCATCCCGATGCGATGACCGGCGTCGTCGGCCTGCTCAACATCGGCCACGACGTCACCAACATCAACATTCTCGACGAAGGCGTGCCGCTGCTCACGCGCGACCTGACCGTCGGCACGCGCCGGATCCGCGAGGATCTCCAGCGCGAGCGCGGGTTGTCGCTCGACGACGCGCAACGCCTCATTCAAGGATACGATCGCTCGCCGCATCTCGACGCGGTCCTCGAGGGCCGCAGCGAAGAGATCGCGGTCGGCATCGAGCGCGCGGCGGCGTTTCTCTCGCAGAACTCCCGCGCGGGCAGTCTGCGCACGATCTACACGTGCGGCGGCGGCTCGCGCATTCCCGGCCTCAACGAAGCGCTGGCGAAGCGGCTGCGCCTCACCGTCAAGCGCGCGAACCCGCTCGCGAACCTCAAGGTCCGCGAGGGGGCGATGGAATCGCTCGTCACCGACGAGATCGCGCCGCTCCTCATGATGCCGATCGGCCTCGCTCTCCGGAAGGTCGCATGATTCATATCAACCTCGTCCCCGGCGCGAAGAAGAAGAAAGCGTCGAGCAAGCCGTCGTTCAACTTCGCGTCGGTCGGCGCCGGCCTCTCCGGCCGCGTCAAGGACAAACTGCTGATCGGCGCGGTGGTGAGCGTCGTGCTCGCCGTGCTCGCCGTCGGCTACCTCTATACCAGTCAAATCGCGTTCGCCGGCGAGCTCGAGGCGCGGAAGGATCGCGCCATCGCCGACTCCGCGCGCTACGCGAACTTCCTCAAGGATCGTTATCACGCGGAGTCGGTCCGCGACACGCTGCTCCGCCAGGTCAACATCATCAAGAGCCTCGACGAAGACCGCTACGTCTGGTCGCACGTCGTGGATGAAGTGAGCCGCGCGCTTCCGCAGTACACGTGGCTCACCGCCATCGCCTACAACGGAACGCCGCAGGGCAGCGTCAACGTCGTCGCGACGCCGAAGGTCCCGGCGCCCGATACCGTGAATCACAAGAACCTGCGCCCGAAGCGCATCGAAACGGAGATCCCGCGGGAGGCCGTGTCGGTGAAGCTCAACGGCCACACCGTCGACATCCAGGCGCTGACGCGCTTCATGAAAGACCTGGAGTCGTCGCCGTTCCTCAGCAATGTGCAGCTCGATCGATCGGAGCTCGCGTTGGAGCTGGGCAAGGAAGTCACGCAGTTCCAGCTCACCGTCGGCTACAATCGGCCCGACACCAGCGCGGTTCGTCGTACTCCGCTTGCCTTGCCGGTGAGGTAACCATGGCACTCCTACCACAGAATCCCCGCGACCAGAAGCTGCTGATCGTTGCCATCCTGGCGATCGGCCTCGCGGGCGTCTATCAACAGCTCGTGTGGACGCCGAAGCATCAAGAGCTCACCGCTCTCGCCGTTCGGCTCGACACGCTCGATTCGCTCAACCGCATCGCGAGGGCCGACGTCGCCAGGGGAACGGCGACCAAGATGAAGGAAGAGGCCGACGCGTATGCTCGCGAGCTCAACGCCCTCCGCCGCCTCGTGCCGACCCAGCATGAAGTGCCCGCGCTCCTCGAGTCGATCTCGACCGCGGCGCGCCGGGCCGGCCTCGAGTTCTCCGACGTCACGCCGGACGGCGTCACGAACGGCGATCAGTTCGATACCTATCGCTACAAGCTCGCCGTGACCGGCGCATACCATCAGGTGGCGGAGTTCCTGACCAACATCGGAACGCTGCCGCGCATCGTCGCGCCGATCAACATCGCGATGGCGCCGACGAACCGGCAGGGCGGAGAGCTCCGCCCGCGGAAAAACGAGCAGCTGCTCGACGTGAAGTTCCAGGTGCAGACCTACGTTGCGCATACGACGCAGCTCGAGTCGGGCAGCACGAAAGCGGGGACGCCATGACGAAATTCTTCGCGACCGCGGCGATCATCGCCGTCGTCGGCAGCAGCGCATCCGCGCAGACGGCGCAGTTCTCGGCGGCCAAAGCCGCGGCCCAAAAGGCCGTGAACGCCGAAAACGCGCACACCTCCGCCATGCAGCAGCCGGAGCGCGCGATGTCCGGCTCCGCGCCGGCCGCCACCAAGCCGCAGCCGCCGCAGTCCGGGCAGCGCGTCTCACGCGTTGCCGCGCGCCCGCCGCAGGCCGTCGCCGACCACTCGGCCGGCAATGTGAACGACGTGTCGGCCGACACCGGCACGGCGCCCATCATCATCATGCGCGAGCAGTACGGCTACGCGCGCGATGGCCGGCGCGATCCGTTTTACTCGTTGATCACCACCAGTGAGCTTCGCCCGACGATGAGCGACTTGCGTCTCACCGGAATTCTGTTCGATCAGGGCGGCGGCCATTCCGTGGCCACGCTCCGCGATATCACCACTGATCAGCAGTACCGTGTGAGCCTGGGCTCCCAGCTCGGGCGCATGCGCGTCAGCTCGATCCGCCTCAAGTCGATCGTGTTCACGATCGATGAATTCGGCGCGACCCGCCAGGACTCTCTGATCCTGGGCGACACCACCCAAGTGAGGAAACGATGATGTCTTCCCGGACGCTTTCATCGGCGATGCTCATCGCGTTCGGCGCGATCAGCACGCGTCCGGCACGCGCGGAGACGGTTCCGCCCAACGATGCGAAGGTCGTCGCCGTCGGCGTCGTCCCGAATCGCGGGACGTCGACTGGCCGTGCCGACTTGCTCATTCGCGTCGACGGCGCGATCACGCTCAAGCACTTCCCGCTGTCGAAGCCCGACAAGATCGTCGTCGACATCTCCGGCGCGACCCTCGGGTTGCCGTCGGGCGTCTCGTACGACGGCGTAACGCGCGGCGGCATCACCAGTGTTCGCTACTCGCAGTTCACCAAGTCGGTCGTCCGTGTCGTCCTCACGCTCGATGCGGTTCACACGTACAAAGTCAGCCAGGAAGACGGACAAGTCCGTGTCAGCGTGGACGGCTCGGGCGACAAATTCGAGCCGTGGCAGGCTGGCCGTGCCGATCTCGCCGCGCGCGCCGCGCCCCGCGAGACGCCGCGCGAGCCGGTGGTTCAACAGCAAGCCGCGCCGGCCGTCGAAGCTCCGAAGCCGCAGCCGGTCGCTGAAAAGCCGGCTGTCGAGAAGCCACTCGCTGAGAACGCGGTGGCCGAGCAGCCGAGCAGCCGAGCAGCCGAGAAGCCAGCCGCGCCCCAGCCGGTCGAGAACACCGAGCCGGCGCCGGCAATGATCCCGGTGTCGCTCAACAAGTCCACGGCGCCCGCCAAGCAGTCGCAGGAGCCGCGTATCACCGGCATCAGCTGGGACAAGGCGTCGATCCACGACGTGATCGCGATGTTCGCCTCGTTCACCGGCCGCACGATCCTTCCCTCGAAGTCCGTAACGGGCACGGTGACGGCGACGATCACCAACCTCCCGTGGGACGTCGCGCTTCGCGAGATCATGAATGCCAACGGCTATGACGTCACGATCAATCCGGACGGCGTCATCGTCATCGATACATTCGAGAACATCGCGGCGCGCCAGGCGACGATCCCGCTGCAGACGCGGAACATTCGCCTGAACTACGCCCGCGCCAGAGCTGCCGCGGACTTCACGAAGGAGCGTCTGACGCGCAGCTGCCCGCCATCGCCAGGCAACGCGGCGGCGCAGGGCGGCGGGATCGCGCAACCCGTGCCCGGCCAGCCGACGATGCAGCCCGTGCCGCAAGTCGGCGTGGTGCAGAGCTTCGCCTGCGCGCCGCGCGGTACCGTCACGGCCGACACGATCACGAACAGCATCAGCATCACCGACGTGCCCTCGGCGCTCAACGATCTCGAGGCGTACGCTCGCAGCCTCGACCTTCGCCAGCCGCAGGTGAGCATCAAGGCGAAGATCATCCTCGTCGACCGCACGACGCTCGAAGGCCTCGGTCTTCGCTACGACCTCGGCACGAAGCAGCAGTTCTTCAACGACATCATCCCGCGACTCGACTCGCTCGGCAAGCCGCGCACCGACGCCGGCCAGATCCTGCTCGGCGGCAACACGATGTCCGCGATCGCCAACGCGACCGCGCGCATCCCCGGCGCCGCGCTGCAGCTCGTCTACTCGACGGCGATGGGCAACTACGACTTCACGACCTTCCTCGAAGCGCTCCAGTCCAACACGCTGCTCGACGTGCAAGCGGAGCCGCAGACGAGCGTCTTGAACAATCGCACGGCGAACCTCACCGCCGGCACGCAGGTGCCGATCCGCGTGATCGACGCGTCGTCGGGCGGTAGTGGGACCGGCAACTTCCCGCGCTCGACCGTGCAGATGCAGCAGACGGGTGTAATCCTCACCGTCACGCCGCAGATCACGGCGAACCGGCAGATCCAGATGCGCGTCCACGTCGAGAACTCCGACGTGCAGTTCCAGGCGAGCGACGTCGGCGCCGTGTTCCCGACGCAGAAGGTCGACAACGAAGTGCTCGTCGCCGACGGCGAGACGGCCGTCATGGGCGGACTGACGCAGACCACGGTCAGCGTGAGCAAGACCGGTCTGCCGCTGCTCGTCGATCTTCCGATCATCGGCCACCTCTTCGGCGTCACTCAGCGTTCGGAGACGAAGCGCGATCTCCTGATCCTGATCACGCCGCACATCATCGACGACGGACAGCGGGAGCCGCCCAGCTCCGGTCGTCCCCCGGAGTGATCGATATGAATCGCTCGACCATTCTTCGACTCGCCGGGCTCGCCGGCGGCATCGTCCTCGTCGCGAGCTGCGACACGGCCTTGCCGACGGCGGGAACCACCACGACCGGTGGCAGCTCGTCGTCGTCGTCCGGCAGCAGCAGCAACACCAAGAAGCCGACGATCAGCATCGATTCGCCCGTCGTGGGCACGCTGGTCAACATCGGCGACTCGGTGTTCGTGACGCTTCACCTGCACGACAACGTCGCGCTCAAATCGGCGACGCTCGGCGGCGTGACACAAATCGGCAGCGTCGACCTGGGCACGTTCAAGGAAACGCCGCGCTACAAGTCGGTCACGATTCCCGTGGGCGGAACCTTCCGCGCCGGGCTGCGTGACACGACCATCCGCCGTTACCTC
Source organism: Gemmatimonadaceae bacterium (assembly GCA_035554995.1). Taxonomy (GTDB): domain Bacteria; phylum Gemmatimonadota; class Gemmatimonadetes; order Gemmatimonadales; family Gemmatimonadaceae; genus JAQBQB01. The sequence goes on from DATMHK010000033.1 coordinate 8,908, forward strand.
CAGCCAGTCAGCGCGACGGACACGACGCTCGGCGCGATGGTGGTCGTGGCGACGGTGAACAGCGACGGTGGCGCCGATACGGCCAACCGGACTGTCGACATCGTCGCCGGCCCCAAGGTGTTCATCAACGCGCCAACCAACGGCGACAGCATTCCTGCCGGCGTCGGTGTGAGCGTTTCGGCGCGCGCCACGCATCCCGATGGTATCAGCCGAATCGATATCCGGGTTCGCGGCGAAGCGTCGTGGCCGACCAAGCTCGATACCACGCTGTCCCAGATCTATACCAACGGCACGCGCGACGTCACGTACACGTCGACCGTAAAAATCCCGATCGACGCGCCGGTTCGCAGCCGCGTGACGATCACCGCGAGCGCGATCGACTTGAACCGCCAGCCCGGTTCGGCGGCGCCGATCGCGATCTATGTTCGCAGCGCCAGCGCGGCGCAGCCGCGCGTCACGCAGACGGTGCTGCTGAAGAGCGAAGCCGGCGATTCAGTCCAGGTGCGCGCGACGGGCGAGAACATCACCACGCTCGGCCTCATCATTCGCGACAGCAGTGGCGTCATGGTTCAGGCCGACACGATGCGCCTCAGCGCGCCCTACACGGCCAACGCCCAAGCCAGCATCCCGCTCGCGGTCCCGGCGTCGCAGCAGGGTCGCCGCCTCGGCATCACGGCGTTCGCGATCGATCAGGCCGGCCGCGTCGGCTACGCGGTTCCGCTCTCGCGGGCCAGCTCGGAAGGAAACCTGGCCAACGCGCTCGTCGACTCGACGCTGCTCGTGTACGGCCGCACGTATCCGCTCCCGCACTCGGGGAGAATTGGTGACATCGTGATCGATGCGGCGCGCGGACACGCCTTTGTGTCGGCCACATCGTTCAATGCGCTCGACGTTTGGCAGACGGGCGCCGGCGGAAAGGGCTTTGCGCCGACGAGCATCCCCGTCGGGTCGCTGCCGTGGGGAATGGTCGTCAGCAACCGCTCGGACACGCTTCTCGTCGCGAACTCCGGCGGCACGAACATCAGCCGGGTGTACATCGGCTCTCAGGATGCGAGCGGCATGCACGAAGACCTCGCCTCGCGCATCCTGACGCGAAACACGTACGTGTACATCCTGAACGTGACCCGCGACCCGACAACGGGACAAACCCGCATTCGGGCGGACGGACCGATCAGCTACTCGGATCGGCCGCAATACATTGCTGAATCGCGCGGTGGACGAATCTACTACTCCACCCGCCCGACGCCGACGGCGCCGGACGGCACGATTCGCTGGCTCGATCCTAGCCTGCCCGTGCCCGACCCACGACAGATTTGGCAGTACGGGCGGACGCTCGACGATCCGGGCGTGTATGCGCTCTTCAACGTCGACTCGATCGCCGTCGGTCTGGCCCTCCCGAACTCGAGCAAGTCAGACACGCTGTACATCTGGGACCACCCGTATGGCCAGAAAACGGGCGTCATTACCGTGTCCGATACCATCCCCGTCAATGCGATCTCGCAAGCGGTCGCTGGTGGCAGTGACGCGGAGCTCGTGAGCAGACTCGACGTCAACTCGCTCAAGTTGACGGACACCACTTTCGTGGCCGCGGCGGGGAACCGTCAGTGGGTCGCATTCGGTGAAGGCAACACGGGGACAGCCGGCCGGCTCATCATGGTCGCCGACTCGACGGGTCCGATCCCGCAGTTCTTCTCGCCGCTCGTTACGATTGCCGACATGTCGGACAACGCGTCCGAGCACGTCTTCGGCATCGCCATGGACCTGAACGGTCTCACGGTCGCCGCGCACGGTCTTCAATCGTACTTCGGTGCGGTGAGCGATCCGTTCCACCTGCGCCTGCAAGGCAAGTATGACTCGTTCGACGACGGCGCGGGCGTCGCCTTCCATCCAATGGCGAACGGCACGCTGACGCCGCAGGACAAGCGCCTTGCCTTCGTCGGCGCCGCGAGCGGCGTGATCGAGATCGTGGACGTGGCTTACTACATCAATCGCGGCAAGCTGCCGCTCAGGAACCCGATCTACGGGCCGCTCCGCGCATCGCTCCCGATGCCCGGCGACGATCCGAGTGTCGTCCTCAAGTTGTTCGCGGTCACGCAGCAAGGTCTCGTCGTCGTCGATCTGACGGCGAACGACATCAAGCCGGGACCGCCCTGATTCCTTGCAGTTGCAGTCCGCCGAGGGGCAGGAGGGAGCCGTCGCGCACCCGCCTGCCCCTCGGCACGTAGGGCGCAGGAAGTACCGACACACGGCGCGAGAGCGTGTAAGTTCACCGCATGACGCTACGCTTCACGACGGCCGGCGAATCGCACGGCCAGGCCCTGGTGAGCATTCTCGAGGGAATGCCGGCCGGTGTTCCGCTCCTCGCGACAGACGTCGACGTCGAGCTGTCGCGGCGCCAGCAGGGCTACGGACGCGGCCGGCGCATGCAGATCGAGAAGGACACCGTCGAATTCTTGTCCGGCGTTCGGGCGGGCGAAACGATCGGCGCGCCGATCGCGATGATGATTCGGAATCGCGACTGGAAGAACTGGCAGGAGATCATGGACCCGGCGCGCATCGCCGGGGTCGATCCAGGCGCGAGAAAACGCGCCGTGACGCGTGTCCGACCCGGACACGCCGACCTCACGGGTCTTCTCAAGTATGACCGCGACGACGCCCGCGACATCCTCGAGCGCGCGTCGGCGCGCGAGACGACGGCCCGCGTTGCCGCGGCGGCGATCTGTAAGCGTTTGCTAAAGGAATTTGGTGTGCGCATCGGGAGTCACCTGGTCCAGTTGGGCGGCATTGCTGCCGCCCAACCGGACGTCTTACCTGAAGACATCAATTCGGTCGCGGACGAGTCTCAGCTCCGCACGCTCGACCGAAATGCCGAAGAGCGGATGATCACGTACATCGACGAGATCAAACGCGCCGGGAACACGCTCGGCGGAATTTGCGAAGTCGTGGCGGACGGACTTCCCGTCGGCCTGGGATCGCACGTCTCGTGGGATCGCAAACTCGACGGACGCATCGCCGCGGCGATCATGTCGATCCCGGCGGTGAAGGGCGTCGAGATCGGGATGGGCTTCGATGCAGCGCGCGTGACCGGCGCGCAAGTTCACGATGAGATCGAGCCGGCGCCCGGTCGTACCATTGCCGGCAACGTGCGCCGCAAAACGAATCGCGCCGGCGGCCTGGAGGGCGGCATGACGACGGGCGAGCCGCTCGTCGTCCGTGTCGCGATGAAACCGATCAGCACCTTGATGCGGCCTTTGGGCACGGTGGACGTCGCGACGGGCGAGGCCGCGCAGGCGGTGGCCGAGCGGAGCGACGTGACCGCGGTGCCGGCGATGGGCGTGATCGCTGAAGCGATGGTTGCGTTCGTCCTGGCCGACGCGCTGCTCGAGAAGTTCGGTGGAGATTCACTCGGCGAGACCAAGCGGAATTATGACGCCTACCTTTCGCACGTCGCGACCCGGCTCGGCGGCTGATCCGTCGAGGCCGCACGTCATTCTGGTCGGACTTCCAGGCTCAGGAAAGAGCACGGTCGGCCGGCAGGTGGCGGCGCAGCTTGGTCGTACGTTCCTGGATTTCGATCTCGAGATCGAGCGGCGCGAGGGCAAGTCGATCTCCGGAATCTTCGCCGAACAGGGCGAGGCCTATTTTCGGGCGAGGGAACTGGCGCTCACAAAAGAGCTCCAGCAGGTCGGCAACATGATTCTGGCGCCCGGCGGCGGCTGGATCACCAATCCTGATGTCGTTGGTCTACTAAGGCCCCCTGGACGCCTCATATACCTTAGAGTGCAACCTGGGACGGCTTTGACGCGGTTAGGGACGCGGCGAGCGCTCCGACCGCTGCTTTCAAGACCGGATCCGGGGGCTGAATTGGAGCGGCTGTACGAGCAGCGGCGGGCAGCTTATGAGACGGCTGACCACGTTGTAAATGCGGAACTCTATAGCCTGCAAAGGGTTATAGAGAAGGTTATGGAGCTTGCCTCGTCGCCGGCGTGATTCTACGTTACCGACCGGCGAGGTTGGCAGGTCTGCATGGCAGGCTGAACGGCCGGAAAGAATGGCTTGCACAGGGAGCGAATCGGTGCCGCACGCACTGCCATTCCTCCCCTTCTTGCTTTCGGTCCAGTCGAGCGTCAGAGGAACAGAGTCGAATGACTTTTAGAGTATTGGGACCACATGAACGGGGTCGGTTTGCCCCGGAAGCATGGGGGCATTTGCTGGCATTGAGCGGCTCGGGCGCACTGAACGCGGCCGAGCTCGAGCACATCATAGAACGCGCACTCATTCAGATCGACGGGCGCATCGCGCTCGATGATCTGCGCTCTCTTCTCGAGGGCGCCGGCTTCATCGAGTCGAGCGACGGCGATACACAACAGACGGTACACTGAGCATGGCAACGAGAAAGGCAGCGGCCAAAGCCAAGTCGACGGCAAAGAAGAAGGCCGTCACAAAGGCGACGGCTCGCCGCGGGCGTAATGCGGGTGCCTACGATCCCGCGGAAGATGATCCCGAGGGCCCAGCCCCAAGCGGGAGCGCGCTCGTCATCGTCGAGTCGCCGGCCAAGGCCAAAACGATCGGGAAGTATCTCGGTCGCGGCTATCGCGTTCGCGCGACCGTCGGCCACATCATGGATTTGCCCGAGAAGAAGCTCGGTATCGACGTCGAAAATGGCTTCACGCCAGACCTCGTGCCGATCCCGGGGAAGGAAAAAACGATCGCCGACATCAAGAACGCGGCGAAGGACAGCCGAGAAATCCTGATCGCGACCGACCCCGATCGCGAGGGCGAAGCCATCGCGCAACACGTAGCGACTCAGATCAGCCCCAAGCGCGGCTCGTTGGGCGTGCCGATCAGGCGTGTGCTCTTCCACGAGATCACAAAGGACGCCGTTCGCCGCGCCATCGAGAACGCCGGGAAGATCGACACGAAGAAAGTCGAGGCGCAGCAGGCGCGTCGCGTGCTCGATCGTTTGGTCGGCTACAAGGCGAGCCCGGTCCTCTGGAAAACGGTGAAGAAGGGGATTTCGGCCGGACGCGTGCAGACCGTCGCGCTGCGCTTGATCGTCGAGCGCGAGCGGGAGATCCGTGCGTTCAAGCCGGTCGAGTATTGGACCATCGAAGCGCTGCTCGAGAAGAGCCAGCAGCAATTCACGGCCAAGCTCCATCACATCGACGGCAAGAAGGCCGAGATCCACAAGCAGGCCGACGCGCAGCGCATCATCGACGACCTGAAGGATCGGCGGACGTTCGACGTCACCGAGGTCAAGCGGCGCGAGCGTCGCAAGAATCCCTCGGCGCCATTTACCACGTCGACGATTCAGCAGGAAGCGGCGAAGAAGTTGTCGTTCGGCTCCAAGCGCACGATGCGCGTCGCGCAGGATCTGTACGAAGGCATCGACATCGGCGACGACGGCCAGGTCGGTCTCATCACGTACATGCGTACGGACTCGACGCGCGTCGCGGAGAGCGCGGCCGATCAGGCTCGCTCGTACCTGCGCACGCTCTTCGGCGAGGAATTCGTCTGCAAGACGCCGCAGCTCTACGGGGGGAGCGACAGAAAATCAAAGAACACTCAGGACGCGCACGAAGCGATCCGCCCGACGGATCCGACGCGCCGTCCGGACGCGGTCAAGAAGTATTTGAGCGCCGACCAATTCAAGCTCTATCAACTCGTCTGGCAGCGGTTCATGGCGTCGCAGATGGCGCCGGCCGTCTTCGACACGACGACCGTCGACTTCCTCATTCAGTCCGAGCGGGATCGTCCAAAGGACGAAGCGGTCGTGGGGAGTATCGGGCGCCGCAGCTATCTGTTCCGCGCCACCGGGTCGATCGTGAAGTTCCAGGGCTTCTTGGCGCTCTATCGTGAGACACGCGAGGAGGGCGAGAGCAAGGCGCTCGAGGACGAACAGGCGCTGCCGGTCATCGACGTCGGCGAGAAAGTGCCGTGCAAGGGCATCACGCCGAGCCAGCACTTCACGGAGCCGCCGCCGCGTTTCTCCGAGGCGAGCCTCGTGAAGGAGCTCGAGCGGCTCGGCATCGGCCGTCCGTCGACGTACGCGTCGATCATCTCGGTGTTGAGCGACCGGCACTACGTCGAGCTCAATCAGCGCCGCTTCTTCCCGACGGAGCTTGGTGAGAGCGTCGAGAAGGTGATGGTCAAACAGTTCCCGGACATCTTCAACGTGGATTTCACGTCGGAGATGGAAGAGGAGCTCGACAAGGTCGAAGAGGGTGACCTCGGCTGGCAGAAGGTTCTCAAGAACTTCTACTCGCCGTTCGCGGCTCGGCTCAACAAGGTCGACGCCGGCGCGCTCATCGCCGAGGCGTACGATCTCTCGACGGTGGCGGATGCGCGCTGTCCCGAGTGCGGCGGCAAGCTCGAGCCGCGCGGCGGCTTCTTCGGGCCGTTCCTTGCCTGCGAGAATCACCCGAAGAAGTGCAAGTACACGCGACCGATCAAAGGTGAGAAGGCCAAGCCGGTGCTCACGGAGCACATGTGCCAGCTCTGTGGCGCGCCGATGGTCATCCGCACCGGGCGGAGCGGACAGTTCCTCGGCTGCAGCACGTTCCCGAAGTGTCGTGGAACTCGTTCGTTGCCGACCGGAGTGTTCTGTCCCAAGGACGGCGGCGAGCTAGTGGAGCGTCGATCGCGCAAGCGCGGGACCGCGTTCTATGCCTGCTCCAACGAGGACTGCGATTTCGTGGCGTGGAACAAGCCGGTGAACGAGAAATGTCCCGAGTGCGGGTTCGTTGGCGCGGAGATGAAATTCACCAAGGCGCGCGGTGATTTCCGCAAATGCCTCAAGTGCGGCAATGAGTGGGATGCGCCGAAGACCGAAGATCCGGTGGAAGAGGCGCTCGCCGGCTGAGCGGTCGGTTGTCATCCTGAGGAGCAAAGCGACGAAGGACCTACTATCCCGAGTTGTTACCGGACTGGGGAAAGTAGGTCCTTCGCTTCGCCCAGGATGACGGCGCCTTCAGCGGCGCGCCGGTGGGGTCGTCCGGAGCGCATCCTCGTCCGCCATCCAGAGCTCGAGACGGGTCGTGCCAGCGATGTAGACCAGACGCGTGGCATCCGCGTTGAGCCAAGGACTCGTGCTTCCCGAGCCGGTCAGCTCGATTCCAGTTGGTGCGTGGCCAATCGCGACGGCAGGGCCACCGGCGAGTGGGACGCGCCAGAGCGACAGTGTTTTGTCGCCATCCGTACCCGTCATGACGACGAATTCCCGCTGATCTCTCGTGAAGCCCATCGCGCGGGCTTGCTGCTTCGTCGAGTCGTACGGGATTCCGGCGGTGAGGGAACGCGCGGTTCCGGTCGCGATCGAAATCGCGCGAATACCATAGGGGCCGCCTCCGACGACTCGGCCGTGCGCGAAACCGCTGCTCATCGCGATCACCGTCTTGCCGTCGGCACTTACGGCATGCACTGGAATGTAGACGTTCGGAGGTGCGGTGTAGATCACTCGCTCGTGTCCCGACGCCATCTCATGCGCCACAATACGACGTGGCGAGCTGTCACCGGCCACGTGCGGTGAGTAGTACATCGTCTTCCCATCCGGCGCGAAGGCGACCGGCGAACTCGTGTTCGAAACGACAGACTTCGCCTCGTTGGTCCGCAGATCGAAACGGAAGAGGCTTGGCTGGCCGTTTTGGTTGTTGGCTTGCAGAAGAATCGCTTGTGCTCCCGGAATCCAAACTGGACGCGAAGGCGCGAAGACTCTTGGGAGGAACTCTCGTGTTTCGTCGCTCGACAGCGACCGGATAACGAGCTTGTTGTACTGAAGCCCTTCACGTTCGCGCTTCATGAAGGCGACGTACTTCCCGTCCGGTGAAAACGTCGCGCTCGAGTATTGCTCGCCGGGCTTTCCGGTGACGCCGATCGGGGGACCGGGCGACTTGTCTGACATCGCGTCGAACGGCGCCGTGAACACTTCGCGATCGCCCGCCTGGACGCCGTAGAAGAACTGCCCCTTGGCGGTGAGGAACACGTTGCCGAGCCGCCAGAGGTCGCCGCGCAGCAGTCGGGGCGAACCCGTCGTCTTGCCGCCGCTCATGGACTGGATCCAGAGGCCAGGCGACCCGTTTCGATCGCTGGTGAAGACGAGCGAGCCATCTTTCGTCCAACGGATGGGAACGTCGTCGGCTGGATTGCGAATCCTGGTGATCTCCTTTCCGTCGCTCACGTTCGCGACGACGATGTCACGCTTGAAATCCTCGACGGGTTCGGTATACGCCACGAACTTCTCGTCCGGCGAGAGGACTGCCGCGAGGTGACGGTTGATGGGACTCAACTGCTTGAGAAGCGCGGGTTTTCCGCCATTCCCCGGAATGATGACGAGGAATCTGGTCTTCGCGCTGTCGAGTACCGCGAGGAGGCCGCCGGTCGAGGTGAACGCAATGGGCCAAACGCTCACGCCGGGGCTTCGATAGAAATCTTTGATTCCAGTTCCATCGATATTGCTCACGCGAAGCACGTCCTGGCGCGTTCGCCCCTCCCACCACTCGTACGCGACGAGTCGCCCATCGCGCGAAAACACGCCGCCGTCGGCTTCGTCCGGGCTCTGCTGATACGTCCCTTTTCGGGTGATGTCCCGATCTGCCCCGGTTGCCAGGTCGTGGACCATCAGGTTGCCCGTATCCCAATTGACGTACAGCACGAGCTTTCCGTCGGGTGAGACGTCGAACATTTCCTGCCGTGCGGTTGGTTGCCAGACGCGTTCCGCGGCCGCCGTCGGCGAGACCAGGGGACGTTTCGAAATCGTGGCGGCAGTGGCAACTGAGGCCAGACTGGCCACGGCGAGAGAGAGAGGGAGTTTCATCGCTGACCTCGGGAGGGGAGTGGGGTGCGACCCGCTATGAAAGCGAGTCCTTCCGAGGCAATGACGCTGCCACGCGGTGCTGTTCCAGCAAGTCGTTTCATCGAAGGCGATTAGAGAATTCGGGCGACGGCGCGAACTGCGCCGCGCGCAATGATTCGTTACGTCGCGAGCGTCGCGACGACCGGCGTCGAGCCGCCGTGGGCCTCGTTTCGGTTCGGCAGGGAAGGGAGACGCACCGTCACTACGGTCCTCGACGTGCGGGGCTCGATTTGAATTCGCCCACCATGGGCCGCGGCGATGCGTTTGGCGACGGACAAGCCGAGGCCTGTGCCTTCGGGCTTCGTTGTCACGAAAGCCTCGAACGCACGCTCGCGAATGTTTTCCGGGAAGCCCTCCCCCGTGTCCCACACGCTGACGTCCACCGCCGATTCATCGCGACGCACCTCGACACCCACTCGGCCTCCCGCGCCGCACGGCGTCGCCTCAACGGCATTGAGCAACAGGTTGAGGAACAGCTGCTCGAGGGCGGCCGCATTGCCGCGGACCCGGGCGTCGGACGCGGAGGGATCGAGGAGCGAGATGCCGCGCCGCGCGGCCTCGGGCCTCACCACTCGCACCGCCGCATCGATGATGTCGTCGAGGGCGAGCGGAGCCATCGACATCGTTCCCGTGCGCGCCAACCTCAACGCGCCGGCAACGGTGCTCTCGAGACGTCCGATATCACGCAGCGCGTGACGGACCGGATCTCGTACCGACGGCTGCGCTCCGACATGCTCCTCGACGTGCTGCAGGTTGATTCGGATCGCGCTGAGCGGATTGCGAATCTCGTGCGCCAGCGCCGACGCGAACTCTCCAACCGCGGCGACCGCCTGTCGCTGCGATAGTTCCCCCAGTGTCCGGCGCAGACTGTCGACCATTGCGTTGAACGCGGAGGCGAGACGACCCACTTCGTCATGACTCCCGCCGTCGACACGCCGATCCAGATCGCCGGCGGCGACGGCATCGGCTGCGTCGGCGAGCGCGAGCAGCGAGCGTGTGACGCGTCGCGTCATCAAGATGACGAGGAGGAACGCCGCGACGGTCACGACCGCCAACGCGATCGCGCCCGTTCTCGCCGCGCGGTCGAACGGCTGCATGAACGACGTCAGTGGCGCCGCCGCGACGATCTCCAGGTACGGCTCCTCCATCGCGCGCGATTCGGCCAGCCATTCGTCGCCGCCCCATTGAAAGCGACCGGCTCGCAGCAATGCAGCGTCGAAGGGGAGGGGTGACGTCATCACGCCGGTCGATCGATCGACCAACGTCATCAGGGCGGAGGCGCCTCCGATTCCCGCCGTCCACCCCTGAACGAGTGACGCGATTCGAAATCGTGCCTCCAGCGAACCGATCGTGTCGCCGTAGACTCCGTTGCGCACGGGAATGTGAGCGACGAATGCATCGGACCACGGTCCGCCGCCGACTTTGAGGGAGTCGGCTGCCGGAAGGAGCACCGGTCCACCCTTCTCGTCGGCCGCGAGTACCCATCGCGGACGATTCGAAGCGTCGACGATCAGGACCACATGTGTGCCGGCTCGGAGATTCGCAAAGTCGTGCGGACGGGCGAGGGGCATTGGGCCGGCAGTCGCGTGACCGCCCACCAAGAGCGCGCGAACGGTCGAGTCTTGCGCGATGTCGAAGAGCGCCGATCGATGCCCGATCCAGGAGACTCCGACCTGGTACGCGGCGCGCGACAACGTCGTGTCGAGCCGCGCGCGAAGCGCTTCCTCGGCGGACCGTTGCGTGTTTCGCACGAGCCAGAGTGAGAGCACGGCCAGCGGCAGGAGCGCGCAGACGAGCACGATCGCGGTGAGCTTCGTGCGCAGCGACGTGACCCAGGCTCCGCGATGCCTCATGCGAGACCGTATTTGGCGAGCAATCGGTCGAGCCGGGGGCGCGAGACGCCGAGTGTCCGCGCCGCGTCGGTTTTTCGACCGCCCGTGGCCGCCATGACCCGCTCGACATGTTCGCGCTCGATGTCGTCGAGGCTCGGCAATCTGCCGTCGGTGGCGCTCGCCGCCGGCGCGAGGATGACGTGTTCCGGCCGGATGACATCGCCGCGCGCCATCACCAAGGCGTGCGTCAGACAATTCTCCAGCTCGCGGACGTTGCCTGGCCACGAGTAGTGCGCCAACAGAGCGAGGGCGTCGTCCGACAAGACAGGGGGCGACCGATGTAGACGCGCGCTCGTCACCCGTAACAAATGATGCGCGAGCGCGGGGATATCCGCCGTTCGCTCGCGAAGCGGCGGCACACAGATCTCGACGACGCGAAGCCGGTAATACAGATCCGCGCGGAAATCGCCCGTTGCAATCAGGTCCTCGAGATTCCGGTGCGTCGCGGCGACGACGCGCGCCTCCGTTCGTTCGGGACGTTCGGCGCCAACCGGATAATACTCGCGCTCTTGCAGCACACGGAGCAGCTTCGACTGGAATTCCGGCGTGGTGTCCCCGATCTCGTCGAGAAAAATGGTGCCCCGGCCGGCGAGCTCGAATCGTCCTCGGCGCGAGCTGAGCGCGCCGGTGAACGAACCTTTCACGTGGCCGAACAACTCGCTCTCGAGAAGCGTCGACGGCAACGCGGTGCAATTGAGCGCGACGAACGGCTCCGCCGCCTCGGCGGAGTTGTAGTGAATGGCCCGCGCGATCAGTTCCTTTCCCGTGCCGCTCTCGCCGCGAATGAGCACGTTCGTGCGAACTGACGCCGCCTGGCCGACGGCCTTGTACGTCGCGATCATCTTGGGATCGCGACCAATCAGTTCCTCGAGGCGAAGGCCGGACGCCTCATCTTCGACCGACGCGCGGGCCCGATGACGCGTTCGACGATCGTCGACGACTCGGGCGAGCACGCGACGCAGGTCGTGCAGATCGAGCGGCTTGGCGACGAAGTCCGCCGCGCCCTCGCGCATCGATGCGACGATCGTCGGCATGTCGTCGAACGCCGACATCATCACCACGTCCACACCCGGCGAGCGTTCGCGCACCAGTCGTAGCAGCTCGATTCCGTCGAGTCCGGGCATCCGGACATCCGATAGAATCACATCCGGGGACGACGCAGCGAGCCCTGAAAGCGCTTCCTCGGCTGTGGAGGCCACTTGGACATCGGCGTTCTGGGCCAGCGCATGACTGAGCGCCTGGCGGATAGAAGGGTCGTCGTCGACCACGAGGATGCGGGTAGCCATCGGGTCGAACCTTCCGCTCGGGAACGCTTTCGCGCAAGGCTTGCTTGCCCGCAAGCCATGTCGCGGCGTGACAGCGACTTGCAGCTGACGCGAGCAAGCTCCGAGAAACCTGCCTGTAACGGATCGTTACAGGGCGTACGCCTTGCTCCGGCGATACCGCCGGCTACTTCCAGAAATCGATGCCGCCCGACTGCGACCCGACATCAATCGTCGCGACCTTCTTGAGTGCGATAAGGTCGATCACGTCGACGGTCCCAGGCTGTGAACCGGTGCCCTCGACAGTGATGAAGGCGTACCGATCATCGTCGGTGACCGCGACGCCGTGCACTACTTTGCGCGTCGTCTGAATCCGCGCCAACTCCTTGCCGCTGGCGACGTCGATCACCGAGACCGACTGGTCTCGCTTGTTCGTCCCGAGCAGTTTCTTGCCGTCGTGCGTGACGCCGAGGTTGTAGACGCCTGGTCCGGCGGCGATCCGCCGCAACATCTTCCAATCGCGGGCATCGATTTCCGCGATCTCACTCGACTTGTTGCACGCTACCCAGACGCGCGATCCGTCAGGGGACGGCTGCGCCCACGTCGGTGAGCACGACACGTCGCCCGGCTTTGGCGGCTCCATGCCGTGGCCGCCCATGTCGTGCGAGCCGCCCGTCTGCGTAGCCCCGTCGAGCGTTCGGCGCGGCGGCGTGCCGGTCATCGCCATCTCTTTCCCGGCGGTGAGCACGAAGAAGCGCGAGACCGCAAGCTTCCGCGTGTCGATCTCGACTAGCATGTCGTCCATCATGCACGCCGAGTAGTGGTGCGTTCCGTCGGCGCTGAAGCGTGAGCCGTGGGGCATGGTGCACGTTGGAATTCGGGCAACCTCGACCATCGCGTCCGCCGCGACGACCGACACGCTGCTCGCCACCATGTCGCCGTGAAGGTTGAAGTTCACGACATACACGTAGTAGCCGTCCGGCGACACCTGAGCGGTCGCCGGAAAGCTGCCGAGCATCGCCGAGCCTTCGAGGGCGTTCGTTTGCGTGTTGTACTTCTGTAGTCGGCCGTACGGCGTGCCGTGAGCGAGCGAGACGAAGTAGTGCTTCTTATCCGGCGAGACAGCGACGCCATGTGGCCCCGCCAGCTCGGTCGGCGCCCAGCCCACGTATCGCTCGCGATCGACCGTGATGCCGCCCGGTCCGAACCGGACAACGGCGACACGGTCGACACCTTCGCTCGCCACGATCACCGAGTAGTCGCGTGTCGGCCTAGGCGGAGCGGGCAATTGCCCACTCGCTCGCGCGCCGACGAGCCAACCAACGACGAGCACCGCCCGTCGCCAGCCGCCCATCGCCCACTGCCCACCGCCCATCGCCCCTCTCACGGAACGACCGCCGCCTTCGGCTCGATGCGAACGATGTACAGCCCCGTGTTGAAGTCGTTCACGAACGCCAATCCGTTCTTCACTACGACGCCCCACGTCATCGTCGAATTCGGGATGAAACCCTTGGCGTCGGCGGGACTGAATTGCGCGATCTCTCGGCCCTGCGCCCGCAAATCGCCGCGCAGCTCACCCGAGATGTCGAACGCGCGGAAGCCGGCGTTGTACGCGCCCATGTAGAGCGTGTCGCCCGCCACCCACACATTGTGCACGCCGCCGAACTCCGGTTCATAGTGAGCGATGGACTTCGGGTGGAAGATGTCCGACACGTCGAGCACTTGCAGCCGCCCCCACGCCCGTGACGGCTCTTTCGCGAACAACTTCTCGGCGTCGTTCTTCGAGAAGACTTCGTCGGAGATGAAGACGTAGTTCTTGTGCCGCCACGCCGTGTGCGTTCCGCGAATGAAGCCGGGGCCGTCGATCGCGCCGACGTCCTTGTACAGCGCGTCGAGGTCGTACTTGTATTGTGAGACGAACTGTGGATTCGACGGCGAGCCACCCTTGATGCCGCTGCCGATGTCGAGGATCACCAGTCCGTCGTTCCACCAACTTCCGTAGAGCATGCCGTCGCGCACGTCGATGTCGTGGAGCATCCGTCCCGCATCGGAACGCGGTGTCTTCCAGAGCGCCACCTGCTTCGGATGCGCCGGATCATTGATGTCGATGATGTGGAGCGCGCCCGTGCCGTCGTTCGTGAGATACACGTGCCGACCAAATTTCGGCTGCGTGTAGATGAATGCCGAGTGGACGCCGGCCGTGACGCCGTCCGTGAACGCGCCGACGACCTTCGGGTGCAGGGGGTCGTCGAGCGTGGCGACGACGAGCCCGTTCTTGCGATCGTCCGCCCCCTCCCGGGTGATTACCATGATTTTGCCGTCTTCCGACGTCATGACGTCGTTGATGACGCGCGCGTTCACGATGACCGAATCGACGATCGTCGGTTTCGCCGGGTCGTTGATGTCGATCGTGTAGACGCGATCTCCGCCGAGGTGCGTCCCGAGATACGCGACCTTTCCGTTCGGATGCACCCAGACCTCGGACGTCGGGAAGGTCGTGCGCACGATCGATCCGACAACGGTGGCGGCGCGTCGGACGTCGCGCGCGGCGAGCGTTACCGTGGTCTGCGCCGAGCGTTGCCCGAGATTCGCGCTCACTGTGTACGTACCCGGGTCGTAGCCGACGAACGCGCCCTCATTGTCGATCTCGCCGTGTCCGGGTGAGAAGAGCCACGTCGGCGTCAGTCCGGTGATCGTCTTTCCCGCGGAGTTTTTCACGGTCAGGTTGAAGCGAAGCACGTCGCCGGTGCGGGCATGCGGGGTCCCCGGCGTAATCGAGATCGACGCGATGTCCGCCGGGACGACCTCGACCGTCACCGTCCCTTTTGCCGATCCGGCCACACCGGTGATCGTGGCGGTCCCCGCCTTCGTCGCCGTCACGACACCTTCCGCCACCGACGCTACCGCGGACGCCGAGGTGCTCCAGGCCACGACATCGTTCCTGGCGTCGCCCGCGGCGGACAGCACTTTCGTGCGGAGGGCAAGGCTCTGACCGGCGATGAGCTTCACCGTTCGCGGCTCGATCGAGACGGTGCTCGCCGGTCCGGGAATGACGACGACGTTGACGGTCGTGATCACCGGCTTTTCGCCGGGGACGATCGCACTCACCGTGACAGGGATTGTCGAGACGGCGCCCGCCGCGACGAGGCCGCTGTCCGACACGACGGCCTCGAACTGTCCGCCGCCCTGTTGGAACTTGATCACCGCGTTCGACACGGGCCGTCCGGCCGCATCGACCGCTTGAGCGCGGAGTTGAAGCGACTGACCAGCCACCATTCGTGGCGCGGCCGGCGTGATCGAGATCTTGGCGACGCTCTGGGCGTTCGCGACAGCCGACAGCGCGACGAGCGCGCAAAAAGCCAGCGAAGTCCTACGAGTGCCCGGGGGCATGGCTGAGGATCCTCGGAGAGGGCGGCGTGGGTGGGGGGGGGAAGACTCGGAAGAGGATGGTGGCTCGGGGGAAAATGCGCCAGCGGGTGTTTGTGCGGCTGATTTCCCGGTGGCATCTTCCAATGACTGCCCAATTCCCTCGGAGCCCGGAATGACTTCAGCTCTTCGTTCCCGTCGATCCTTGCTCGGTGCGTTCGCTCTGGCTGTTTTGCCGGTTCTTGCGGTCGCCCAGAGCACGATTCCGTCGAGGCTTACCGACAAGGAGCTCTGGCAGCTCAACGCGGAGTTCTCCGAGCCGGGCGGGTATTTCCGCTCCGACAACCTGCTCTCGAACGAGACGGGCTTTCAGGCGGTGATTCCGGGGCTCCTCGAGAAGCTCAAGCCGGGTGGCGTTTACCTCGGCGTCGGGCCCGAGCAGAATTTCACGTACATCGTCGCGCTCAAGCCGAAGATCGCCGTCATCTTTGACATCCGTCGCGGCAACATGGTGGAGCACTTGATGTACAAGGCGCTCCTCGAGACGTCGGCCGATCGCGCGGAATTCATGTCCAAGCTCTTCTCCCGGACGCGTCCCGCCGGGTTGGACACCGCCTCCACCGCGCAGCAGCTGTTCGACGCCTACAATCGCGCCGCGCCAGACTCGGCGCTCTTTCGCAAGAATCTCGTCGCGATCAAGGATTTCCTCAGCAAAACAAAGGGCTTCGCGCTCGGCGACAGCGACAGCAAAACGCTCGACTACATCTATGCCGCATTCTACGGCGGCGGACCACAGATCAATTACAACTACAGCAGCGGCGGGGGCGGCGGCGGGGGCGGGTTCGGCGGAGGATTCGGCGGCGGCATGCCGACGTACGCTACACTGCAAACCGCCACCGACACTGCCGGAAAGAATTGGGCATATCTCGCGACGGAAGCGAATTTCCGCTGGCTCAAGGATTTCGAGTCCAAGAACCTGCTCATCCCCGTCGTCGGTGACTTTGCCGGACCAAAGGCGATTCGCACCGTCGGCCAGTATCTGAAGGACCACAACGCCGTCGTCTCCGCCATGTACTGCTCGAACGTCGAGCAGTATCTCTTCCGGCAGGACGACGACTGGTCGCGCTTCTATCGCAACATCGGCACGCTCCCGCTCGACGCGAACAGCAGCTTCATCCGCTCGATCAGCGGTGGAATGCGCGGTGTGTCGCCGCAGGGTGGCTTCGCCCGCTACGGCGGCCGTCTCGCTAACGTGACGAGCTCGATGGCCGAAACCGTGAAGGGATTCAACGAAGGGAAGATTCAGACGTACACGGACATCATCATGATGTCGCGGTGATGCAAGAAGTTCACATCGTCGGCGGCGGACTCGCCGGTAGCGAAGCGGCGTGGCAGCTCGCCGAGCGTGGACACGACGTCGTCGTCCACGAGATGCGCGGCGTGCGCGGCACGCCGGCGCACAAGACCGATCGCCTCGCGGAGCTGGTCTGCTCGAACACTTTCAAGAGCACCGAGGTCTCTAACGCGCACGGCCTGCTCAAAGCCGAGATGCGTCTGCTGGGCTCCGTGGTCCTGCAGTCGGCGGACGACGCCCGCGTCCCGGGCGGAACCGCGCTCACGGTGGACCGCGACGTCTTCTCGGCCGGTGTGCACGAGCGAGTCACGGGACACCCGCGTATCACCGTCGTGCGCGAGGAGGCGACGTCGCTGCCGAGTCCCGGGCTGATCGCGACCGGGCCGCTCACGTCGGACGCTCTCGCCGATGTGATTCGCGCGCGGCTCGGCGTGGCGGGGCTCGCGTTCTATGATGCCATCGCGCCGATCGTCTCCCACGAGTCGATTGACGAGAGCGTCGTCTTTCGCGCGTCCCGCTACGGTAAGGAAACGATGGATGCGCCGGACGCTCGGGAAGCGGGAGCCTACCTCAACTGTCCGTTCACGCGCGAGCGGTACGAGGCGTTCATTGACGCGATGACGGCCGCGGATCAGCACCACGGCCACGAGTTCGACGAGGTGCCGTACTTCGAGGGGTGCATGCCCGTGGAGGAGATGGCGCGCCGCGGACGAGAAACGCTCCGCTTTGGCCCGATGAAGCCGGTCGGCCTGCGCGACCCACGCACCGGGCGAGATGCATACGCGGTAGTTCAGCTCCGCATGGAAGACCGCGCGGGACAGATGTGGAACCTGGTCGGGTGTCAGACGCGCCTGCGAATCCCCGAGCAGCAGCGGGTGTTCCGGATGATCCCCGGTTTAGAGAACGCTGAATTCCTGCGCTACGGGTCCATCCACCGGAATTCGTACATCAACAGCCCCGCGACGCTGACGCCGCACCTGTCGCTGCGCGACGACCCGATGACGCTGTTCGCCGGCCAGTTGACCGGCGTCGAGGGCTACACGGAAAGCACCGCCACGGGGCTCGTCGCGGGAATAAATCTCTCGCGCATGTTGGCCGGCGAGCCGCCTGTCGTCCCGCCGCCGACAACGATGCTCGGCGCCCTCTATCGATATCTGCGCGAGGCCGACCCTGCCCATTTTCAGCCGATGAACGCCAACTTCGGCCTGGTCGACGAGCTGCCGGAACGCGTCAAGGACAAGCGCATCAAGCGCGAGAAAATCGCCGAGCGCGCATTGTCGGAGATGGCGCACTGGCGCGACGCGCACGCGCTATCAGCGCTCGCGAGTCCAGAATAGGAGCACGCCGCACGACGAGCCGGTGCGGTTGTACTGTATCGGAATGGTGCTCCCGCCCGGATAGTACTCGATCCCGGCGTACTCGTTGACGCGCATCTTCTCCAGATCGTTGTCCGTCGACGCCGCGCCGTCGACGTAGATGTCGAGCGGGCACTCGCCGCCAAGAACGGCGTACTTCTGCGGTTGCCGCATCGAGGTCGGGTAGCACTCACCGCGGCGCGTGCCAGAGCGCGGACAGATGATGTTGATGTTGGGCAAACGCCGGACGATGTTGGTCATCTTCGCGTTGTCGGCCTTCCGCAGCTCTGCCTCGGCAATGAAATAGCCGAAGCCCTTCGCGCGACGCTCCTCGAAGTCGCGCAAGCCGGGAGAGATGTACCGCCGGGTGGAGTCCGTCGTCGTCATCTTCGGCAGGATCTGAGCGGCGGTGCTGAGAACGACCGTCAACGGAACCGTGTCGGAGGGCGAGACGGCGACGACCATTGTGACCGGCTGGTATCCGATCTTCTGTACGCGAATCATGCTTCCGCCGTCGGGCAGAAAGCTGAGGGTGGTCGTGCCGGTCTTGGTCGTTCGGACGCTGGTGCGCGCGAAGACGTCGACGACTTCCGCGCCCTCGATCGGCTCGCCGGTGTCGGCGCTGAACACGCCGACGAGCCGGTGCCGATAATCCAGGATAGCCGGCGGGGCGGGGGATCCAGCCGGCTGGCCCGCCGGCGTCTGGCCGGCAAGGTTCGTCGCGACCGACGCCGCGATGAAGAACACCGAGATATCGTAGGCCCACCGCCCACCGCCCATATTTAGAATATGCGCGAACTGCCGCCGGAGGTCACGGAGTATCTGAACCATCTCGCCAAGGAGCGTGATGTCTCCCCGAACACCGTTCGCGCGTACGGCCGGGACCTGGACGACTTTTCGGCCTTTTTGGCTCGCTATTACGGCGAGCGCCCGTGGACCTGGCAAGGTGTCGACCGCCTGGCGATGCGGGCGTTTCTCGGGGACCTATCGAAGCGTGGCCTGAGCAAGCGATCGATGGGGCGCACGCTGTCGGCGGTGCGCAGCTTCTACCGCTACATGCACCGCAACGAGATCGTGGACTCGAACCCCGCGCGTGCCGTCGGGGCCCCTCGCCTCGAGAAGTATCTTCCCGGATATCTGGACCGCGCGCAAATCGATCTCCTGTTCCAGATCGCCGAAGTGCGCGCTTGGGAAGGGGGCTTTGTGGCTGTGCGCAACCTTGCCATCCTCGAGCTTTTCTACTCGACGGGCATGCGCTTGTCCGAACTTCAAGGGCTGAGTCGCTCGGATTTGGACATGGTGTCGCAGCAGGCGAAAGTCCGCGGAAAGGGACGAAAGGAGCGCATCGTACCTGTAGGCGACCATGCCGTGCTTGCGTTGCGAAACTACGAGGCAAAGCGTGACGAGCTGCTGCGCGCTATTGGAGCGAAGGGGGATCGAAACGCCGTGTTCCTTGGCCGGACGGGACGGCGGATCGGCGTGCGCGCCATCCAGAAGGTGGTGACCGGGCTGCTCAACCAGATCGACGAGGACGCCGGATTGAGCGTGCACTCGTTGCGGCACACCTTCGCCACGCATCTGCTCGATGCCGGCGCCGACCTGCGAGCGGTACAAGAGCTCCTCGGCCACGCCTCGATCTCGACGACGCAGATCTACACCCACACCAGCGTCGAGCGGTTGAAGCAGGTCTACGAGAAAGCGCACCCACGGGCGTAAATCCTGCTTCCTGAGCCCGGTCGAGCGAGGTCGACCAGGTTCAGGGCATCCATGCGCATTGAATTCATCCCGGTCATCATCGGGGCTATCGTCTGCCTAGTCGGCCTTGGGCTGATCTTCGACGCCTGGACGCCGGACGACATCATCGTCAAGCGTGAGCGTCGCCGCCGGCCGCGCGTGGAGCGGAGCCGGAGCGGAGAAGCGTCGATCGGTGTTGGAGTGATCTGCATGGGCGCGGCGTTCATCGGGCGCGACACCTGGCGCTATTCCGTGGTCGCAGTCATCGTCGGAACGCTGTTCCTGCTCATTGGAGCCATCGGGAATCGTCGCTATTTCGCGCAGGCGATCGCGAACCGGGGAGCGCTGCGTCGACGTAACCGGCCGTCATAACAGTAGGTTAGCCGTCACGCTAGTTTTCGGGCATGTCGAGCTCCACGTACGTGCTGCCCCGAATTCGCGCGACGACGATTCTCGCCGTTCGCCGGAACGGCAAGGTGGCGATTGGCGGCGACGGTCAGGTCACGGTCGGTGAGACCGTGATGAAGTCGCACGCCCAGAAGGTTCGTCTGATTCGCGGCGGGAAGATCGTCGCCGGATTCGCCGGCGCCGCCGCCGACGCCATGACGCTGTTCGAGAAGTTCGAGGAAAAGCTCGAGCGCTACCCCGGCAACATGCCTCGGGCGGCGGTCGAGCTGGCCAAGGACTGGCGGAGCGACCGCGTGCTTCGCCGACTCGAGGCGTTGCTCATCGTTGCCGACAGGGAGCACGGCTTCATCGTCTCGGGCACCGGTGAGCTGATCGAGCCCGACGACGGCATTCTCGCGATCGGCTCGGGCGGATCCTACGCTCTCGCGGCGGCACGCGCACTGGTCGACAACTCGACGCTCGATGCGCCCGAGATTGTGAAGCGCGCGATGAAGATCGCCGGCGATATCTGTATTTACACGAACACCAATATATCGGTACTGGAGACGACCTGACGCGCGGATTCATCGCGATTCGGGGAACTCAACCCTCGGTGGTCTCAGGTCCCTGGTCTCTGGTCTCAGGTTGAACGCATGCCTTCTCCCCGTACTCAGCAAGCTCTCGCTCGTCTCGCCGACCTGACGCCTCGTCAGATCGCGAGCGAGCTCGATCGTTACATCGTCGGCCAGGCCGATGCGAAGAAGGCGGTCGCTATCGCGTTGCGCAATCGGTGGCGACGCCAGCGCGCGCCCGAATCGATTCGCGAGGAGATCTCGCCGAACAACATCATCCTCATAGGTCCCACCGGGGTGGGGAAGACGGAGATCGCTCGCCGGCTGGCCAAGCTCGCCGGTGCGCCGTTCATCAAGGTCGAGGCATCCAAGTTCACCGAAGTCGGCTACGTGGGACGCGACGTCGAGTCCATGGTGCGCGATCTCGTCGAGAGCGCGATCGACATGGTGCGGAGCGAGCGCGAGTCGGAGGTCGAAGACCTCGCGCACGAGCGCGTCGATGAGCGCTTGCTCGACCTCTTGTTGCCGCCGCCTCCCCCCTCTCCCGCGCCAACACCGACGGAGAAGAGTGAGCCTGGTCAGGCCAACGGTCACGGCGCCAAGTCCGAGGACGACGCGCTCGGCGTGTTCCTCGTCTCGGGCAGCGGCGCCGTCATCAAGGAGCAGGTGGACACGGCGCAGGAGCGCTACAAGCGCACGCGCGAGAAGCTCAAGAACCTTCTACTCGACGGAAAGCTCGAGGAGCGAGAAGTGGAGGTCGAGGTGACGCCGGCGTCCGCGCCGATGTTCGACGTTCTCGCCTCGCAGGGCGCGCCCGAGGGCATGGACAACATCTCCGACATGCTCAAGGAGATGCTGCCCAAGCGAAAAAAGAAGCGGACGGTGAAGGTCAGCGAAGCACGACGCATACTTTTCGAGCAAGAGCTCGAAAAGCTGATTGATCTAGAAGACGTCACCGCCGACGCGCTCGAACGTGTAGAGACGCTCGGCATCATTTTCCTCGACGAGATCGACAAGATTGCCGGCGAGCGCTCGCAGATGGGCGGGCCGGACGTCTCACGCGAGGGTGTGCAGCGCGACCTCTTGCCGATCGTCGAAGGCTCGAACGTGCAGACGAAGTACGGCATGGTGAAGACCGACCACGTGCTGTTCATCGCCGCCGGCGCGTTTCACGTGTCGAAGCCGAGCGATCTGATTCCCGAGCTTCAGGGCCGCTTCCCGATCCGCGTGGAGCTGAAGCCGCTCACGGAGCAGGACTTCGTGCGCATCATGACCGAGCCGGAAAACGCGCTCACCAAGCAGTACGCCGCGCTCGTCGAAGCCGATGGGGCGAAGCTCGATTTCAATGCCGACGGCATCGCGGAGATCGCTCGTATTGCCGCGCTCGTCAACGAACGCATGGAAAACATCGGTGCGCGGCGGCTTCATACGGTTATGACGACGCTGCTCGAAGACGTCCTGTTCGACCTTCCCGACCAGGCCCACAATGGCTCGATCGTCGTCGATCAGGCGAGGGTTCGCGAGCGGCTCAAGGCTGTGGTGGAGGATGAAGACTTGAGAAAGTATATCCTATAGTGGTGCTCGGGTTTGGTGCGCATTAATCGCGTCAAGCGTTTGAGCGGACTTTTGGTCTCAGGTCTCTGGTCTCTGGTCCCAGGTTGAAACGTCGCCACCGCCGTTACACCTGAGACCCGAGACCAGGGACCTGAGACCGACACTTCTCACTCCGAGAGAGACGTCGATTAGTGCGGACGAGTGTTTACCACACACCGAACTCGATCCCCCATTGAATTGGCCTGCGCGGTGATTAGAGTTCGCCGCACGCTCCATTGAGTAGCACGGGCAGGTGTTCATCCGAAGTGTGACGCGCGCGCGTTGACGTCGTTTGAGGGCCCCCCGCGCGTCCCGGTGGATGTCAAAGTAGGACTGCGCTGAGGTCGCCGCGCGCTCGAGAGTCGAGCCGACCACGTGTGTTGTCCCGTGTTCCCACTGCTCCACCAGAACCTCCCCGTTCGTTCGCGGCTTCGCGCACGCCCATAGGCGTCGTCGAGGGGCGCGCGCGCGACGGTGTTGGCACCAACACCCTATGAGGACAGTCATGATGACAGCGTTCCAAACGTGGCGAGCGGGCAAGGGCCTGCGCGCTACGCTTGCCCTGTTGGCGTTGGTCGCGTTGCCCGCTGCGGCGCGCGCCCAGGCCACGATCACGGGTAAGGTCACCGCGGCCGGCCAGCCGCTCGTCGATGCGCGCGTGCTCGTGCGCGGCACGAGCCTGGCAACCAACACCAACGGGGCCGGGGAGTACACCCTGCGCAACGTACCCGCCGGCACGCAGTCGCTCGAGATGCTTCGCGTCGGCTACCGCGCGCAGAACGCGACGGTCGCGCTGACGGCGGGGCAGAGCAAGGAAGTCAACTTCACGACCGAAGCGGCGGTCATTCAGCTGCAGGAGATCGTGACGACCGCCACGGGCCAGCAGCGCCGCGTGGAGTTGGGCAACGCGATCGGCGGCGTCGGCGACGTGAGCAAGCGCGTCGAAGAGTCGCAGGTCAAGAACGTTGCGGACCTCCTCGTCGCGAAAGCCGCGGGTGTCTCGGTGCTGCCGGGTAACGAGACCGGCTCGAGCGCCGTCGTTCGCATTCGCGGCACCAACTCGCTCTCGCTGTCCAACGCGCCGATCTACGTCGTCGATGGCGTGCGTATGATCTCGAGCTCCGTCGGCGTCGCCACGGGTGGCACGACGACGAGCTTCATCAACGACCTCAATCCCGACGACATCGAGGACATCGAGATCGTGAAAGGTCCCTCGGCCGCCACGTTATATGGGACCGACGCGGCCAACGGCGTCATCGTCATCACCACGAAAAAAGGCCGCGCCGGCTCGACGCGCTGGTCGTACTACGGCGAAAAGGGTGTGGTCAGCGATCGCAACAACTATGCGGACCAGTACGCGGTGTTCGGCAAGAACGCGGCTGGCACCACCACGCGCTGCGTCCTCGAAACGATTGCCAACAAGACTTGCTTCCCGGACAGCACCTCCTCTTTCAACCCGATGAAAGACCCGGAGCTGTCGCCGGTGCACAGCGGTCACCGTGATTCGTACGGCGCGAACGTCTCCGGCGGCTCGGACGCCGTCCGCTTCTTCGTCAGCGGCGACATGGAGAACGAGATCGGCCCGATCAAGATGCCGGCCTTCGCCCGCGCGTTCCTCGACTCGATCGGTGATCCCGCGAAGGATCACGAGATCTACCCGGAAGCGTTCCAGCGTCAGACGGTTCGCGCGAACCTCAACGCCGCGCTGAGCCCGACGTTCGACCTCGGCGTCAACTCCGCGTGGACGAACCGCAACCAGCGTCTTCCACAGACCGACAACAACACCGTTTCGATCTTCGCGACCGCGCTCAAGAACCCGGGCTTCCGTCCGTCGGCTATCTGCCGCACGAACACTGCAGCGTGCCTCGGCTACTCGCCGATCGGCTCGCTCGGCGAAGACTTGCGCGGCTACGCCAACTATATGCCCTCGCAGACCTTCCAGGACAAGCTCTGGGAAGGTGTGCAGCGCTTCAACGGCAGCGTCGACGCCAATTGGCGTCCGTATGCCTGGATGCAGAACAGCGGAAGCGTCGGCGTCGACGTCGCGTCGCGCAGCGACTGGGAGATGTGCAAACTGAGCCAGTGCCCGAACTCCGGCACCACGCGCCAAGGCTTCGTTTCCGATCAGCATTCGATCAACCGCAACTTCTCGGCGAAGTTCGTGAGCAACGGCTCGTGGCAGGCGGCCCAGTGGGCGAACCTCAAGACCACCGTCGGCGCCGACTACACGAACACCATGAGCGAGTTCACGGCGTCGAGCGGCACGAATCTACCGCCGGGCGCGCAGAACGTCGGTCAGGCCGCGGTGAAGAGTGGCTCGAACCAGCTCCAGACCGCGAACAAGACACTCGGCGTCTACGTGCAGGAGCAGGCTGGTTTCCGCGATCGCCTCTTCGTCACGGCGGCCGTGCGCTCCGACCAGAACAGCGCGTTCGGCACGAAGTTCCAGCGCGTGTTTTACCCGAAGCTCAGCGCGTCGTACCTCATCTCCGACGAGAGCTTCTTCCCCAAGTATCAGTGGCTCGATCAGCTCCGCTTGCGCACGGCGTACGGCGCCTCCGGCGTGCAGCCGGGCGCGACGACCGCGCTCCAAACCTTCTCGGCCGTGACGCGCACCGCGAACGCGACGACGCCGGGCAACGCGACGGGCACGGATCTCCCGGGGCTCGCGATGAACGCGCTCGGCAACCCGAACCTCAAGCCGGAAACGTCGGCTGAATGGGAAGGCGGCTTCGAGTCGCGCATGTTCAACAACCGCGCGACGGTCGACTTCACGTACTACTACAAGAAGACGAAGGACGCGCTGATCGCGCAGCCGATCGCCGCTTCCGCCGCGCCGTCGGCGACGACGATCACCGGCAACTTCGGCTCGATCATGAACAAGGGCGTCGAAGCCGTCGTGAACCTCACGGTCATGGATCGCCGCAACTTCGGTTGGGACATGACGTGGAACGGCTCGCACACCACTAACAAGATCCTCTCGCTCGGCGTCGATGCCACCGGCAAGCCGAACCCGACAATCGGCACGGGCACGACGCGTGATTCGGTCGGTCTGCCGGCCAACGGCTGGTTCTTCAAGCCGTACACGTACGCCGACAAGAACGGCGACGGGTTGATCGACGACAGCGAAGTGACGGTGGGCTCGAGCGACCAGTACATGGGGTACTCGCAGCCGCGCGACATCCTGTCGATCCAGAACGGCTTCGACCTATTCGGCAAGAAGCTGCGCCTCACCGGGCTGCTCGACTACAAGGGCGGGTTCAGCGTCTACAACCAGACGGTGCAGTTCTACTGCTCGAACCAGCCGACGTGCTACGAAGAGACGAACACCAGCACGCCGCTCTGGCGGCAGGCGCGCGTCATCGCGCAGCGCTACACGGCGACGAAGACGCAGGCCGGCTACCTCGAGAACGGCCAGTTCTGGCGCCTGCGTGAAGTGTCGGCGATTCTGTCGCTCCCGCAGCAGCTGGCGGCCCGCGCGCGCGCCAAGGACGCGAGCCTCGTGTTCGCTGCCCGCAACCTCCACATCTGGACGAAGTACACGGGCACCGATCCGGAGTCGAACTACGCCACCGGTGACGTGCAGACCGATTTCGAGACGGCCGCGCCGCCTTCGTACTTCACCGTCCGTCTCAATCTCCACTTCTAAGCGTTACTGAGGATTATTCGATGAAGCGATATCAGCCACGCGTCCGGGCGGCTCTTGCCGCCGGCGCGGCCGGCCTCGGATTGATGCTCGGCGGTTGCAGCGTGAAGGACGAGCTCCTCGCGCCGCAGCAGCCCGGTGTCATCAGCCCGGGTGACGTAATTGGACCCACCGGTGCCGACGGTCTCTATGTCGGCGCCGTGGGCAACTTCAAGAACGCGCTGCTCGGCGGCAGCTCGAACACCGAGACGATCTGGCAGTTCGCCGGCCTGATGACCGACGAGTTCAAGTCGGCCGACACGTTCTCGCAGCGCAACGACGCCGATCAGCGCACGACGCAGACCAACGACGCGCAGCTCTCGCCGATCTACACGTCGCTGCAGCAGGCCCGCGGCTACTCGCGCACGGCGCTTGGCTACCTCCAGCAATACAAGCCGACGAGCTCGAACGCGCAGCAGGCGGAAATGCTGTTCACGATCGCCTTCGCCGAAATGCAGCTGGGCGAAGACTTCTGCAACGGCATCGCGCTCGGTGAGACGGTGAACGGCGTTCCGCAGTACACCGCGCCGCTGGCGGCAAAGGACGTCTTCACCGCGGCGCTCGCCCGCGTGGACTCGGGCCTCGCGCTCGCGACCGGCGCGGATGCCGCGACCATGCAGGTGAAGAACGCACTGCTCATCACCAAGGGCCGCCTCCTCGTGGACCTCGGTCAGTTCCCCGCGGCTGCTGCCGCGGTCGCCGCGGTTCCGGTCACGTTCCAATACGCCGGCACGTACTCGCAGACCACCAACGACAACGGCTGGTGGATCATGACGACGAGCAGCAAACGCTACACGGTCGGCGACAGCGTCGACGCCGCGGGCAGAATCGACAACGCGATTCCGTTCGTATCGGCGAAGGATCCGCGTGTGCCGACGACGGCGAACGGCAAGGGCTTCGACACGACGACGCCGTTCGTTGGGCAGAGCATCTGGAACCGCGATGATCCAATCGCGATCGTGGACGGTCTCGACGGCCAGCTCATTCAGGCCGAAGCGAAGCTGAACGCGAGCGACATCGCCGGCATGACGGCGATCTTGAACGCGCTCCGCGCCGCGCCGCCGACGCAGGGCATCTTCAAGCCGTCGGGCGCGCTCGCTCCGCTCACCGCGCCCCTGACCCAGGACGCCGCGGTCTCGCTCTACTTCCGCGAGAAGGCCTTCTGGACCTTCGGCCGCGGCCAGCGCCTCGGCGACCTCCGCCGCCTCGTTCGTCAGTACGGCCGATCGCAGGACAAGGCGTATCCGAGCGGCACGTTCTTCAAGAACGGCTCGTACGGCACGCGCGTCGCCTTCCCGGTGCCGGATCGCGACAAGGCGAACCAGCAGTTCACCGGGTGTATGGATACGAACGCGTAAAAGGCAGGCTCCGCCAGTTTCGTTGGCCCGTCGGTTCTTGGCATCCAAGGATCGGCGGGCCAATCGATTTTTCTCGTCCGACTTTTTCTTTCGCGGATCGTCGTCCTCTTAGCAATCAACTCCTGTATCGGGACGCCCTGCTGAACTACTTGACGCAGAGGCGCAGAGGCGCAGAGGCGCAGAGGCGCAGAGGCGCAGAGGCGCAGAGGAGCAGAGGCGCGGAGGAGCGCCGAAGGCGCACACGGTTCCTCGCACAACGAGCCCGGACGAACTTTTCTTGGGGACAACCGCTCGGGAAGCCACGAGGGACAACCCGAGCGGCTGTTCCCAAAGAAATCCCGGCTCGTGGCGCGCGGAGTTGGACCGATCGACGAGCCCTCTGCGCCTCCGCGGCTCTGCGTCCTCTGCGTTAAGTAGTTCATCAGCGCATCCCGGTAGAGGGCTCACGTCCGGGCGCATAGAACTCGCCCCCCGGTCTAGATAAATTCAGGAACGGTCCCGAGATCGCTCGGACCGTCCCAAATCTTACGCGCCAAACTGGAATGCCCTCAGCTTCGCCCGCTGTACGCAGAGCTCGCCGCGACGAGGAGTCGCTCCGCGATCACCGCGACTTTCTCGCGATCCCCGATTTCACGACCGACGAGCTGTACGCGCTGTTCGACTTGGCCGAGCGAATGCGCGATGGGCGGTACGACAACAAGCCGCTCAAGGGCAAGTCGCTGGCGATGATCTTCATGAAGTCGAGCACGAGGACTCGCGTCTCGTTCGAGGTTGGAACGTACCAGCTCGGCGGCCACGCGCTCTTCCTGTCGCCGCGCGACGTTCAGCTCGGCCGGGGTGAGCCGATCGCCGACACGGCGCGGGTCCTCTCGCGTTACGTGGACGGAGTCATGATTCGCACGTTCGCGCACCAGGATATCGAGGAGCTCGCGAAGTACGCCGACATACCGGTGATCAACGGGCTCACCGATCTGCTCCATCCCTGTCAGGTGCTCGCCGATCTTCTCACCGTGCGCGCCGAATTCGGAAAGATCGATAAGCTCAAGGTGGCGTGGATTGGCGACGGCAACAACATGGCGAACTCGTGGATCAACGCCGCCTACCGGTTCGGCTTCGATCTCGACATCGCCTGCCCGGAGGGCTACGAGCCGGCGGATCATTTGCTCGAGCGCGCGCAGAAGAACGCCAAGGTGCGCATCGTACGCGATCCGGCCGAAGCGGCCGGCGGCGCGCACGTCGTGAACACCGACGTGTGGGCGTCGATGGGGCAGGAGGACGAGCAGAAGGAGCGACAGCGCTCCTTCAAGGGCTTCACGGTGAACAAGAAGCTGATGTCCGCCGCCGACAAGAAAGCCATCTTCTTGCACTGCTTGCCGGCGCACCGCGGCGAAGAAGTATCTGCCGACGTCATCGACGGACCGCAGAGTCGGGTGTGGGATGAAGCGGAGAATCGCCTGCACATCCAGAAGGCGATCATGGCCGCACTGATTGGAAAGGAGTCGGTCGGGCGCTAGTCGCGGCGTGGCCGCCGAAAATCACCAGTGTGATTCCCAGCACAGTGAATTGGCGCCGGCGCATCTAGAATCCCGCGCCGCTCGCGACCGAGGCAACCGATGTAGGCTCCGACAGCCCCGGCGGCGTCTCCCCACCCGAGGTCGCCATGCATCGCGACTGTCGTACGCCCGTCACCTGATTTCTTTCAGCAGTACTATCCCGGCTACGTCACGGAGGCGATGCCGGCCGCCGCGCAGGGCCACAGCGCGCATCGCACCACACCGGCGCTGTTTGGTTTCGGATTGTTGGAAGCCATTCCCGCCAGCACCATCATCGCTCTCGCCGACAAGAACGCGGCGAGCGGCGGTCCGGTGAAAGGACGCGCCAACGTCGTCAGCGGACAGCTGCTGCGATTCGGTCGAAAGGCGACCGACGCGACATTGCTCGGCTTCAATGCCGGGGCGTTTCAGAACGAGATGGGCGTCACGACCAATCTCGCGTTGGCCGAGCAATCACTCGACGGTGTAACCCCCTTTCCGTTCGACATCACCATCGATCCGATCGTCGGCGCCGAGCTGAGCGACGACGACCTGGCGCTCGCCACCGACTTCATCCGCTTCCTCCGGCCGCCGCCTCAGGCAAAGGTGAGTGGTCCGGCAACCGACGGCCGCGAGCTGTTCTCGTCGATCGGTTGCGCGAGCTGTCATGTGTCCTCGCTGCGAACGGGGCCGTCGGCCATCGGCGCGCTCAACAACGTGAAGGTCGACGCCTTTACCGACCTTCTTCTCCACGACATGGGTGCGGGTTTGGCCGACATCTGTCGCGGAACCGCCGGACCGTCCGAATTCCGAACTGAGCCGTTGATGGGGCTACGATTCCGAACGCACTTTCTCCATGACGCGAGGTCGGCGACGCTGGAAGACGCGATTGCGCAGCATGGCGGGGAAGCCGCGGTTTCACGCGACCGCTTCAGTGGTCTCTCGGCGAACCAGCGGGCCGCGGTCATTGCGTACTTGAACACGCTATGACGACGGCTATCGGTTGGGCTCCTAACTCACTGACCGAAGGTTAGCCTAAAGTCCAATAGAAGCACTGCCCCGCGAGCGGATCATCAGTTCTGTGTCCGCCTTTGGGGCTTGGGTGACCGCATCCAACGACGCTCGTTCGACAACTCGTGGAACCGGAGCAGCGTCGTGGGTCGGCATCGTCGACGACGACGACTCGTTGCGCATGGCGCTCGCCCGCGCCCTTCGCGTCAACGGCATCCGTGTCGAGACCTTCGGGTCGGCTGAAGAATTCCTGCGACGCGATGTCGCCGGCGAGCCCGATTGCATCGTCCTCGACATTCACCTCGGCGGACTGAGCGGATTCGATCTTCAGGATCTGCTCGCCGCCGAAGGGTTCAGACCGCCCATCATCTTCATCACCGCGCACGACGATATGTTCGCCGAGCGCGCGCGCGCCAACGGCGCCAGCGGGTATTTGCGCAAACCGTTCGAGACCAATGCGCTCGTAGCGCTCCTGCGGCCCCACCTGCGTCCCGCCGACTGAGCGCCGTTCCATGATATCTCACAGCCTCGCGCAGGCAACCCGCACGTGCGTGTCGCGCGCACTGGCGGTTTTGGCGATGGGCTTTGCGGCGGCGAGCGCCGTCGCGCAAGGACCGACAACCGCAGCCATCGGCGGCCGCGTCGTCGACGCGAGCGGTCGTGCGCTCGTTGACGTCGAAGTCGTGGTGACCAATCAGGCGACGGGCGTATCGATGCGAGGGGTCTCGCGCTCCGACGGACGCTATCTCGTCAGCGGATTGGAAGTCGGGGGTCCGTACTCCGTCGTCGTTCGGCGAATCGGCTCGCCGATGAACAGGACCTCCGGCCTCTTCTTGAGTCTAGGTCAGAAGCTGAGCGTGGATGTCGCCCTCGAAGAACGGCCGGTCACGCTGCAGGGCATGGAAACGCGCGGGGGGGAGGCCCAGACGAGGTTGTTCTCCCGCGCGCACAAAGGCGCGGAGACGCTGCTCTCCGATTCGGTGATCCATGAGATGCCGGTCATCAACCGCGACCTGTAC
>DATMHK010000034.1:0-37739 GCA_035554995.1 Gemmatimonadaceae bacterium
TCGACGAGTATGTGCCCTTCGTCGGTCGCCGTGAACATCACGCCCGCCACGCACGCGTCCACCTGCCGCTGAACGACTACGCCCATTCCCGCCGCGGCCGCGCCGCGCGCGTTTCGGTAGAAACGGACTCGCTCGGACCAGTATGAGGTCCACACCTGAATCACCGCTCGCTCGAGCGCCGCAACGTCTCTCACGTGCAACACCGACTCGAGCTGTCCGGCGAACGACTGCGCCGCGCCGTCTTCGCCGACCGCCGAGCTTCGCACGACCAGCGGGCCAAGCGAAGAACTCGGCGCCGTCGCAGCCAGCATGCTCAACGTGAAATCGTCGAGCGACCTACAAACGGTCACACCGTCGGCGTAATGTCGCGCGAAGACTTCAGTCGTCAGCACGACGCCGTTCGGGACTCTGTACCCCGCGCGCAGCAGACGGCCGAGCGTATGTGCCTTCTCGCCCACCATCGCCACGTCGTGGCAGTCGGCGAGGTCGAGAACGTCGGTCCGCGTCAGCGTCGCCGTCATGCTGCCCTCGCCTTCACGCCCAGCCGATACAGCAACGCGCTGAACACGAGGTGGATACCGGGGCCAATGAGCAGCACGTACGCCCACATCATCGGCGGAGTGGGAACGACGACCGAGACCGCGATCAGCGCTCCGAGAATCGAATCCACTCGGTCCACGACGAAGCAGATCACCGCCGCCGCCGAGCCGCGCGGCGACCTGCCTGGGGCGATGTCGAGCTGTCGCTTCACGAACGAATTCGGAAGCTCACCCGCCATGAATCCCAGTCCGGCCAATGCCCCGAGCGCACCGTAACCGGCGATCGAAAGCGGCCAGAGGCCGGCGACCGCGTCAGGATTCGAGAACGAAAGAGCCGCGGTGAGGCCCGCGAACGCGAGCGCCGCCGCCGGTACCATGACGACGAATCCGCGGACTGTCTTGTTGTCGCCGAACACGCGGCGTCCACGAAACCGGAGGCCGCCGTCGAGCGGCATCATCAGTCGTCGCGACAGCGCTGTGCGCAACCACGCCGAGTGCGCCAACCCGGCGAGCACGAACGCTACCGTGAGAAAGAGCGCGGCAGTGAGCGGGTCGGGTCGCATGCTCAGATGTCCGCGCCCGTTTCGAGGCGGTTGTGGAAGAGCAGCAGCTCGCCCGGCAGCGCATGCGCGCCCCTGATCCACGCCAGGAGACCGACTTCGTTCTCCGTCTCGTACCGCACCTCGCCGAGACGATAGCCTGGCACGAACGGATACATGTGGTGCAGCTCGTGGGCGTCGATGTGGAGCAGTATCGCCGAGAGCCATCGCGGGAACACGAGCGATCGCGTGAACGTCTCCTGCTCGATCGTCGGGAATGGCCGCACGTCCGCGCCACCACTCAACTGCAGCGGGATGTGGGTATGCTGGCTGAGTATCAGCAGGTCTTCCGCGGTGAACGTCAGGATGAGCGACACGCCGAACAGGCGCAGGCTCGTCGCGGGACCGAGGATGACGACGATCGCGCCATAAACGACGAGGAGAGCCGCCATGTTTGCCGCCAAGGCGCGCTGGTCCTCACGCTTCGGGAACAGCGTCTTCAGACGCGGCCAGTTCCAGAAGTTGTTCGTCCGATAGACCACGGAGAACATCGGAATCCACAGCATCCACGCCGCGTTGACGATCGCCCGCTCGACTCGGCCCAGCTTGCGCGGCACAAGCGATTGGGTCGTCGGGTCGACGTCCTGCCAGCCCGTCCACTTGTGATGCCGGCGGTGAACGCTCTTCCAGTTGCGGAAGGGGATGAGCGAGAAGAATCCGGCGAGCTGGCCCAGCGGCGCGTGGAGGCGCTTGGTGCGAAAGAGCGTCTCGTGACCGCACTCGTGGAGCAGCGCGAACCACTGAACGAACGAGAGGGCGAGCAAAAGCTGGCCGGCAGCCCAAGCCCACCACCGCGGCGAGAGGGAGAGCGCGACCCCGCTCGCGGTGATGGCGATACAGGAGAGCGCGACAGTAGCGCCGGCTGCGTCCGTGGGACGAAGCTGCGACAGCGCCGCCGGTGACGGCGCGGGCGCGCTGGACGAGGTCATGGATCCTCCGCGTGACGAACTTCGACGACGCGGAGGGTACGATTTACACCGGGTGCGCCCTATACGTCAGTTGACGTAGCGGGGCTGAGCCGTTGCTATCGAACGACTTCGAAGGCTGTGGACGGCACGCGCGCGAGCGTCGCGAGGTCCGAGTCGTCCCACCGCGGATCGGGGGCGCCGCTCACGAACCACCCCGACCCGTTGTCGGCCACGAGCATCCCGTACTTCATCATCGCGCGGAGAATCGTGCGCACGCCCGGTGAGAATCCGGTCGTGTCGTAATCGGCGCGGAGTCGCACGCGCATCCCCATCGACGGCAGCTTGCTGCTCGTGTCGCTGCTCGCGTAGTGGCGCGCCGGCGCGAGGTACGCGCGTCGCGTACGGGGGCAGGTGAAACGGAGCGCATGCTGGATGCTGTGCTTTTCGACCGCCTCGTCGTAGCGCACGAGCCCGGGGAAGATCGGAAGCCCGGCGGCATCGGCTGACGTCCAGCCGGCGGGCCGCAGCGTGTTCGACGAGAGATCGA
The DNA here is from genome assembly GCA_035554995.1 of Gemmatimonadaceae bacterium. Taxonomy (GTDB): domain Bacteria; phylum Gemmatimonadota; class Gemmatimonadetes; order Gemmatimonadales; family Gemmatimonadaceae; genus JAQBQB01. The sequence goes on from DATMHK010000034.1 coordinate 2,594, forward strand.
AGACCGCGCCGGAGCCGGCGTGCCAGCTCGCACCGCCGTTGATCGGGTGCGCATCGAACAGCTCGTACAACTTCCACGCGGCAACGTCGACGATTAGCACGTGCCGGTCGCCACTCGAGCTCGAGCCGCCTTCGATCGGCGCGTTCGCCGGAATCGGATACGGACCCGGATCGCTCTCGTCGGCGTAGTCGAACGTCACCGGCACTCTCGTCTGGCTCGAGTTGACGACGACGTATGGAATGCCGTTGGGCGCCCCGTCCCAAACGGTTCCGAAATCCGGATGAAGATTGCGGAGCCCACACGACGCGATCAGCGTCGCCGAGTTGGGATCGACCGCCGACTTGCTGATGTCGGCATTCCACGGATTGTCATCGGGGAAAGGGCGCCGATCGAGCGTCGCGCCGGAGCCCGGCGCGGTGCCTGTTTCGTTCGGCGGCGTCGAGCTCGGATCATTTGCCGAGGAGCAGGCGACGAGCGCGAAGGTGAGTACCAGGATGCGTAGGCGCATGATAGAAGCTGTTACTTTCCAGACGACCGGCGGCGTGATAGTGGTCACGCCATGTGACGACAGCAAAGAATCTTTTCTGCGGCCGATGCGCTCAGTGACAACCGTCGTCTTGGCAATCGCCGGCTTGGCGCCGTTACCATCGTTTCCCGGTGCGTTCGTCCGGCATCCGGCGATCGACGCGAGCGTCGCCGAGCGGGAGTGCCTCTCACTCGGCAATGACATGTATGACAAGAGCGTCTCGGCCATCGGTGCCTGCCGAGCGCTCGGACTTCACGAGGTCGAGCGTGCCGGCGGGGTTGAATGGGTTTATGGGACATACGGCCGCCGGTGGCTTCTCTCGCCGACGGACACGGCGGGCGAAACCGAGGTAGTGCTGTTCACGAAGCGAGGGGCGTCCAGGCTGCAACCGGTCTGGCACTATCGATACGAGCCTGAGATGCTCAGGTCAGTAGTGCCACAGGTCGCGCCCGTCGCGGCGGGCGCGCTGCTTCTCTCGATCGAGGAATGTGCGAACGGAACCGGTGGCTGCGCTCAATCGTTCGCACTCCTCGACCACGGTTCGCAGACCGTGGTTCGGCTGACTTTTCTCGATTCACTGAACCGCCGGTTTCCAGGCGGCATTCGCCACGGCTTCCAGGTCGACGTTCGGACGCTGCGTGGCTCGCTCGGGCTGTACTACGACAAGGATGCAAACTGCTGCCCGTCGAGAATCGCTGAATTCTCGCTGCGACTGAGAGGTACGTCGCTCGCGCTGGCCTCGCTCGAACTTCGGCGCGCCGACTGATCGTGCGTACCGGCTAGTTGCGGTACGACCAAACGCTCCAGTTGTGGTAGCTCTTCCTCTCGAAAGCACGCCTCCAACCGCGGGTGACGAGCCGTGCGTCGAGAATCCGACGGAAGCCACCGTGTGTCACGGCGACGATACTGGACGATCGTTCAGCGTGGCCGGCGAGCCAGTCGACGGCCGCCCGCGCGCGCCGCACGTATTCGTGGTCGGCACTGCTGAAGAGACGGTAGCTCCACTGTACGTGGCTGAACACGTCCCAGATTTGAATTGGTAGCCGAACCGGAATCCATCGCGGCGGCTCGAGACGAATCTCGCGCAGCAACGGTGACAGCTCGATCGGACGGTCCGGGGCAAGACGCTGGGCCGAAGCGATCGCTCTCGGAAGGTCGCTTGCGACGATTTTCGCGCTCGGATCGAGAAGCGCATCGAGCTCGGCGCGCGGACGGTCGTCATCTCGAATTCCGTGCGCGTCATACGCGTCTTCGTAGGCGGGCACGTCCGCCCAGCGAAACCAGCGCCCGTCGTGGACGAGCGCTGAGCGACCGTGACGAACGAGGTGGATTTCCACGCTCGAAATCTATGACTGATCGGCGATACGCGACGTGCGGCCTGCGTGGCCGAACCTCGGAACTACCAGTGAATGATCTTTCGCAGGATGTTCCCGATCCCGCGCGCCGCCGCCGAGATCGGATCGCCCCCCCGATTCGGGACGTTCTGCACGTTGCCGTTCACGTCGACAATGACCTGCCCTTCAGGCGGCCCGACGTGGAGATGACACTGCTCCGTTGGCTCGTGCCCTTGTTTGAACCACTGTTTCGTGCGCACCGGACACCATTCGCCGGCCAGCTCGCCCGACTGTGGATCGACGACCGCTGATACCATCCCCGCCGGCGGCAGAAACGTCGCGCCCTTCGCTTCGCGCCAACCCGCTTGATAGAACTCCGCCCACGCCGGTGCGGCGAGCCGTCCGCCGCTCGCGTTGTAGCTGATCTGCCGCGGGTTGTCGTACCCGAACCAGACCCCGGCGACGAGCGTCGGCGTGTAGCCCACGAACCAGACGTCGTTCCCCTCGTTCGTCGTTCCCGTCTTTCCGGCGACCGGGCCGGTCACACCCATATCACGGATGGAGCGGCCCGTTCCGTAGTTCACGACGCCCTGGAGCATCTCCGTGATCTCGAACGCGTCCTGAGCGTCCATCACGGGCGTGCGCTGCGTCTCGCTGCTCCACAACAATGTTCCGTCCGGCGCCTCGATGCGCGTCACGAGACGCGGCTTCACACGAACGCCGCCATTGGCGAATGGCGCATACGACGCCACGAGCTCCACCGGAGTCACGCCCTCGGCGCCGAGCGCGATCGCAGGAACCGGCGTTAGAGGACTCGAAATACCGTTTCGTTGCGCGGCCGCGATGACCGCGCGCTCACCGATGGCTCGGCTCACGCGGACGGTGGCCGAGTTGGCCGAGAGCAGCAGCGCGCGCGCGAAGGTGATCTGGCCGTTGTACTGGTCGTTGTAGTTCGCCGGAGTCCAGATCGTGCGCCCGACGGCGACCTCGACCGGATCATCGTCGACCGTCGTCGACGGCTTGTAGCCCGCGGCGAGTGCGGCCGCATAGACGAACGGCTTGAACGCGGAGCCGGGCTGTCGCCGCGCGTTGAACGCGCGGTTGAAACCGCCGCGCTGTGTGCGCTTGCCCGGAACTACGGCGCGGATGTCGCCATTCGACGGATCGAGCGCGACCAGCGCGCCCTGCGCTTCTTCGCCGACACGCCCGAACGACTCGCGGGTCTCCTGTGTGATGGCCGCGATGTGCCGCATCATCACTTTGTCGGCGGAGCGCTGAAGGGTTGCGTCCACCGTTGTGTAGACGTTGACGTCGCCTTCCTTGAGCACGTCCGGGACGACGGAATCGACGAGCGCGCGCACGGCGTCCAGCGCGCTCGCCTCACTCGCGATCGACGGTCGCCATTCGTTCTCCGCGATCCGGAGCGGCGCGCGCTGCGCCGCGGCGGCCTGAGTCTGGCTCACGTAGCCCTGATCGGCCATCAGGTTCAGCACGAGGTTGCGCCGTTGCACCGCGCGCTCGGGGTGCCGGCGCGGCGTGTACATGCTCGGCGCCTTGGGCAGCGCGGCCAGGACCGCGCCCTCGGACAGCGTGACTTGGTTGATGTTCTTCCCGAACAGGTCGAGGCTCGCCGCCTCGACGCCGTTTACGCCGTTGCCGAGGTAGATGACGTTGAGGTAGTGCTCGAGGATCTGGTCTTTGGTGAGCTCGCGCTCGAGCAGTCGCGAGATGCGAAGCTCGACGAGCTTTCGACGGAGCGAGCGTCCGTGATAGCGATCCTGCAGGAAGCTGTTGTGCGCCACCTGCATCGTGATCGTGCTGAAGCCCTGACGGATGCCGCCCGCGCTGAAATTGCGCAGAACCGCGCGGAAGACGCCGCGCCAGTCGAGGCCGTTGTGGTCGTAGAAGCGGCGATCCTCGGTGGCGACGAAAGCGTCGCGTACCTGCTTCGGCACTGCGGTAATCGGTACGTTGACGCGGCGCACATTCTCGAGGTGACCGAGGAGCCTGCCCGACCGGTCATACACGTTGCCGCCTTCGCTCGGATGGAAGGCGCGGATCTCGGCGGGGCTCGGGCAGCCGTAAAAGCCACATGTGCCCAGCCATACGTCAAATAAGCCGACGCCGACGCAGGCGACGGCGAGCAAGCTCAACCATGGCCAATGACGTCGCAGCCAGCGCCGGGCGGGGTCACGAGGATCAGGACGAAGGCGGTCGAACGAGATCACGACTGTTGCCGGTGTACTTATCTATGGAATGGCGTCTGAAATGCGCTTTTGCTCGTGCAGGAATCCGGCCGAAATTCCGAGCCTATCGACCAGTAGTCCTACTCCACACCAAATGATGACGTTCCGTCGGATAATTGCCGTGACCCTCGTCGCACAGACGGGTTTGGTGGCGGCGTGCGGTTCGAATAGCGCCAAGAACGCCAACGCGACCGGCGCGAAAGCCGGTGCGTCCCCCGATTCAGCCGCCGGAGCCCTCGCGGCGAGCGGCGCCACCGTCGGCGCGAGCCCGACCGCGGGCGGCGCGAGTGACACCGGCAAGCGGTTGCCGCAGAACCACAACGGACGCATTCCGGTGCTCGAGTATCACGTGATCGGCCACGACAAGAACTCGCTGTACACACGCACCGTCGCCAGCTTCAAGGCGGATTTAGAGGATGTGTATAGGCGCGGTTACCGGCCGATCACGATCGCGCAGATGCTCGACAAAAACTTCGCCGACGTGCCGGATGGAATGTCTCCGGTGGTGTTCGTGTTCGACGACGCGTCGCCCGAGCAGTTTTCGTATGTCGAGGGATCAGACGGAAAGCTGACGATCGATCCGAACAGCGGCGTCGGCATCTGGCTCGATTTCGCGAAGACGCATCCCGGTTGGAAGAACCGAGGCACTTTCTGTCTGCTCAACGGTGCGTCGGCGGGCCACAACTTCTTCGGCGACAATCCGAAGTGGAATGGTCAGAAAAAGGAGTGGCGCTTCCAGAAAGTGAAATGGCTCGCCGACCAGGGCTTCGAGCTGTGCGACCACACCGTCTGGCATGCAATGTTGAACAAGTTCAGTGACGCTGTGGTGCAAGAGCAGATCGCACGCAACGTCATGGCGATCGACTCGGCGGTGCCAGGATACAAAGTTCGGACGATGGCACTGCCCTATGGTATTTGGCCGAAGAACCGTCAGCTCGCCTGGGAAGGATCGTGGACCGATCCCAAGACGAAGCAAACGCACACCTACAAGTTCGACGCGGTGCTCGAGGTGGCGGGCGGCCCGGCGCGGAGCCCGTTCGACCCGCAGTTCAATCCGCACTCGGTCACGCGCATCGAGGCGATCGGGAACGACATCGCGAAGCAGCTGGACGCGCTTGATAGGAACAAGACGCGCTTTGTAAAGTAGACCGGTTCAGGGGCTGGGCGCCGCGACCTCGACGAGCGTCGTTCTAAGCTGTCGCACCCCGTTGCGCGTCTCGGGCCAGAGCAATCGAAAACGACCGCCTGGTACACCGACGAGCCCGAAATAGTCGCCGCCGCCCGCACACGTCGCGACGAGCGTACGCGGCGAGAAGGTCTTTCCACCGTCTGTGGACGCGGACGCGTAGAGATTCGTGCCGCACGCGTCATTCGCGTCTCCAGACGCACCCCACCACGCGACGAGCACCGAACTGCGGTCGTTCACGGCGATCGCTGGAATCGGTGTCGTCGTGGAGTCGCGCGACGTCGCCTGCATGCGCACCGGCGCTGACCACGTCTCTCCGCGATCGCGCGACGACGTGACGACGATCGGACCGCCTCCCACCGCGCGGCACGCGAAATAGAGCCGTCCGTCGTACTGGCCCTTTGAGATGTCAGCCGCAAAAGCCGACAACCGGTAGCCCGGCGGCGGACCGCACGCGTCCGTGACGAAGAGTGGAGACGAAAACGTGTAGCCGCCGTCAGTCGACCGAACGACCCACGCTCGGCGCCGCTCGAACAACGTTTCCCTTTGCTGGGCGGTTATCGTATCGGTCGAGAAGAATGCGGCGTCGACGAATGACGCGATGAGCGTCCCATCCGATAGCACGACCGGAATCTCGGTCAGATTGTGGAGGTTGTTCGGAATGAGATAGGCGGCATCGTCGAAGGCCTTGCCACCAGTGCGCGAGCGGGCGACGTACACGCCGTAGCGAATGCGCCCGTCGTCGGCGCTGCGCCCGCGATGTGACGTGAGATATATCCACCCGCGGCTCGATCCCGCGCCGAGATCGACCGCCATCGTTGGATGATCGTGAGAACGTCCGAGCCCGATCGCGAGCGTATCCCAGGTGCGGCCCGCGTCGGCAGAATGAAAGCCGACCAAACCGCTATTCCCCTGCTGCGGAAATGCCGCGTGCCGTCCGAGCATCGTCACGAGCGCTTGGCCGTCGGGCGTGATCGCGACCCACGGGTCTGCGCACCACGTCATGGTGAACTCGTGCTTCGTCCACGTGCTACCCGAATCGCCGGATACGAACGCGGCACAGGTCTGCTCGTCCTGTCCCGCGGGAAACCGCAGCCCTGGCTTGGACGCCTGGTACACCGCCCCGATGAGCCGCTCGGGATGTGTGGGATCGATCGCGAGGTGCGGCTCGGTGATCGCGTGCTCAGGCGAGCTCACCGCAACGAGGGTCGACGGCGAGACCTTGACCGACTGCGCCGGCGCGACGCGCACAGCGGCAACGGCGGCGCATGCCAAAACGAGGTGTGGGCATCTCATATCGGTTTCGTGAAATAGGGTCGCTCCGTCGATACCCGGCAAGCCTGACGGACCTGTCTCCTTGACGCCGCCAATCGTCCAAGCGTTCGTTGACGCATGGGCGACCTCAATACCGTACTCCCCGCGCTCCTCTCGGAGCTAGTGAACGGATCTCCTGACCCGTCGATCGGCACCTTCATGCTCAACCGCGGCGATCGCGGTCTATTGTACGCTCTCGATCAGATCTCCGCGGAGGGTGCCTCGACGACCGCAACGGGCGGCGCAACGATCGCGGCGCACACCGATCACGTCCGTTACGGACTCGAGCTGCTCAACCGATGGGCGAGCGGTGAGACGTCGCCGTGGAAGACGGCCGATTGGACGGCGAGCTGGCGCAAACAGGTCGTCACCAACGACGAGTGGCATCGTCTTCGAGCCGACCTTCGCCGTGAAGCCGATACTTGGCAGCGGCACCTCGCCACGATCGGTGAATTGAGCGACACGGCGATGAAGTGGGTCGCGGGAAGCGTCGCGCATCTCGCCTATCACCTCGGGGCGATCCGTCAGATCGATCGTGCGACGCGGGGGCCGACGGCAGAGGACGAGCGCGGCGTGTCGTTAGCCTCTCCACACCAGGGCTAGCCGAGTGATCGCCCGCGTTGCTGGTATGCTCGCCGTCGCGGCCGTATTCGCTTCGCCGGCGTCCGCGCAGCGCCGCGGCTTCGGCGCCTGCAATTTCAGCTGGGACAACGAGAATTACTTCGTCTCCCCCTTCTTCCGCGGCAACCCTGACTACGACGGCCGCGTCACCTTCGCGCGCATCAAGTATCGCGGCGCCTACGAGTGTGGCGCCGAAGGGCCGGGGTGGTCGCACGACTATCCGCGCACCGATTGGCACTTCGCCCGCATCCTCCGCGACATCACCTCGATCCGGCCGTTCGTGCAGACCGGGCCGATCATTGGCAGCACGCTCGTGCGACTCGACGAGCCGTCGATGTTCAAATATCCGGTCGCGTATTTGTCGGAGCCCGGAGGCTGGCTATTGAGCGACGCCGAGCTCACCGGCTTGCAGAAATACATCAAGCGCGGCGGCTTCATCATCTTCGACGACATCGAGGGCGAGCCGAATCCCGACTATCGCAACCTGCTGGCCCAGTGGACGCGCGCCTTCCCGGGATCGCGGCCCATCCGTCTCGCCAACGACCATCCGATCTTCAACTGCTTCTTCAACATCGACCTGTCGAAGATCCCGAGCAAGATGCGGCGAGTACCCGCCGAATACTTAGCGTTCTTTGAAGACAACGACCCACGGAAGCGGATGTTGGCGATCATCGACAACTACGCGGACATCGGCGAGTTCATCGAGTGGTCCGACGAGGGATTCGACGTGGTGCCGGCGAATGAGTCATACAAGCTTTGGGTGAACTACTTCGTTTATGCGCTTACGCACTAACAGCGGCAAACGACATGGACCGCAGACGATTCGTCGAGAGTTCGGCACTTCTTGCCGGGAGTGCCGCACTCGGCAGCCTCGAGCGCTTCGAGCTCCCGCCCTCGGCGACCCCGCGCGCCGAACCACCGATGATCGGCATCCAGGCCGGCGCCGTCTCCTTCGTCGACGAAGGCACCGAGCGCGTCCTCGACAACGTCCAACGACTCGCCTCGGTCAACACGCTCTTCCTCGCGACCTTCACCTACGGTCGCGGCATCGGCGGACGCCAGCTGCGCGGCAGCGTCCTGCCCGACCACGGCAAGCAGGAGTACGACGACAACTTTCACGGCGGACAGTTTGCCACGCCGCATCGTCAGTACTATCGCGGCACGAGCATCCTTCCCGAGAAGGCGCCCGATCACGGCGACTACGACGTGCTCGCCGATGTCCTACCGGCGGCGCGCAAGCGCGGTATGAAAGTCATCTGCTGGTTCGAGGACGTCATCGGCGCGAGCGTTCCCGGCTTCGACGCCGCGCGCGAAGTGACTCTCGTCGGACGTCCCTCGACATTCGCCTGTTCGCGCAACCCGAACACGCGCAACTTCTGGCTCGGCATGGTCGAGGATTATTTGCGCTCGTATGACGTCGACGGCCTGATGTGGGGAAGCGAACGCCAGGGTCCGCTCGGCAACGCCGTCGGCGCGAATCACGGAGGGCTCGGTGCGGGCGGCGGTGTCGCCTGCTTCTGTCAGTACTGCATCGCCGCCGCGAAACAGCAAGGTATCGACGTCGAGCGCGCGAAATCCGGATACCTCGAGCTGTACAAATGGTGCGACGCGATGCGGAGCAACGGCGCGCGGCCAACAGGAGACGGCGCTTTCGTCACTTTCTGGCGCCTGCTCACCAAGTATCCCGAGATCATGGCTTGGGAGCGCCTGTGGAATGAAGCGCTCAATGACACGTACCGCGACATGTACGCGAGAGCGAAGTCGATCGCGCCGAGCAAGGGGATCGGCTGGCACATCTGGCACAACAACTCGTTCTCCCCGTTCTATCGTGCCGAGCAGGACTACGGCGAGTTTCAGAAATATGCAGACTTCTTGAAAGTCGTGATTTACAACCTGTGCGGCGGCGAACGCCTCGCGCAGTACGTCCGAAGCGTGCAGCGCACCATCTTCGCCGATCTCACGCCGGCCCAGGTGCTCGATTTCACCTACGGTGTGCAGCGGTATCGCGACAAGCCGCTCGACCAGCTCGCCGCGGAGGGCCTTGGGCCCGACTACGTGCTGCGCGAAACGAAACGCGCCGTCGCCGGCGCCGGATCAACAATGAAGATCTGGCCGGGGATCGACGTCGACATCCCGACGGCGGCGACGAGCAAGAAGACGACGCCCGACGACGTCTACCTCGCGGTCAAGGCCGCGTTCGAGGGCGACGCGCACGGCGTGCTGCTCTCGCGGAAATACTCCGAGATGCGGCTCGCCAACCTCGGCGGCGCCGAGCGGGCGTTGCGCGAGCTGAAGCTGGTTTAGGCGCGAATCCGCGACAGATACCAGGCGCTCGCGACGGCGAAGAGCGCGATTCCCACGGCCCCTGCCGAGAAATCCGGTCGCGTTCCCGGAGTCGATTCGAAGAGAAGCGGCAGCGCCCACAGTGCGGTTGCGGAGAACACGCCGTAGGCAAGCGCCGCGGTCGCGGCCCAACGCGCGCCAATCCAGCTTCCCCACGCGGCCGCGGATGCGCTGCCCCCGATGAGAATCTGGAGCGTCGTCAGTAACGGTGGGCTCGAGTGCCCGAGCAGCACGAGTACGACCTGCGACCACGCGTTCACGCTGACGAGGAGAAAGACGGCCGTCAGTATGATGTCAAAAATCGATCTCTTCTTCGACACGGCGTACCCCTCCCTGACGGCAGCCTGCGTTGGCGCCGTGGCAGTCGTTCAGGGCCGCTTGTCGGTCTTGACAACTTCCGACACCACGAAGCCCACCGAGTCGCTCAGTGTTCGGCTTCCCGTGGCGAGCGACGCGACAACGTATGACGCGCCATCGCTCTTTGCCGTCACTACACCTGTTCCGTCGACCGTTACAACACTGGCATTACGCGACGTGAATTGCAGAATGCCGGGGGTGGCGATCGGCGTGCCGTCGGCGGTACGTACGACGACGGTGAGCGGAGCCGTCCCGCCGGTCTTCATGGCGAAGGTCGCGGAGCCGTTCGGCGCTCGAACGGTCAGCGACGCGGGCGCGTTCGGATCGGTCGTCGTCGCCGTAGACGAACCGCACGCCGCGCAAAGAATCAGGGCAAGGCCGCCGGAAAGTCGCCGCATGCGCATACGGTGCGCTGTGGCCGGGCGGAGCGCTAGGGTGCGGGCGTGTAGCTCTTGAGCTTCATCGTGATCGAGCCGACCGACGCCTTGGCGTTCAGCTGCACGATGACGCGGGTGCTGTCGTCCGAAAGCCACACGCGGCCGTCGCCGTCGTTGAACATCGTGGACGTCTTGATGATTGGCTGGACGACGATCGTATTCCATTGTCGTCCCGCGGCGTCGATCGTCTCGCGGCCCACGACCTTGAGCACGACGGGATTGCTCGCCGGCTTGAAGTGGCGGGGGATGTCGATCGACGATCCGACGGTCAGCGGGATCGTTCGCGCGAAGAAGAACAGCGAGAGATCGTCGAGCGGATTCGCCACCGATCCCTGCTCGGCTCCCGTGCCATCGCGATACGTCTCGCGCTCCGGAAAAATCTCGTAATGCTTGCTGCGCAGCTTGCCCTGGTGCCACTGCTGTTGCGTGAAGCGAAGGCTGGTGAACGTGGCCGTATCGACCCAGCTCTCCATCGTGTCGCGCAGTGCGTACTTGTACAGCAGCAGATTGACGCCGCCGCCGAGCGTCATGCGGAAGCGATAGGCGTCGCGTCCGCGCACCGTGTCGATACCGAGCACGCTGAGCGTTCCGCTTCCGGCGCGAATGGGTCCGTACTTCACGTCGTATTCGGCGTGCTCCATCGCGCTGAACGGATGCTTCGCATACGGCGCACTCGTCACGTGCGACGGCGCCGGCGCGCCCAGCAGGAGCGTGCCGCCGAGCGACATCGGGAGTACGGTGCGCGAGAGACGTGCGACGATCGCGGCGAGTCCAGTGATCATCGTCGGCTGTCTACTGGACCACGAGTGCGAGGGCGTTCTGCACGTTTGGGTCGCCGGGCGGCGAGCCGATTATGGTCGCCTGACCACGCGAATACGCGAGGATCTGTCACCGACGCACCGCACGAAACCACTCCCACTGAACCAGCGACCGCACAGACCACCAACGCTGACAAAGCACTCTTCATTCACTACCGCCTGAGGTCAACACCGACGCGCGGGTATGTCCGGCGTCCTGTATCAATGTTAATGACGCCCCATTCCTCCGATGGTTATCGACCATGCCGCGAGGGTCGAAAAGGGCCCGCTGGGGGACCTATGCCTCGGGTGTCAGCCGCGTTCCCGCCGGCAGCGGCAAACCTTCCGGTGGCTCGGCCGGGCCGACCATTCCGAACATCGCCGCCGCCTCCTGCCGGGTGAAGAGCCCCCGCATCCCCTCTTCCATAGATCGGATCCGCTGCTGCGCCTCCGGAAGCGGGCTGCCGAACACATGCGGAAGCGCGCTGATCGTACTCTCGACGAACGTCCTTTGCTCGGCGCTGAGTGCGGATTGGGGTCGGAGAAAGCTTTCCAGGTGTTCTTGCCAGAACCTCGTCCGCTGCTCGTGCGGAACGAAGTTCACGATCACTCGGCGGAATGCCACGGGGAACACAGCGAGCTCGGCGATGGTGGTCGGGAGCGCTTCGCGGTGCTCCTCGACCCATTGCAGGATCTCATCGTGACGGAGCGGAAACCAACCGCACGATTCGGCCATGTCATCTCCTCGTCCCGGCCTGCCGTGACCCCGGATATTTTGCGACGAAAAGGCCATCTTCGGAAGCCGCCATTGAGTTTTGCGACCCTCCAGCCGCTGTCAGAAACTGTCAGATCGGAAACGTGACGGCGCGCACTTTGCTGGATGTGATGCGGGATCGCCGCTGGTCACAAATGGCACATCGCGTATTTCAAGACTTGAATGGACGCATTTGGCAGGCTTGGTCCGTAGCGCCCATCGAGCCGGAGCCGGACATCGCGACGGACGTCGCGACCGACGTCGCTGATCCCTTGGGCGGCGCGCCCCGTCGGCGTCGGACGATTCGGGTAGACCTCGGCCCACAGTGGTCGAATGGTTGGCTCACTTTCGAAACGCCGGGCGAAAAGCGGCGGCTTGCGCCCTACCCTCCAGCCTGGTGGGAGTACAGCGACGAGGTGTTGGCGGAGCTATGCGCGATGGCGTCCACGGTTCCGCAGCAGCGTTTGCGTCGATAGCCGATTGCCGGTCTACTGAGGAATCCTGAGTAGCCGCAGGCCTGAGAAGTCGACATACATGGCGGTGTTCGTCCGCACGAGCCGCAGTACCGCGATACCGCAGGTGGAACAGCGGAGGACGACACCCATCTCTTGGCCGTACTCGAACAACGCGCCGACAGGAGCAACTTTCCCGCAGCCGCCGCAGGTTGCGTCAGCGGCTGTCGCGTCGACGGCGAAAAGCTCGCGGAGCACACCCGCGACCGCGTTCCCATCCAAGCGCATCTCTTCGCTTTGCATAGTTACCCCGTCGGCCCAAAGCGCTCGGTACGAATCCGCGACGGCTCGTGGCCGAGCTCCACGAGCAATGTTGCAACCGCCTCGGTGAATGGCGTCGGTCCGCAGACGAACACGTTCGGCCGGTCGGCCACGGTCGCACTCACCCTCTCGAGCATCGCGCGGTCCACGCGACCGCGTAAGCCGCGCCACTCCGACGGCGCGTCTCGCGTGAGCGTGATACAAATCATCAGCGAGTTGTCGTCTTCGGCGAGCTTCCGCAGCTCTTCCTTATATATGAGATCGTTCGCTGTGCGGGCCGAATAGAGGAGCACGGTCGGCATGCGAGCCGGACTCGATGCCTCGGCGCGCGCGCGATGTCGAAGCATGGACATGAGCGGAACAATCCCCGAGCCGCCGCCGATGAGCAGCAACGGTCCCGCAGTCGAGATGTCCCAAACGAAATAACCGCCGATCGGACCGCGTAGCTCGAGACCGTCGCCCGGATGAAGTACATCACAGAGGTACGCTGAGACCTCACCGTCGTCGAGGCGTTCGATGGTGAGCTCCAGGGTGTCGTCCTCCGGCGCGGAGGCAATCGAGTAGGACCGCTGCGCCTGATAGCCGTCTTCCGCCACCAAGCGGACGTCGACGTGTTGGCCGGCACGATGGCCTGGCCAATCCGGTACGTTGAGCGCGAGGCTTCGCGTGCGCGATGTCTCATCGCGAACGCCGACGACGGTCGCGACGCGCCACTCCAGACGAGTCACGGATCGCCCTGGTAGCGCTGCTCGTTCCACGGGTCGCCGCGGTTGTGATAGCCGAGCTGCTCCCAGAAGCCGGGAGCGTCACGATCGATGAAACGAATGCCGCGCACCCACTTCGCGCTCTTCCAGAAGTAGAGATGCGGAACGAGCAGTCGCGCCGGGCCGCCGTGCTCCGGCGGCAACGGCGCACCGTCGTAACCGAACGCGATCCAGGCCTTGCCGCCCGTGATGTCGGCGGTCGGTAGGTTGGTTGTGTAGTCGCCGTCGGCGAACGCCAGTACGTAGGATGCCGTGGCGAGACCGGCGGCGCTCGCCGCGGCAATCAGCGTGTCGAGTGAGATGCCTTCCCATCGCGTTTCAAACTTGGACCACTTGGTGACGCAGTGGATGTCGACAGTCGGTGTCTCGCGCGGCAGCGCCATCAACTCGTCCCACGACCAGCGGACGGATCGCCCATTTGCATCGTTGATCGTGAAGTCCCATTGCGCGAGTGACGTGCGCGGCGTCGGGCCGGCGGAAAGCACGGGGAAATCGTGCGTCTCGTACTGACCTGGCGGCAAGCGGCTCGCGGACGATTCGGGTCGGCGTCGGTGGAAGCCGCGTGCGATGAATGGCGTGTCTGTCATCGTGACTGAAGGATGCTATTTCGGAAACGGCGCCGAGTCGAAATAGATATCGAACGACGCGATCTTATCGTCGCGAACGGAGAACACTTCGGCCACGTCGCTGGTGAACGCCGGGGCGCCGTTGGGCGGGCTGAGGCGGTAGCGAGTCAGTGCACACGCTTTTTCACCGTCAACAATGAGCGAGCGCAGCTCGACGCCGGCGATCATCGAGTAAAACCGCTTGGTGCCGTCCAGATACGCCGCCTTGCCGCGAAGCTGCCTGGCCGGGCTCGTGAAGCTGGTGAATGTCATGTCGTCGGCGAGCGACGCCTCCCATCCGTCCTTGCGCGCGAGTCGTTCGAAATACGCCTGAATCGTCTCTCGGGTCGTCATGGCTTCTCCTCCCTTGGCTGCACAGCCGCCGCGAGTGCGAGACATAAAGCGGCGACCGTCGCAAAGATACCCGGCGCGAGGAAGAAATACCCCCACGTCAGTACCGCGATCACCAGATAGCATAGCGCGAATGCCCAGCGGACACGTGAGAATGCCCGCAACACCTGCGCCGGAAGGCGGCTCAACTCGAACGCCAGAACTGCCGAGAAGACGAGCAACGTCGTGACGAAGAAGCCGAAGCCCGAAAAGAATTCCCAATAGGTGCGATCGAAGCCTTGCACTTCGAACCGAACCGACTGCATGGCGCCGGCCACTGCGTCGGCATTCCACGACGGATCGACCTGACGAAAGCCGATCTGGTGCCCGAGCGCGAACAGCACGAGCAGCACAGCCGAAACGCGGTAGAGCACGGATGGTCTGAGCATTGTCTTAGGGGTTGGTCCTTGGGACATGAAGATGCGGCGAGACTGCCAGATCGCTCAAGATCGAGGGTGATAAGGGCGAGCTGGGCTCGCGAGCGCTGGGATGCGCCTCACCCAATTGGGCGATGGGTGCGCGACGCGCGACCCTACACACTTCGGGTGCACTCATTCCCTCAGAGGCACCTGCATGGCATCGGACAATCGCAACGTCCTCGCGGAGCTCTCCACGCGTCTCTCCGCCGCCGTCGCTCAGGTTGGCGAGCACGTTGTAGCAATCCACGCGCGCCGGCGCATTCCGTCGAGCGGCGTGATCTGGCGCGACGGGGTCATCGTCAGCGCAAGCCACACGGTTCGGCGCGACGGCGACGTCCGCGTGCGACTCTCGAACGGCGACGACATCCAGGCTCGCGTCGCCGGTCGCGACGCCGCGACGGATCTCGTCGTGTTACGCGCGACAGACCTGAAAGCGCAATCCGTCCCTCGCGCGGACGTGAGCGCCGCGACCGTCGGCTCACTGGTGCTCGCGGTCGGCCGGCCGGGACGCAACGTCACGGCGAGCTTCGGCATCGTCAGCGCCGACATCGAAGGTTGGCGCGGTGGTTTGGGCGCGCGCCTCGACCACCTGCTACGGCTCGACCTCGCCGTGTATGACGGATTCTCCGGCGGACCGCTCATCGCGGCATCAGGTGGCATCATCGGCATCAACAACTCGGCATTCGCGCGCGGCGGCGCCGCGACACTGCCCGCGTCCATCGTGGACTCCGTCGTCGACGAGCTGCTGACGCGCGGCCACATTCGCCGTCCGTTCATTGGTGTCGGCGTACATCCGGTCGCACTCGGAAGCACGCTCGTCGAGCGGAACAAGCTCACGCACAATGTCGGGCTCGTCGTCATCTCGATCGCCGACAGCGAACCCGCGGACGTTGCGGGCATTCTACTTGGCGATGTATTGGTCGCAGTCGAAGGACGGTACCTCGAGCAGCCCTCCGATCTGGTCGATGCGCTGTCGAGCGTGCCGGACGGAGGTTCGATTCGCGTAACGGCGCTTCGCGGAGGAGTGGCCCAGGAGATCATCGTCGAACCCCGAGACCGGGATCGCGAAGGAGCCGCGGCATGACGACCGTCCACGCACGTCCCGAGTATGACATCAGCTCCGATGTTTCGCGGCTCGTCAGTCGAATTCGCCGTGTGGTCGTGGAGATTCGCTCGCCTCGGCGTTAGCCACTCGCTGGCGATGGGTGCTTTTCACGGCGTTGTTCGAGACAAGCGAACAAGCGCCCCACGCTTCATCGCCGCGGACATTCGCCTTGCCCCCGGCAACTCGGGCGGCCCACTGGTGGACGCTCAGGGAAGGCTCGTCGGTGTCAACAGCATGATCGTCGGCGGTTTGGGCGTGGCCATCCCCGCGAGTGTGGTCCAGTCGTTCGTCGCCCGCGTCACCAACGTGCGCGCGGCGTGATTATCCATTCGACATGACACGCGTCGCGGTCGTGGCCGAATCGGAGGACCTGCGCGCAGCGTTGGCAAACGCGCTGCGAGCGAGTCCGGCGTTCGACGTGGTCGCCGCCGCGGCCACGATTGGCGACGTCGGCGGCGACGCCGAAGTCGTCGTCGTTGCGCGTGAGCCGCGTGGCCGATCGCGTGTGGGAAGCCTGGTCGATCACACGAGTCCTGGCGTACCAGTGCTCACGCCGCGCGAGCAGCAGATCTTGGCGCTCTTGGCGGATGGCTTCGGCAATAAGCAGATCGCCGGACGTCTTGCAATCTCGACGAACACGGTGAAGACGCACCTCGAGCTACTGTTCGACAAGCTCGAGGTATCGTCTCGCACCGAAGCCGTCACCGCGGCGGCGCGGATGGGACTCCTGTTCCTCTAGTCGATTGCGGAGCCCGTCGTCGTGTCACAAGTCGATCCGACGTCGGCCACACATCAGCGTCGTCCTTTTACACATGGTCCAATTGGCGGGCGAGCGCGATCGACGAACTTTGCTCGGCTGCCGCTGCGTGCACAGCTGACCGCTCAAAAGACATCTTGACGATCTCTCTGGACGCGCTGCGTCGTCACGAGCCGCGCTTCATCTTCGCCAGTGCCTCGGTGAAGAGCGAGCGAACGTCGCTGAGGTGCGTGGAAGAGTCGTTGTTGTAGTCCATCAGCCGATGGCTGTAGTCGCGACCCTTCGTACGCTCCTCGACGATCACGCGCACCGTCTCGAGCGCCGGGCGTCGGTGATGGAATCCGCCGGTGACGTCGCGCGTCGCGCGCGCGAGCGCGCAGTAAATGCTCCACGTCTTGGCGGCCGGGTCGCACTTGCGGTCGTCCGCGCGATTCCACACGGCGTCCGACGCCAGCAGCTTGTCGGCGCGCATCACGATCTCGCGGTCGAGGGCATTCGGCGCGATCTCGGCGAGCGTGTCCACCTGAAAGCGAATCGTCGAGTCCTTCGCCGAAAACCCCGACACGGCGTACCAACCGTTGTACGTTCGCATGACACCCGCGCCGCCGGTGTAGAGCTCGATCTCCACGTCGTCGGCCAGCTCGACGAGGTCCGCGGCCGTCAGACTGCGGACGCGATCCTCGAGCGTGCGGAAGAAGCTTTGAAGATTCGCAAAGGTGACCGTCGAATCGTTGTTGAATTCGACGAGCCGTGCGTTCTTGTATTTGCCGGGAGCGATCGCGTCGACCAGCCGTCGCGCCTGTTGAAGTACCGGGCCACCGGCGTTCACCATTCGGCCGGCCCACACCTCGCTCGGCGACGCATCCGGGCGCCAGGTACCTGTCGCGATCGCCTTCGCCCGGGCAATAGAAAACACCGTGGACTCGTCGAAGAACTGTCCGCAATTGCCTTCGGCTCGACCATTGGCGTTCGTCAGGCGGCAATCGACGCGCCGTGCAGTGGAGGGTCGCGACGCGGCGCGTCCCGCCGGCTCGTCGACTGCGCGTTGTAGCGCGCAGCGAAGGCTCACGGTCTTCGCGTCCGGGGTGCAAGAACCGTTATCAAAACGGTTCCATTGCGCAGGCGACGCAATCATCGCGGCCGCGCGCCGCATGATGGCCACATCCCACGCACCGATGTCGGCTTCTCTGTTGGGAACAGACCCCGGCGTGCTTCCGGCCAGCGTCTGTGCGCCAGCCAGCGAACCGGCATGTGCAAGAATCCCAAACGCCAAGACAACGCTTCGCATATTCATGGCAGATCTCCCGTGAGCCCTGCCCCCGATCGTTCGACACCCTGCCGTCGAGAAGCGTTCGGCAACCGCCGACGCGCTAGAGGCTTGGGAATTCTCATTGGTGACTACACAGCGCTATCCGTCGTAGTATGCAGAACTTCGTCCGGTGTAGTGATCCCCGCCAGAATGAGTCGTACCCCGTCCGCACGGAGCGTCGGCGACCCGTCTTTCGTCATGAGCCGACGCAGATCGGCGGATGTCGCCCGACTTGCAACTGCGTCGCGCATCGCGTCGCTCATCGTCAACAGCTCGTAGGTCCCGATCCGGTCGTGGTAGCCGGATCCACGACAATGCGCACAGCCAACGCCTGCCCACGTAGAAACCGCGCCTTCGGGGAATCCAAGCCGCCGCGCAGCGCCGGGATCGATTTCGGTGGCAGTCTTGCACTGGGCGCAGATCATACGAACGAGTCGCTGCGCGAGCACCGCGCGAACGGTGCTCGCAACCAGATATGGCGCCACTCCAAGATCGAGAAGCCTTGTCAGCGCGCTCGGCGCGTCGTTCGTGTGCAGCGTCGACAATACGAGGTGGCCGGTCAGCGCAGCGTGCGTCGCAACCTCCGCTGTCTCGCCGTCTCGGATCTCACCGACCAGGATGACGTCCGGGTCCTGTCGCAAGAGAGCGCGGAGGACGGTCGCGAAGGTGACGCCGATCTTTTCGTTCACCGGGACCTGGGGAACCCCAAGCTCGTACTCGATCGGGTCTTCCACGGTCAGCACTTTTTCGCGGCCCGTTCGTATGAGATCGATCGCGGCATAGAGCGTTGTCGTCTTGCCCGATCCCGTCGGTCCGGTCACGAGGACGATCCCGTGCGTCTGACGAATGGCTGCTTGAAAACGAACGAGCATTTCGGCGGACATGCCAAGCTCCTCGAGGCCGATGCGTCGTCGCCCCTTGTCGAGCAGCCTGAGAACGACGCTTTCGCCGTGCAGCGTCGGCACCGTCGAGACACGCACGTCAACGTGCCGATCTTGCAGCTTGAGGCGGATGCGACCGTCCTGCGGCAGACGACGTTCGGCAATGTCGAGCTCCGCCATGATCTTGAGACGGCTTACGATCGCCGCGCCGAGGTGACGCGGCGGCGACGGCGCGCTTTGTAGCATCCCGTCGATTCGATAGCGAACCTCGAGCGCGTCGCCCTGCGATTCGAGATGAACGTCCGACGCGCGCGCGTCCAGTGCTTCGACGAGCAACAGATTTACCAGCTTGATCACCGGCGCCTCGTTCGCGAGCGCCACCAAGTCGTCGATCGCCGCGGGCTCGCCGTCTTCACCTGCCAGAGAAGCCGCGACGGCATCTATGACGCCTTGCGCGGTCGCGTCCGAGGCATACAGTCGCTTGATCGCCGCGCGGATCTCCGCCTCATCGTGTCGCTCGAGCGCGACTTCGGCGTCGAAGAGAATTCTGAGGTCATCGAGTGCCTGGACGTCGACCTCCTCTCGCCAGGTGGCGAGAACCATCCGATTGTCTTGCATGCCGAGGGGCAGCACGCCGGCGTACTCGAGATAGGGAGCCGTGAGCACATCGGATAGACGTGCCACCGTGCCAAGGTTGTTCACCGCAACGGTGGTTTGGCCGGTGGTTGGATCGTCTGCGTCTTCGCGTCGCGCACCCACTTCGACTGACGCTCGACTTCTTCGCGAAGCTTGTCGACGTCCGAATCGGTCTCGATGATGTATGGCGTCAAGAACAGAAACAGCTCGGTCGTCGCGCGGCTCGCGATGGCCGATCCGAAAAGGTGACCGGCCAGCGGGATCGCCGCGAGAAACGGAAGGCCGGAGTGAGACGCTTCCTGTGTTCGATCGACCAGCCCGCCGAGCATCGCCGTCTGTCCGTTCCGTACGAGGAGATGGGTCGACGTTTCGCGCGTGCTGATCACGGGCGCACCGAATTGCACTTCCGTGGTCGCCGTGCTGACTTCCTGCGCGAGTTGGAGATCGACGTAGCCGTCGGCGTTGATGGTCGGGAGGATCGTGAGTGATGTGCCGACATCCTTATACTGGACCACCTGGTCGCGAATTGCCGCTTCGGTAGGCAGGGAGCGAAAGACTTGGACGAACGGACGCTGCGAGCCGACCAGGATCTTGGCTTCCTGGTTGTTCTGCGCGAGCAACACCGGCCGAGAGAGAATTCGAACGTCGCCGCGCGACTGAAGGGCGTGCAGGGCGACGTTGACGTCGAACGCCGCGTTCGTGGTGAGCCGCAATATCAGGTCCGCGGTCGACGAACTGGCGATCGCGGATCCTCGCGCTCCGTCAGGTCCCGTTTCCCGTGTGGATCGAGCCGCGACACCGAAGTCGAGCTCGGAGCTGTGACGCACCTCGGCGATCAACATCTCGATCAGAACTTGCCGCGGCCGCAGGTCGAGCGCCTCGATCGCCTGACGCACGATCTCGTAGTCGGGCTCGATCGCGTGAATCACGAGTGCGTTAGTTGTTTCGTCGGACACGATCTGAATCGGCGCATGGAGCGTCGCGGAAATGCTCACAGTGGCCGTTGACGGCTGCATTGAAGCGGGCTTTGCGCTGTCGCTGCCGAGCGCCGCTGGTCGATCGCTCGTTCGCGTCGGCGGAATGCTCGACGGCGGCGGGCCCTGCGCGGCGGTCGATCCAAAAATCGCCTGTAGGGTCGACGCGAGCTTCGCGGCACGCGCATGACGCAGGCGATAGACGAAGAGCCTGGATTCCGGCATGACAACGGCTTTGGCGGCAGGGATTTGCGTTCTGGGATCGTCTACCTGCAGCCGTAGTATTCGCTCGTCCTGGATCACTTGCAGGCCGTTGGTTGCCGCGACGCTCTTCAACAATGGAAGCACTTCGGCTTTGCCGATCGGTTGATGGAGCCGAAGCGTCGTGCGTCGGGGCGGAATGTCGCCGTACGAGACGTTCAGGCCTCCCACCTCGGCGAGCGCAGTGATCACGGTCCGCAGATCGACATCCTGAAAGTCGATCAGGATTCCGGCCGCGGTCTGTCGTACGGCAGTCGTGTCCTGTGACCGCATCGGAGCGGGGAGCGAGAGAAGACCTGCACCGACCAGGGCGACGAGCCGCACGCTCATCCGCCCGCTCTCGGAACGCGACGTTCGATGGTTCCGCTGTCCGGCGTGGAGAAGAATGCGCCGGCCTTTTCGACGCGACGAAGCTCGTAGTCGCCGACGCGTTGGCCGATTCGGACGACTACCGGCTGTGTCGTGCCGAGCTGACACAACGCGAAACTGCCGCCGACCGAGTCCACGACGGTACCCAACACCCGCAACGGTTGCTCGTCGCCGACCCTTGCTTGCGCGGTCGTCGAGGATGACGTGTCCACCGCTTTTCCGACGGAGAACGGATCACGCTCAACGGCACGCGCGATCAGTTGAGCCGGAGTCGTGTCGCCCATGGTAGGACTGAGAAGTGAATTGCGCGGCAGTGGCCATCGTCGCGACCGCACGGGATGGACTCGCCTCGGCGCGAGCACCACCCAAGCCCAAGCAAGCGTGGCACCCGCGGCGAGTATCGCAGACCATCGGAGTGAGCTGCTCCGGATTCGACCGATCACCGGGCGTAGCCCCGGATAACAGCGACCAATGCAAGCGAATCGCCGTTCGTCGACGAGCGGTCAATCGCCAAATGCATCACCTGCGTCAAGGGACTGTTCGCCTCGAGGCGCATCAGCACGTGGAGAACCTCCGCGAAGCTACCCTGGGCTCGCACATCGACGGCGAGCTCCTGCAGACCTGCCCGACGCGTGACGGAGTCTCGCATCTCGATGCGCTGGATGGCGAGCCCTTCATCCTTGACGATTGCCGCCACGTCTCGGCCGAACGCGGTCGCGGCGAGCGCCGTGTCGGCCGCCGAATAGAGCCGTGACGACATGCGGAGCGCGCTCGCGTCAGCGAAGGGCAACTCGACGCGCAGCGCCGGCTGGCTCGAAACGATGCCCTCCTCGCGCGACAGGAGGTCACTTTGTTCGCGGAGTGCGTCCAACTTTCGACGAACGTCGAGAGTATACGGTTTGGCGAGCAACGCGTACGCCAGAACGGGTGCCGCGACGAGGAGACCGGCGCGAACGGCGCGCTGATCCCGCGACGACAACGCCCGGCGCGTAATGGTTCGCATCAGCGCGCAGCGACGGCGGCGCGTGGATCGACTCTCACGGCGATGTGCCAGCGCTCGACCGAAGCCCCATCGGCCGACGATTCGCGCACGATCGGCGCGGTCACTCTCACCGCTTTCACTCCGGGAGTGCGGCGCAGGGCTGAAACGACCTGAGACGCATCGTTCGATTGTCCGTCGAGCGCGAGGCTGTCCGCGTCGGCGCGAATCGACGACAGCTCCGCGTCTTCCGGAAGCGTGAGCGCGATGCGTGCCAATACCGCCGACCATCGGGCCGCCGATCGTTCGACGTCGGCGATGGCCGTTACGCGGTCGAGGACACGCTGGATCGAGTCGCGCGACGTCATCGCCCGCGAGACGCGCGATTGTATCGCCGACCGACGCGTCGCAACCTCCGACAGTTGTCGCTCGATGCGCCAACGAAACGTGACGGCTGCACCGAGGAAACCGACGCAGGCGAACGTAGCGAGGAGCGCGGCGATACGTCGCTCCCTCGCAAGCCGCGAAAGCCGCACGCGCTCGGGGAGGATCTCGAATCGCTTCGTCTTTGTAGCCGCCGCCGCCGCAACGACGGCTGCGGACTGGTCGGCGTGAGCGCCACCAATGATCTGCCATCGTCGCGTGGGCGGCACCGGCAGTAAGTCGTCGGATTCGCGAAACCGACGAACTCGGTTCAGCTTCCCCCGTTCGAGCTCGAGGACGTTCGTCTCGCCGGTGACGCGCACGACAACCGTCGTCGCTCCACGTCGTGAAGCCGCGGATTGCCGAAGCACCCAACCGGCCCATGCCGCTTGGGCGGGAACGAGTCGATCGACGGTCAATCCTTCGGCTTCGAGACCGATCGTGATGCTATCGATCAATCCTGATCTCACGGAAAAGACGAGCATCGGTGTCTGCCCGCCTGGACTTCTTCCGTGAATCGCTGCCGTTCCGCAGACGGGCGAGTCGCCGATGCCGAAGAAATAGCGCGAAGCGTTGGTGGTGACGGCGAGCCGCCGGTCCGTCTCACTCATGCGCGGCAGTTCGATACGCCGCACACGGGCGAGCGGTGGAAGTACAGAGACGGTGACGGAGGCGCGCCGCTTGGCTCCTATACGCCGCCGGATATCCCCCGCGGCCGCGCGAATGGCGTCCGTCGTGGGACCGCAAGAAAGGGTCGTTTGCCACTGGTCCGACCTCCACGACGCCGCGAACACATCCGGTCCGACCGCGACGCCGAGCTTCAGGGGAAATCTCATTCCGTGCGTCGCCATGTGACCAGCGGCGTTGTTCCGATTCGCGTGACCAGCGCGGTTTCATGCACTCGAACCGGACTTCCCTTCAGCCATCCCACGCTTCGCAGCTCGAGCTCGTGCGTCTCGAACGCGAGGCGCGCTGCGCCGATCGGGTTCTGCTCGAGGGCCATGCGAGCCGGCACGGGCAACAGGTCCAAGAGTTGGCGAAGGTTCTCGATTCTTCTGTGCCCGCGCTGCGCTCCGGCGATTGCAGCCGCGGCGAGTGTTGTCATGCCGGGTAACGACAGCAGGACGGGTTCGCTCGCTTTGTTTACGTTGACCTGGCCGCTGCCGACCACGGTCAGCTGCGGCTCGATGTGCGACAGGATCGATCGACTCATGCCGCGCACGAACCGAAGCTGGTCGGCCGCTTCAAAAGGGCCGTTGCTTGGCAGCTCTCGAGCGCCATTCTTGATGTAGTCGTCGCGCTCCGCGCCGCGCAGCCGCCGGAAATCGTCGGCGTCGCGCCAATCCATGATCGCTTGGGCAAGGGCGTCGGCCGTCATCGGGTCGATTGACGACGCCGTGAGAAAGCGGGAAAGGCCCACCTCGTCGACCACGTTGATGTTCACCAGCGTGCCGACATCCACCGACGCGACCGCATAGAAAGCGTCGTCGCCGAGCGCCACAGTATCGGTCGCTGACGAACCGGCATGTTGCCACGGGTCGACGGCGGAGCCGGCGCCGTTCCACGATGCTCCGTCGCCGCCGCGGACGGGCAATCGCGCAAGGCGTGCACGTTCGTGTTCGACACCCGACGCAGCCGCGCGCTCTCCCCGCACCGACTCGAGGGTGTTCGCAACGATGAGCCGACGATGTCGCGCGACCACCGATACCTCGAGCGCCAACGCCGAGAGCGCGACGAGGAGCCAGAGTGCCGAGAGCAGCGCGAACCCGCGGACGGAACGTCCACGCCTCACATTGCGCCTCTCGTGGGCACAACGCTGCTTCCGTCCAGTCGAACCGTTAACGGAAGTCGCAGCAGCGGTGGCAGCGCGCCGGAGCGGCTGGACGAAAAACGGAGTCGAATGGCCGCCGGGAGAATCGTCGATGAAACCCAGCTTCTCGTGGGTTCGGAACGTTCGCCGAGGAGCGACGAGTATTCGATCGATAGACCGTCGATCGACGGGTCGAGCTGCAACCGAGCCGTGCGTCGGCCGCGCCACTCCGAGAGTTCGGCGGTCAGCCCATTGCCGTCGCTGTCGTGGGCCACGAACAGGTGCACGATTGTCCCGCGGTCGCCAACGGGAGATCGGGCCGACGTGAGGAAGACGAGATCGGTCGCCGGCGGCTCGCCGCGCCCGGGGCGTCGTTCCGCGTCCACTCCTCGGAAGACCACTTCGTCTTCCTCGACAGTAAGCCGTGCGTTCGACAGCCACCTGGTCAGCGTCGCGCGGAGGTTGAACGCGCGGGCGATAGAATCCGCGCGCTCCGCCGCGACCGATCGGCGATCGCTCATCGTCGCATATGCCTGGTAGCCCGACGCGATCGCGGCGCCGCTGATCGCGAGTGCGACGACGAGCTCGATGAGCGTCATGCCTGCGCGGCCATGCGTCATCGTCCCGCCACGGCCAGCGACGGTTCGTAGAGCCGCTCCATCAGCGCAAACGAGCCGGCGTCCCAGGAGACATCCACCTTGACCTCGATCAACCCGGGCAAGGAGCGAAGTCGATGCGCGGATGCTGTCCACGAGTAGTCCTCGAACGGTTCTCTGAACCGGCCGCGCGCCAAGGAATCGGGAAGGACCTCGAGGACCAATGACCCGCTGGTCTCGAGCACGGTCAGTCGATCCTGCGCGAGCGCCGCCGCCGGAAGCATCCGTTGCGCGAGATCCGCGGCCCGCAGATCGGCGGCGAACGCGCTCAGCGCGCCGGCGCTGACGACTCCGATGATCATCGTCGCCACGACAGCCTCGAGCAGCGTGAAGCCACGCCGCGACTCAGCGCCCGACAACGACGAGCGTCGTCGTGTCGCCGCGGCGCACGAATAGAGCTTCATCGATCGACGCCTCCCCGTTGGGTTCTATACGAATGTGGACGCGCTTGCCGTGCGAGAAGAGCGATGCGTCGGCCGGCAGAACGAGAATGCCACTGGTATCAGGCGGCTCGAGCCAGAACCGCTGGGTGACCGGATCGATGGTCACAGTCACCGCGGTCGCGTGGTCAACCGCGCTCGCCTTGGCGAGATGAACCAGTGCGTCAATGCGGTCGGTGGCATCGCGTTCCGCCGCGCGTTGATCGAGCGAAGCAAAGCTCGGCGCGACAACGGCCACCATGATGCCGACGAGCACGACGACTACCACGAGCTCGATGACGGTGAATCCGCGTCGTTTCGAAGCGCGTGTCACCGAAACGCACTCGCGTTCACACCGTAGATCGCCTGCAGCAGCGAGAGCGCCACCGACCCGACAACAAGTGCGAGCAGGACGATCATGAGCGGTTCGGCGAGCGCGACGAGTCGGGCGAGAGCTCGCTGAGAGCGTTGCTCGAAGAGATCGGCAGCCTTGCGCAGGAACTCGTGCAACCGACCCGTTTCCTCTCCGAGTGCGACGAGTTGCATCAGCACCGACGGGAATAGAGCCGTCTCACGAAGCGCCACTGACAGTCGCACGCCCTCGCGCACCTGCGCTCGCACTCGCACGAGCGTTGCGCCGGCTACAGGATCGGCGAGTGAGGCGGCGGCGGTATCGAGAGCACCAAGGACGGGCGCGCCCCCGGCGAGCAGAACGCTCATCAGCCGCGCGAACCGAGCGGCGAGGATATCTCGACGGAACGTCCGAAGTCCGGGAAGCCTGAGTTGCAGCTCCGCCCAGGCGTGGGCGCCCCGTTCGGTCGTCGTAGTCCACGCGACGATGAGCGGCACGCTTCCGATGGGAGAAAGGAATGCGAGCCAATGAATGCGCGCGGCCGTCGCGATCGTGACGAGTAGCTGGGTGGAACGCGGCAGGCGAGCCCCCGCGCCTTCGAGGACCGCGGCAAAGCGCGGAAGCACGAAGAGCATCAGCACGAGGATTGCCGCGGATCCAACGATTGCGAGCAGCGCCGGATAGATCGCAGCGGCGCCGAGCCGCGATCGCAGGTCATCGTCGCGCTCCAACTGCTCGACGAGGCGATTGAACGTGGTAGGAAGTTCCGCGCTCCGTTCGCCGGCGCGGACCAGGCCGAGGTAGAAGGGCGGGAACAAGTTCGGATGCGCGGCCATCGCCGTCGCGAGCGACTCGCCCCGACTGACGCTCCGACCAATCTGATCGAGGCACTCTCGATACGGCGGCGGCGCCATCGATCTTGCGGTCGTAAGCGCGCGCGTGAGCGGCAGACCTGCCGAGAGCAATCCAGCGATCGACCGGGTGACGTCGATCAGCGGCTTTCGATGGGATCGAACCCCGCGGGACGTTGTAAATGGAGCGTCCGATTCAGACACTTCCAGAACAATCAGTCCGTCCGCCGTCAGCGACTCAACGAGTTGAAGTCGTGTCGTCGCGACGGCGCGGCCGGACCGCCGCGATCCCCGTGGATCGACGGCACGATAAGCGAATGTCGACACGGTGCCACGCTAATGGTTCGCGGTAAAAACGCGGAACCAAAGCGTTGCGCTCCAGCCCTAGAACCTCCACTCCTTCAGCACCAGCCCTCCGTACGCTCTCACCGTCCGATAGGGCTGCGTCGTCAGCGTCGGTTCGTTCAGGATGATCCGCGGCTCGATGCTCGCCGTAAAGCGCCAGCCGTCCGCTGTGCGGTGCTCGATGGCGCCGCCGATTTGATAGGATTGCGTTTGGACCGTGACGAACGTGCGCGGGTTCACATATTTGCCCGCCTCGAATTTCGTCTGCGTGATGAAGTTGCCGACGCCGCGGCCGGCGATCTCGTTGGGGACGTCGCCAGGCGTGATGCTGAAAACGTCCGTGCCAAAGGCGCGACCCGCCTGGATTTCCACCTGGTCGACGATCACGCCTAGCGCCACCGATGCCAACCGCTTCACGGCGTACTGTGCCCCGACGCCGAAGAGGTCCATGCTCGCGGCAGAACCGGCGACGCTGGAACTATTGAACGCGAGAAGCGACGTCGTCGACTGACCGAACGCGAGAAGACTCAACAGCTCCGACTGCGTCTTCGGCGGCTGCGCGTCGCTCTCGAGTGACAGCCTGGGCCGCTTGAGCGTACCGCCGATCAGGACGCGAATGTTGACCGCGCCGCGCGATGCCATCTGTATCGAATACTCGCCGGTGATCTGGAGCGTCGGGTTGAGATCGGGCGAGCCGATGAACATCGCCGAGCCGCGGCTGATCTGGAATCGCTTGCCGAGGAAGTTGTACTCGCCGCGGTCGGTCGTGATCACGCCGGTGAGCGCGAGCGAGCCTGCTTCCTCGCGCACCGTCACCGGGTCGTCCGTGAATACCTCGATGTTCGCTTCGCGGTTGCGCACCCACGTGTTGTGCTTGACGGCGATCGCCATCTCGACGCGCATATTTGCCATCAGCGGCGATTTTGGCGGGAAGAGGACCTTGTCCTCCACCATCGCGGTATCGAGCACGTTGAACAACGCGGGATCGCCGGCCCCGATCAGGTGACGTCCCGTCGGCTCGGGCGCGTAGATCACGCCCTGCGTGATCGTCGCCGCGCCGCTTAGATACGCGCGATTGAACGGTCCGGTGAGCGCGAGACCAGCGTCGACCCTGATCTTCCCGTGGTCGTTGTTCATCAACTCCGCGCCGTCGGACGTCAGGTACAGATTGAACGCCGGCTCACGCCAATTGCCGATGCCGAGCGTTCCACGGAGCCGCACCGGGCCCTGGGCCCACGCGTACACGGAGTCTACGAGAACCGTGTCGCCGAGCATGCGCACAGAGGCTCGCATGTCGGTGAACGTCGCGCCGCTCGCGTTGAGCATCATCGTGCCATTCTGCACAGCGAGCGCCCCGAGCAGTCGCGGACGGCGCAGCGTCCCCCGCAACGCCACTCGGCCAAAGGCGCGGCCATGCACGTTCGACACAATGTCGGTGAACTGCGGAATGAGCTCGACCGGCAGGCTGTCCGCGACGATGTCCACGGCCATCGGTTCGCTGAGCAGGCGGTCGCCCGTCACGCCGCTCAGCGCGAGATTGATCGCAACGGTCGCGTCGCCCACGGCCATCGTGCGTCCGTCGTCGCGCAGCAGATCCAGGTGGCTCTTCAGCTGGCGATCGGCGTAGGCGAACGTGCCGCGCGTGATCGGAACCTTCGCCCCGTTATACGTGGCGTTCACCACCCCGAAGGCGCCGCGGAAGCCCGGGTTGGAGAGCGTGCCGGTCATCGTGCCGTGCAACGTCGCGACGCCCGCGAAGTCGATATCCGTTTGCAGGATGTCGGCGACGTTGGAGACGGGGAAATTGTCCACGTCGAGGCGGAAGTCGGCGACGCCGTTCGTGGGCAGCAAGCCATTCGCGTAGATGCGACCGTCCCCGCGATTCTTGAGCTCCAGGTCGATGACGCGAACGCCCGGTCCGCCCCAGGTGACCGCCGACGGCCGCGTCATCGTCCAGTACGCGGTGTCGAAGCGGAATTTCATGTCGGCCAGTCGGATCTCGCGCCGGTCGGGATACAGCGCGTAATCGCCGCTGGCGCCGTACTGCCGGTTTTTGTCCTGGAGAATCGCCAGCTCGACATGCCCGCCCGGCTTCGCGTAGGTGACGCGCGCGCTGAGGGAATCGAACGCGAACCCC
This sequence comes from Gemmatimonadaceae bacterium, assembly GCA_035554995.1. Classification (GTDB taxonomy): domain Bacteria; phylum Gemmatimonadota; class Gemmatimonadetes; order Gemmatimonadales; family Gemmatimonadaceae; genus JAQBQB01. The sequence goes on from DATMHK010000034.1 coordinate 31,724, forward strand.
ATCGCGCTCACGCTGTCCGCTTCCACCGCCACCGCGAGCTTCGATTGCGGCGAGCGCGCGTTCGTCCACGCATAGTCGCCGCGGAACGATCGAACGAAGTTGCCGCGCGCGACGACTTTCTCGCCCGACGCGCGTCCTCGCAGATCGAAGTTGTAGATGTTGCCGCGCAGCGTACCGTCCGCGACGAGCGATCCCGCGACCGTGTCGGTAGGGACGGGTTGCCGAGCGACCGGCACGCTGAGCTTCGGCCCCGGCGCGCCGGTGATGAGGCGCTGCATCTCGCTCGCGCGGGCGATGCGCGCCGAGTCCTCACGGGCCCGCGCCAACGCTTGCGCCGCGGCGCGCGGACGCGGCGATACCGTTGGCGGTCGGTTTGCTTGCGTCTTGGGGAGCCATCGGTTGAACGCGCCGAGTGAATCGATGGCGACCTTGTACGTCAGCTCGCCGCTCGTAGTGCGCGTCAAGCCAAAGTTGCCGCTGACGTTCGCGGCGGTGTGATAGCCGTGCGCGTAAAGACGCTGGATTTGCGCGAGCCCGTTGGCGAGCGTCGCGCGCACCGACGCTGTATCCACCGCGAGCGTATCCCAGCGCGACGTCGCGAGATCGGCCGCGATTGTCGTGCGCATCGTGGCGAGTTGCGTTCCTCTCCCACGCACCATCGCGCTTGCGGTGAGCGACGTGACCGGCGCCTTCGTCGTAATCGTGCGCAGGTTGAGCGTGAAGAGATGCGCTGTCAGGTCATAGCCCTTGTCGCGGCTTGCCAAATCGACCGCGCCGCGCGCGTCGAAGTGTCCACCGTCGGGAAGACGGAGGTCGGCGTTGACGCGCAGGTTGGCGAGCGTGCCGGCGAGGTGGATCGGTCCGATCGCCGTTCCGTGTAGACCGGCCGCGGGGAAGAATCGTCCGACTTCGACGAGTGACACCGGCTGCGCGACGACGTCCACGTCGAACGACTTGGTGCCGGCGAGCTTCACGGCGGCGCGGCCCTCGAGCACGGAGCGCGCACCGCGATCGGTGTGCTCGATGTTCAAGGTGAGGCCAAGTTGCGACGTCGTGTTGCCGTTGACGGTCGCGTTCCCGACCAGCACGCCACCGATCGGTAGATCGGCTTTCCACGTTTTTACCAGGTCGACCTGCAACGGACGCAGCTGGAGCTTGAGCTCGCGCGCCTGCACGCCGCCGTTGTCGAGGAACCCCACCATGCCGTTCGCTATGACGCGACTCGTGCCCGCCCGCTGGTCGTCGAAGGTGACGTCGCCGTTCACCTGCAGCGCGTGGCGTCCGCCGCTCACGATGGTGTGTCCGGAGAAAACCCCACGCCTCGGTGATTTGAACCCCGTGATCAGCTGCTCGAGCGTCCGCGTATCCACGCCGGTAAAGCGCAGATCGGTGTCGCGGATGGTGATCGTATCGCCGAGCGTGATTCCGAGCTTTCCGGTCGTGTGGCTGCCGGCCATGGTGATGTCGGCGTTGGTGATCGTGTAGCTCTGCAACGCGCCGCGCCAGGCGAGCCCCAGATCGAGCTTGCCGCGTCCGTCCGAGGGCAGCCGTGGATACACCCAGCGCAGGTCGGTGAAGCTCGCGGGGTCGCTGTGCACGTTGAGCGTCATGTCGCCGCTCGAGAACACATAGCTGCCGCTGCCGTTCGCCTTCGAGTTCGGCATCTCGACGTACGCGCTCTTCCACCAGGCCGAATCGTTGTTGAACGAGAACGCGCCTTTCAGGTCGCGGACGATCGCTCCCGGCGGGCGGAACGGAAATGCTTGCATCGACATCGCCGCCACTTCCGCGAGCCGGTCCTTGATCCCAGGCTCGGCGAGGCGCACCAGCGGAAGCACGGCGTTCACCGAGTCGAGCCGCACGGTTTTCTGATAACCGCCTTCCGCTCGCTGGATGACGAGGCGCCCCTTCCCCGCCATCACATCTCGGATCGCGCTGTCACGCGCCGTGGGACTCAAGCGCTCGCTCGGATGCCATGGCGTCCGCACGATCAATTGGCCGCCACTCAGGCTTACGTTTGTCAAACGTATCCAATCGCCCCACCCAGTTTGCTGACTCGGCGGCTTGTGGGAGGTGTCGCGGGGAAAGATGCGCTGCCAGTTCCAATCGCCTTTCGGCAGACGGTCGATGACGATGAGCGGCCGGACGACGTACACCTGATCCAGCCAGACGCGCTTTCGCAGCAGCGACATCACGCTGTACTTGCTCGACGCTGATTCGATGGCGATGAACGGCTTGCCGGCGCTGTCGGTGATCGTGAAGTCGTGCACGGTGACGCCGCTCAACAGGTTCCCCTCGAGACGGCCGATCGTCACGCGACCGCGCAGCATTCCGCTGAGCGCATCGACGGCATAACGACGCACACGTTCGCGTCCCCAGTCGGTGCTCGTGAAGACCAGCACCCCCAGAATCGCGATCAACAGCAAGAGCGAGATGAGCGCCGTCCCGACGAGAATTCCCCGTCGCCAGTTGAGCCGTTGATCGCCTTCAACGACGCTGAGGTGGCGTCGTTCCTCGTCAGGCTCGCCGGGCGGTCGAGCGCCGCCGGGCTGCTCGCGCCACGCCGCCATCAGTACGCCTCGCCGATGGAGAAGTGCAGCACGAGCCGGTTGAGGAACGTTTTGCCCGACGAGAACCCGCGCGTTCCGAGCAAGGGAACAATGATCGAACGGCCGGTGCTGTCCTGCAGCGCCGTCACCACGGCGAGTTGGTCGACCTTGCCGGGGTTGATCCCGAGGTCTACGCGGATCGGGCCGACAGGCGATTGATAGCGGATCCCGAAGCCCGGCGTCACGGCCCACGTGCCCTTTACGAAATTGCTGATCGTCTCCAGACCGCGCACGCTTGCCGAACCCACGATGCCGGCGTCGACGAACACGGCGCCGACGAAGTGGCGAAGGTTCGGCCCCAGCGGCAGCGGCATCCGGTACTCGACGCTGCCTTCGACGAGCGACGTCCCGCCGAGCGGCTGGCTCACGAAGTCCCCGTTACCGAGGTTTCGCGAGTTCGGGTCGCAAAAACGCAGCGAGCCGAGCGTCGGCTCGCATACACCGCCGTTGAAGCTGTCCTTCGGGCCGAGACTCGTCGCGTCGATCGTCAGGACGCGCGGTCCGAGCTGGCTCTCGGCGTACCCACGAACCGAGTTCGCGCCGCCGGCGTAGAAGCGCTTGCGCGGATGCAACACGCCGCTATCCAGACCGGCGACGATGGGACGGACCCAGCCCACGCGCAGATGCGTCGCGAGCACCTGCAGCGTTCCGCTTCGGTGCGCGTACAGCGAGCCGTCGAAGAAGGCGCGATTGTATTGATAGTCCGAGGCCGTGAACTGCGACGCGTGCTCGAGATCGACGCGCGCGAGATATCCCTTCGTCGGCGAAAAGGGCGAGTCCGAATGATCGATGAATCCGGTCAGCGTGAGCGGAGACAGCGAGTGATGTGACCGCAGCGTGACGATCGTTCGCGTGTCGCAGACGCCGAAGTTCACGCAGAAGTACACCTCGCTCGCATCCACACGGTTCAACTCGTAGCGATAGTTGATGCTGACCGGGAAGCGCGGGAGGAATTGGTGCGTGAGCGTCGTCTGCCCGCCGTAGCCTCGGTCGATGAACACGCCGGGGTTGATGTTGCGGTGGGTGAAGACGCCGACGGCCGCCTGATCCTTCGGGCGTTGGAGGAACGCGGGCTGCTTGAAGTCGATGCTCGCGTTGTACGTCGGCTCGAGGTAGGGCGAGACGTTTTGTTCGCCGACTTCGCTCGAGACGTCGCGAAAGAAGCCCCGCCCTTGAAGCGCGCTCGCGAACAGGTTGCCGGCGGTCGCATCGACGTCGAGGCGTCGCGCGCCTCCGAGCATGTTGTACGCGGTGTAGTGCGCCTGGAACTGCAGGAAGTCGACGCTCGAGATCCCGGGGCCGACGCGTGCCTCGTGCATCGGCGCTTCGGTGACGTCGACGATCACGTTCTTCACGCTGTCGTACTGCGGCGGCACGTCGATCGCCGCCAACCGGAACAGGTTCGACTCGTAGAGGTTGCGCTGGCTCTCGAGGATGTCCTTCTGCCGATACAGATCGCCCTTCTGGAAAGTGAGCGAGTTGCGAATCGTCGCGATGTTGACCCGCTGATTGCCGGCGATGGTGATCGTGCCGATGGTGGTCCGGCGGTTCGGCGTCAACGTCATCGCCACGTCGCCGACGCGCGCGACACTGTCGACGTTCACCGTCGCGTCGATCACCGCGTCGCCGTAGCCGAGATCCCACAGCTCGTTCTGAAACATCAGGCGCATCGAGTCGAGCAACACGAGATCGAGCGGCTTCGCGGCGCGCAGCACCGTCAGCCGGTTGCGAACCTTGTCGGAGATCAGCGACGAGTCGTACTTGATCGCGATCTTGCGGACGACGGTCGGCTGGTTCTCGTGGACGTTGAAGGCGATGTGCACCTGGTGCGCGCCGCTGCGCGCCACCGTCGTATCGACGGTGGCGTCGCGGTAGCCGTGCTTCCAGTAGTACAACCGAACGCGAAGGACGTCGCGCTCGAATTCGGCCTGGTCGAGGTAGTGCTTGTCCTCGATGGTCGGCGAGTGGCTGATCCAGCAAAAGGGCATGAGGAGCATGCTCCGGCACTTGGTGGCCTGGGTGGCGATGCTCTTCTGCAAGTCGTTCTGGTCGACGCTTTTGACGCCGCTGAAGGTGAGCTTTCGGACCTCCGGGGCTTCACGCTGCTGGTCGCGGGTATTCTGCGCGCCAAGGAGTTGCGGAGCGACGAGTGCCGCCCCGGCAGCGTAGGTCGCAAGCCATCGATAGATGGAGTGCCGCATGTCGCCCGCTACTGAGCAAGCAGTAGACCGGGCTGAATACATGAGCTCGCTGAATGCCCAATTCAGCGTCAGCTATCAGCCAGTAGCTAAAGCTACCAGCAAAAAGGTACGCGGCAGCCGTTGGCTGCCGCGTCCAGTACCGATTCGCTGATCGCTTTAGCTATTAGCTGTCTAGCTGAAAACGCCCCTCACAACCCCGCCAACAAGGCGTCATTCGACGGCGTCGCCGCAATGCGCTTGATCAGCCATTCCATTGCCGACTGTGGCGGCATCTGGCTCAAGCCGCGGCGCAGCGTGAAAACGCTGTCGATCTGGTCGGGGCGGAACAGTTTCTCTTCGCGTCGCGTGCCGCTGGTGCCGATGTCGATCGCGGGATAGATGCGCTTCTCGGCCAAGCCGCGATCAAGCTTGATCTCGCAGTTGCCCGTGCCCTTGAACTCCTCGAAGATCACGTCGTCCATGCGCGATCCCGTCTCGACCAAGGCCGTGGCGATGATCGTCAGGGAGCCGCCGCCGGATGTCGATGGGATAGAGCGGGCCGACCCAAAGAACGCTTTCGGCTTCGCCATCGCCGTCGCGTCGAGACCACCAGAGAGTGTGCGCCCCGTTCCGCGTTCAGCGGTGTTGTGCGCGCGGGCCATACGCGTGAGCGAGTCGAGGACGATGACGACGTCCCGTCCGCTCTCCACCAACCGGTGCGCGCGGTTCAGGACCATCTCCGTCACTTCGACGTGACGCTGCGCCGGCTGGTCAAAGCTCGACGAGATCACTTCGCCGACGCCCCACGAGATTGCCTCGCTCACTTCCTCCGGACGCTCGTCCACGAGAAGAATGAGCAGAGCCGCGTTCGGATGGTTGAGCGCGACGCCTTCGGTGATCGCGTGGAGGAGCGTCGTCTTACCGGCGCGCGCCGGCGCGACGATCAACGCGCGCTGGCCATACCCGATCGGCGCGATAAGGTCCACAGCGCGGCGAATGAGCTCGGCGCCGCCGCGCGCCGGACGTCCCGTCTCGAGGAACAACTTCCGCTCCGGATAGGACGCGGGAAGTGCGTTGAACTCGGGGCGTTTGGTGGCGAGAACAGGGTCAGACTCGTTGACCGTGCGAATCTCGACGACCGTTGGACGGCCGCGCTGGTCGAAGCCGACAGCGGCGTCCACGAGGTCCGCGCGACGCAATTGCATCTGTCGAACGACATGCGGCGGC